>NZ_QBTZ01000001.1:2560000-2896428 GCF_003058055.1 Acidovorax sp. 107 | reverse complement strand
CAGCCGCTGCTGCAGTGGCACCTACAGGCCTTGCTGGATGCGGGTGTCGAGAGGGCGGTGATCAACACCGCATGGTTGGGTGGGCAGATCAGCGGGTATTTTCCCAGCGTTTTTGCCTCCAAGTGCAGGAAAAATATGCCTGAACAGCTATCAATTTCATACTCTCACGAGGGGGTGGACTTTGGTGGCGCGCTGGAAACTGCCGGGGGCATTGCGCGCGCGCTGCCCCAGCTGGGGCCGGTGTTCTGGCTGGCGGCGGGCGATGTGTTTGCGCCCGACTTCGTGTTCGACAGCGCCGCGGTAGCGGCCTTTGAGGCCAGTGACTATCTGGCCCACCTGTGGCTGGTGCCCAACCCCGCCCACAACCCGCGCGGCGACTTTGGCCTGTCGGCCGACGGCTTGGCGCTGAATCTGCCCGCCGCCGACCCCGCCCCGCGCTACACCTACAGCACCATCGCCCTGCTGCGCGCCGAGCTGTTTGCGCTGCCCTGGTGCGACATTCCACCGGGCAACCCGGGCGGCATCAAAGCCCCGCTGGCGCCCCTGCTTCGCCGGGCCATGGACAATGGCCGCGTCAGTGCGCAGCTCTACACCGGCCGCTGGACCGATGTGGGCACGCCCGAGCGGCTGGCCGAACTCAACACCCTTTCTCTCGACGCGCCATGAACACCACCGTGCCTGCCTCCGTCTATGCCCAGCGCCGCGCGCACCTGGCTGCCCAGCTGGGCCCCGGGGGCATTGCCATCATCCCCACGGCGCTGGAGCGTCCACGCAACCGGGACAGCGACTTTCTGTTCCGCCACGACAGCTACTTCTATTACCTGACCGGCTTCACCGAGCCCGGTGCCTGTCTGGTTGTGGCGGCGGATGGCCGTAGCACGCTGTTCTGCCAGCCCAAAGACCTGGAGCGCGAGATCTGGGACGGCTACCGCCTGGGCCCGGCCGCTGCGTCCGCAGCCTTGGGCGTGGACGCCGCGCATTCGATGGCCGAGCTGGACAGCAAGCTGCCGCGCCTGCTTGAAAACACGGCCTGCGTCTGGTACCCGTTTGCCACCCACAGCGGCCTGGCCGCGCGCGTGGAGGGCTGGCTCAATGTGGTGCGCGGGCGGGTGCGCTACGGCGCCATCTGCCCTGCCGAGCAAAACGACCTGTGCACCTTGCTCGACGAGATGCGCCTGTTCAAGGACGCGCACGAGCAGGACATCATGCGCCGCGCCAGCGCCATCAGTGCGCAGGCTCACATCCGCGCCATGCAGCGCTCGGCCCGCATGCTGCGCGCCGGGGAGGATGTGCGCGAATACCACCTGGATGCCGAGCTGCTGCATGCGTTCCGCGACGCGGGCTCGCAGTACCCGGCCTACAGCTCCATCGTGGCAGCGGGTGCGAATGCCTGCGTGCTGCACTACCGTGCCGATGCAGCGCCTGTGCGCGATGGCGAGCTGGTGCTGATCGACGCAGGCTGCGAGCTGGACAGCTACGCCAGCGACATCACCCGCACCTTCCCGGCCAACGGCAAGTTCACCGGCCCGCAGCGCGCGCTGTACGACCTGGTGCTGGCCAGCCAGGATGCGGCCGTGGCGGCCACCAAGGCGGGCGCGCGTTTCAACGACCCGCACGACGCCACGGTGGCCGTGCTGGCCCAGGGCATGCTGGACCTGGGCCTGCTCGACAAGAACAAGGTGGGCACCGCACAGGACGTGATCGACAAACGTGCCTACTTCCAGTTCTACATGCACCGCACCAGCCACTGGCTGGGCATGGATGTGCACGACTGCGGCAGCTATGTGGAGCCCGGCGAGGTGGGCCAGACCAGCGAACGCAAAGACCCGCTCTCGGGTGAAACCATCACCAACCGCCCCAGCCGTATCCTGCGGCCCGGCATGGTGCTGACCATCGAGCCCGGCATCTACGTGCGTCCCGCCGAAGGGGTGCCTGAGCAGTTCCATAACATCGGCATCCGCATCGAAGACGATGCCATCGTCACCGAGACGGGTTGTGAGCTGATCACGCGCGGCGTGCCGGTGAAGGCCGACGAGATCGAGGCGCTGATGCGCGCCTGAACGTGGGCAACACCATGGCCGTGGACAACGCTGCCGGAGCCGATGCGGCCCATGCGCCGACTCAGCCCGGCAAGTGGCGGCTGGGCGGCGCGCTGTGGCTGCTGGGCATGCCCGGCGTGGTGGCGGTGGTCTGGACGCTGCTGCCCACCTTGAAGGCCAATGCCGCCCTGCTGCCGCTGCCGCCAGAGGCCGTGCTTTTGCTTAGCGGGTTACAGACGGCGGTGCTCCTGGCGCTGGCCGTGGCACTCGGGGTGTGGCTGGCGCCCCGCGTGGGCCTGCAGGCGCCCGCAGTGTCTGCCTGGTTGACAGGCAGACCCATGGGCCCCGCGCTGCGTACCCAACTTGTGCCCGGAGTCTGCAGTGGCGTGGCGGGCGCTGCGTGGCTATGGGTGCTGTCCCGGCTGGCGCCCACGGCGCTGCAGCCGTCCGATCCTGCCAGTGCCATGCCGCTGGTGGTCAAGCTGCTCTACGGCGGCATCACCGAAGAGCTACTGGTGCGTTGGGGCGTGATGACCCTGCTGTTGTGGCTGGGCTGGCGCCTGTTGCAGCGTGGTCAGGGGCGCCCAGGCAAGGGGCTGGTGGCTGGGGCGGTGCTGTTGAGCGCCGTGTTGTTTGCCGTGGGGCACCTGCCTGCCGCGCAGGCGTTGGCCGGGGTGTTGACCGCGCCGGTGGTGGCGTTCGTCCTGGTGGGCAATACAGTTTTTGGCCTGGTGGCGGGCTGGCTGTTTGCGCGCCACGGCCTGGAGGCCGCGATCATTGCGCATGTGCTGGCACATCTGTTGTCATCCCCGCTGCTCTGAAGCACTGAGCCGTGTTGCTGCTGCGCGGGTAACTCGCATGTAACCGCTTCGTGTGAGAATTGAAACTCGATTACATCCCCAACGACCGAGAGAAAAGAGACATGTCCATGCCTACCCGCCGCGCCACCAAGATTGTTGCCACCCTGGGTCCTGCGTCGAGCGACCCGGCGCTGCTGGAGGCGATGATCCGAGCGGGGGTGAACGTGGTGCGGCTGAACTTCAGCCACGGCAAGGCACAGGACCATATCGACCGCGCTGCCACGGTGCGTGCTGCCGCCCAGCGTGCGGGCCGCGAAGTGGCCATCATGGCCGACCTGCAGGGCCCCAAGATCCGCGTGGGCAAGTTTGCCGAGGGCAAGGTGCAGCTGGAGCCGGGCGCCAAGTTCGTGCTCGATGCCTCGCGCACCGAGTTGGGCGACATCAATGGCGTGGGGCTGGACTACAAGGAACTGCCGCGCGATGTGAAGGCGGGCGACCTGTTGCTGCTCAATGATGGCCTGATCGTGCTCACCGTGGATGCGGTGCGCGGCGAAGAAGTGCACACCACTGTCAAGGTGGGCGGCGAGCTGTCGAATAACAAGGGCATCAACAAGAAGGGCGGCGGCCTGACGGCGCCGGCCCTCACGGCCAAGGACATGGAAGACATCCGCACGGCCATGAGCTTCCAGGCCGACTATGTGGCGGTGAGCTTCCCCAAGAACGCGACCGACATGGAAATGGCGCGTCAGCTGTGCAACGTGGCCGCGTCCGAGTACCGCCACAAGCCGGGCCTGATCGCCAAGATCGAACGCGCCGAGGCCATCCCGCACCTGGAGGCCATCCTGCGCGTGAGCGACGGCATCATGGTGGCGCGCGGCGACCTGGCGGTGGAAGTGGGCAATGCGGCCGTGCCCGCGCTGCAAAAGAAAATGATCCGCATGGCGCGCGATCTGGACAAGGTCGTCATCACCGCCACGCAGATGATGGAAAGCATGATCACCAACCCCGTGCCCACGCGCGCCGAGGTAAGTGACGTGGCCAACGCCGTGCTCGACGGCACCGACGCCGTGATGCTGAGCGCCGAAACGGCCGCTGGCCGCTACCCGCTCGAAACCGTGGAAGAGATGGCCACCATCTGTGCGGCTGCCGAAGCGGCTGAAGACCACCAGCTGGATGCCGACTTCACCGGCCAGACCTTTGGCCGCATCGACCAGTCCATCGCCATGGGCGCGCTGTTCACGGCCCACCACCTGGGCGCCAAGGCCATCGTGGCCATGACCGACAGCGGGGCCACGGCGCTGTGGATGAGCCGCCACAGCATCCGCATCCCCATCTACGCGCTCACCCCCAAGGTGGCCACACAACGCAAGATGGCCATGTACCGCAACGTGCGTCCCTTGCTCATGGACACCAGTGCCGACCGCGACACTGCGCTGGACCAGGCCGAGCGCCACCTCAAGAGCCGCAACATCGTGCAAAAGGGCGATGTATACGCCATCACTTGCGGCGAGCCCATGGGTGCGCCGGGCGGCACGAACATGCTGAAAATCTGCGTCGCCAGCTGACCAGCGAGGTCGGTGGCCCCCTCCCTATTCCGGGGCAGCGCCTCGGAGAGGGGTCAGGGAGCGCCGGACGGCGGTCAGTGTGCGTTGCCTTGTGGCGATTTGTGCAGCAGGGCTTGCAGGCGCGGCGCCCGCGCCGCCAGTGCGTGGATGGCCGCAGCCGCCAGTCCACCGGTGAGCAGGCCGGCCAGCACGTCGGACGGGAAGTGCACGCCCAGGCAGACGCGGCTCCACAGCATGGCCGCCGTCACGACGGCGGCCAGCCAGGTCAGCCAGGTCAGTCCCGTAATCGGCCGCAGGAGCAGACTTGCCGCCAGCGCGGCCGCCCCGGCCACATGCATGCTGGGAAAACCCGCACGCGCAGCGTGTTCAATCCACTGGATGCCCAGGCCCAGCTGCGCAGGCCGGGGCATGGGAAAAGCCAGCCGCAACAGCTGTACGCCGATCCATGCCAGGGCCATGGATGCCAGCGCCAGCGCGAGCGAGCGCCGCTGCTCTGCATTGCCCAGCACCAGGCTGCCAAGCAGCAGGCCGCCCATGGCGGTGGGCAGTTGCTGAGACACCCACCGTGCCACCGTCACCACGGCAGGCAAGGTGGCGGCGTCTGCATTGAGGGCCTGAAACAAGACCAGATCGAGTTCAAGCATGGGAGCCGTCCGGTGGCGGGGTGGTGCTCGCGAAATTCGGAAAGCGGGGGCGCAACGCCGTGGCCGCCAGATCGCAGAGCCAGCCCGTGGCCCAGCACAGCCAAGCGGTCCACAGCGTATGGCTCATGAAGTGCGCGCCTCGCACCTGCTGTGCCGCACCCAATACAAACCCGGCCAGCAGCGAGCCCGCCAGCCACCAGCGCGCGGCTGAGGGCGCCTTGTGGCGCAGTGCAAAGTAGCCTCCTAAAAACGCGAACCCGGCAGAGGCATGGCCTGCCGGAAAGCAGCGGCCGCTGCCGCCATCGAGCACGCCCAGCGCCCAGTGCGACACATGGCGCGCCACACCGCCGAACTGCGCCAGGTCCCAGGGGCAACTGGTGGCGCTGAGGTTTTTGGTGATGCTGACCACGGCCAGCGAGAGCAGGGCGCTCACGGCCATCTGCAGGCGCTCGCTGGCGTCCAGCTTGCGCAGAAAGCCTCGGGGCCACCACACGCTCAGCGCCAGCAGCAGCACCAGCAGCCATCCCAGGCGGCGGGCTCCTTCGTGCAACACCTGCACAAAAAACCACTGGTCTCGCATCGGAAACCCGTTGGATGAGCCAAACACCTGGGCAAACGCGAGGTCTTGCCCTGCAGCATCCCAGGCCACGACACAGGCCAATGCCCCCAGGGTCCAGAAAAGCAGCGCATGGCGATGGGTGGGAGAGGGCGGCGCGATGGGAGTGGCGGACGGCGTGACGGGCGAATGCTGCATGTGCCGAAAGATAGGCGGCCGTACTTAACGCCGTCTTAAAGCAGCGATTGCCCCTGCCCCGCTCGGTCCTGACAGGCTGCGACAATGCCTGCATGCGAATACTCGTGGTCGAAGACGATGCGGGCATAGCCAGCGGCCTGCGCAGCAACCTCCAGCAGCGTGGCTATGCGGTGGATGTCAGTGACGGCGTCGCCAGCGCCTGGAGCGCCCTGCGCGCCGAGCGGTTTGATGCCGTGCTGCTGGACCTGGGGCTGGTGGACGGTGACGGCAGCGAACTGCTGCGGCGCCTGCGCCTGAGTCCCCCCGTAACGGGGGCCGCTTCGGCTGTCCTGCCGGACCCCTCCACCCCGGTGTTGATCGTCACGGCGCGCGACCAGGTGCAGCAGCGCATCGCGGGGCTGGATCAGGGCGCGGACGACTACCTGACCAAGCCCTTTGACGTGGACGAACTGGATGCGCGCCTGCGGGCGTTGCTGCGCCGCGCGGTGGGCCGGGCCTCTCCCACCATCCGCCTGGGCGATATCGAGCTGGACCCCGCGACCCGCACGGTGCGCCAGCAAGGCAAGCCCGTGGAGATGTCTCCGCGCGAGTTTTCGGTGCTGCTGGTGCTGCTGGAGGCGCGGGGCCGGGTGCTGTCACGCCAGCAGATCGAGGAACGCCTGTACAGCTGGGATGCTGCCGTGGAGAGCAATGCGGTCGAGGTCCATATCCACCACCTGCGTCGCAAGCTGGGCAGCGCCTGCATCCAGACAATGCGCGGGGTGGGTTACTTCATGCCGCAGGAGACGCCCGCGTGAACGCTCCCGCCGCTGCGCGCCGCTCTTCGCTGACCCGGCAGCTACTGATGTGGTCGCTGGGCGCGCTGGCCATCGTCTGGGGCAGTTTCGTCTTCATTGGCTACCAGACTGGCGTGCACGAGGCCGACGAACTGACCGACGGGCACCTGGCCAGCGTGGCCGCCCTGCTGCTCAACCTGCGGGCGACCGAGGCGATGGAGGGCCCGCGGCGGACCGAGCGCACCCCCACCCCCTGGCTCAAGTCGCACGACTACCAGCAGAGCATCAGCGTGGTGCAGTGGGATGCACAGGGGCGGTTGCTGGTCCTCACTGGCTCGGTGCCCGAACCGCCCTTCAGCGACGCAGAGGGGTTTGCCGACCTCACGCTTGGACCCGACAAGGTGGCCTGGCGCAGCTTTTCGCAGTGGGATGCCGGGCGTACCCGCAAGATCATGGTGATGCTGGAGCTGCGCGAGCGGGACGAGCTGGCCGATGACATTGCCGGACAGCTCATCGAGCCCGGCCTGTGGCTGCTGCCCGTGGTGTCGCTGGCCCTGGGGCTGGCGCTGTGGCGCGGCCTGCGGCCGTTGTATGCGCTGTCTGCGGATGTGGCGGCGCTGGACCCGGCCAGTACCCAGCGCCTGGCCTCGCGCCATGCCTGGAGCGAGTTCGAGTCGGTGGTGGCGTCGATCAACACCTTGCTGGATCGCCAGCAGGTCGCCATGGTGCGCGAGCGCCGGCTGGCCAACGAGGTGGCGCACGAGTTGCGTACTCCGCTATCCTCCATTGCCCTGCAGGCCAGCGCCCTGGCGGGGGAGCTGACGGAAGAGGCCCGGGCCCAGGCGCTGGCGCGCATCGGCCAGGACGCCTTGCGTGCGGGCCATGTGCTCAACCAGTTGCTGGCCCTGGCCCGCGCCAGCCGGGCAGAGCTGCACGAAGCCAAGGCGCCCGTGGACCTGAGCGCCCTGGCCCGGTCGGTGTGCGCCGACTATGCCCAGGCAGCGTGGAAGCGGGGCGACGACCTCGGCCTGTCCGCACCGACCGCGCTGATCGTGCCCGGCCATGCGGTGCTGCTGGACATTGCAGTGCGCAATCTGGTGGAAAACGCGCTCAAGCACACGCCCGAGGGCACCCAGATCGCCGTCCAGCTGGGCACTGCCGACTCCGGCGGCGCGTGGCTGCAGGTGTGTGACGACGGTGCGCGCCAGCAAGCAGGCGGCGCAGCGGGGCGGACGGCGGCGGTCGACAGCCTGCATCTGGGGCACGAAATCCTGCGCCGCGTGGCGGACATCCATGGGGGGCACTTTGGCGCAGCGCCGGCGCCGGCGCCCTTTACCACCTGCTACCGGTTGGATTTGCCATCGCCCTCGGCGGCGTCCCCCGGTTAAAATTGGGAGTTACCAAGCGGTTACCACCGCATCGCCAGGCGTTACAGCGCCTTGCCCCTGCTTCTTCAACCCACCACGGACCCCACGACCATGCCCCTCGTTTCGATGCGCGAACTGCTCGACCATGCCGCCGCCCACAGCTACGGTATTCCCGCTTTCAACGTCAACAACCTGGAGCAGGTGCAGGCCGTGATGGCCGCTGCGGACGAAGTGGGTGCTCCGGTCATCTTGCAGGCCAGCGCTGGCGCGCGCAAGTACGCGGGCGAGCCTTTCATCAAGCACCTGATCCAGGCTGCGGTCGAGGCGTTCCCCCACATCCCGCTGGTCATGCACCAGGACCACGGCACTTCGCCCAAGATCTGCCAGGGCGCCATCGACCTGGGCTTTGGCTCGGTGATGATGGACGGCTCGCTGATGGAAGACGGCAAGACCCCTTCGTCCTTCGACTACAACGTCGAGGTGACGCGCAAGGTGGTGGACATGGCGCACAAGGTGGGCGTAACGGTCGAAGGCGAACTGGGCTGCCTGGGCAACCTCGAAACCGGGGATGCCGGTGAGGAAGACGGCATTGGTGCGGTCGGCAAGCTCGACCACAGCCAGATGCTGACCGATCCCGAAGAAGCCGCCGTGTTCGTGAAGGCCACGCAACTCGACGCCTTGGCCATTGCCATCGGCACCAGCCACGGCGCCTACAAGTTCAGCCGCAAGCCCACGGGCGACATCCTGGCCATCAGCCGTGTCAAGGAAATCCACCGGCGCATCCCCAACACCCACTTGGTGATGCATGGTTCCTCGTCGGTGCCTGCCGAGCTCCTGGCCATCATCAACCAGTACGGCGGCAAGATGAAGGAAACCTACGGCGTGCCCGTCGAAGAAATCCAGGAAGCTATCAAGCACGGCGTGCGCAAGATCAACATCGACACTGACATCCGCCTGGCCATGACCGGTGCGGTGCGCAAGTTCCTGTTCGAGAACCCCGACAAGTTCGACGCCCGCGAATGGCTCAAGCCCGCCCGCGAAGCGGCCAAGCAGGTCTGCAAGCAGCGTTACCTGGAGTTCGGCTGCGAAGGCCAGGGCAGCAAGATCAAGGGCCTGAGCCTGCAGGCCGTGGCCGCCCAGTACGCCTCGGGTGCACTGGCGCAAGTGGTGAACTGATCGTTGGCACCGGGCCCTGCGGGGCCGCTGCCTAGCCTGGCTGCGTTGTGCTGCCAGGCTTTTTTTTTGCCTGCATGCATCCCCGGACTGGGGAGTTCCCTCTACAGGAGACAAAGGCGACAGCGACAAGATTTTCTTCATGTAAGCTCGCGGTCAGCTTGCCCACCGGCAGCGCCGCAAGAAGTGTCCGATACCAGGGCGCTTTCAACACATTTCTCGCCAGCTCCACCGAGCTGGTTGTTGCATGGCAGGAGCCGTCGAAGGACGGACTCGGGTGCCGTGGGATGATTGAAGGCGAATTCGTATGAACCTTTCTCTATGACTCTGACCATTTCAAAGTTCCGGCGGCTGCTGCCTCTCTTGCCCGTGTTGGCTGTGACGGTGTTCACGGCGGCCTGCGCGCCCCTCACTGTTCCTCCCCAATCCGAATACCCCGTGGGCCGCGGCCGCCTGGTGTTGCCACCGGGAGCGTGGCAGGATCTAGGCACCTCCGAGGAAGCCATTGCAGGCTCCGGGGGGCGTATTGCGCTCCAGACCCGCGATGTGGGCTTGCGGAATGCGCAGGGAGACTGGCTGGCAGTGTTGCGCGTGCAGACCAACCGCGCTGGAGACCTGAGTGGTTCTCCGCAAGGCATCGGTTATTGCCCCACCCAGCAGGACGTCACCGTAGAGGATGGCGCTGCAGGCAGTCCTGTGCGCGCAGACTGTCTGCGGCTCAAGCGATGGGGAAGCAGTTCCCAGTGGCTGGACAAGAACCGGCCAGACCTTGTCGAGTGGCTCCGCACCAGCAAGATCACTCTGACCCAGCCATACACCTATCTGAGCTATCGCTATGTCACGGAGGCGGGTGCCTGGGTGAAGGTCGATGCGCTGGTGGACCAGCGACTGTTGCGTCCGACCACGCGCAACAACGAGGAATTCCTGGTGGCCGGACGACCCGCACTGCAGTGGGGGCGTGACCTGGCCCAGGCCGTGCGCCTGAGCACCGGTATGGTGGACGGTCATCTGGCCATCCCGCCCTTCCCCTTCCCAACACCCACCTCCAGGCCTTAGCGCGCAAGCCCTCCCTGTCTGGCGGCCTGGCATAACGATTACGAAACTTGAGGAGACCTCTGATGCAGACTAGCCCCGTCCCGCAGCCGCAGCGTATCGGCGTGCCCAGGGAAACCTTCCCTGGCGAAAAGCGCGTGGCCACCGTGCCCGATGTGGTGGAGAAGCTGATCAAGCTGGGCTTTGCCGTCACGGTCGAGTCCGGGGCTGGGGATGCCGCCAACTTCAGTGACGATGCCTACCGTGCTGCAGGCGCCGAGATCGTCAGCGACGCTGCGGCACTGTGGGCGGCATCCGACATCGTCTTCAAGGTGCGCCCGCCCAGCAGCGACGAAGTGGCGCGGATGCGCGAGGGCACGACGCTCATCGACTTCATCTGGCCCGCCCAGAACCCCGATCTGATGCAGCAGCTGGCCGCCAAGAAGGCCACGGTACTGGCCATCGACTGCCTGCCCCGCACACTGTCACGCGCCCAGAAGATGGACGCGCTCACCTCCACCGCCGGGGTCAGCGGCTACCGTGCCGTGATCGAGGCAGCCAACGCTTTCGGCCGCTTCTTCAACGGCCAGATCACGGCTGCAGGCAAAGTGCCGCCCGCCAAGGTGTTCATTGCAGGCGCTGGCGTGGCGGGTCTTGCCGCCATCGGCACCGCTGCCAACCTGGGCGCCATCGTGCGCGCCAACGACACGCGCGCCGAGGTGGCCGACCAGGTCAAGTCGCTGGGCGGCGAGTTCGTCAAGGTGGACTACGAAGAAGAAGGATCGGGCGGCGGCGGCTATGCCAAGGTCATGAGCGATGGCTTCCAGGCCGCGCAGCGCAAGATGTACGCCGAGCAGGCCAAGGACGCGGACATCATCATCACCACCGCGCTGATCCCCGGCAAACCCGCGCCCAAGCTCATCACCGCCGAGATGGTGCAGAGCATGAAGCCCGGCAGCGTGATCGTGGACATGGCCGCCGAGCAAGGCGGCAACTGCGAGCTCACCGTGCCCGGCGAGGCCGTGGTGCGCCACGGCGTCACCATCGTGGGCTACACCGACCTGGCCTCGCGCCTGGCCAAGCAGTCGTCCACGTTGTATGCCACCAACTTGCTGCGCCTGACCGAAGAGCTGTGCAAGGCCAAGGACGGCGTGGCCGTGGTCAACATGGAAGACGACGCGATCCGCGGCCTCACTGTGGTCAAGGACGGCGCGATCACCTGGCCGGCGCCGCCGCTCAAGCAGGCGCCAGCGCCCGCGCCCAAGGTCGCTGCGCCAGTGGTCGAAAAGAAATCGGGCCATGGCCACGGCACGGGTGCGCCCATGTCCGCGAAGACGCTGACCATCGTCTTCGCCGTGCTGGCTGTGCTGTTCTCGGCCATCGGTGCCTATGCGCCCGTGGCCTTCCTGGGGCACTTCACGGTGTTTGTGCTGGCCTGCTTCATCGGCTACATGGTGGTGTGGAACGTCACGCCTGCACTGCACACACCGCTGATGAGCGTGACCAACGCCATCTCCAGCATCATCGCCATCGGCGCGCTGGTGCAGATTGCACCGCCCGATGCGGGGGTGAATGGGCGGCCTGACGGGCTCATCCTCTGGCTGGCCTTTGCTGCGCTGGTGCTCACGGCCGTCAACATGTTCGGCGGCTTCGCGGTCACGCGCCGCATGCTGGCCATGTTCCGCAAGTAACTCCACAACAACAAGAACACTAGGAGCACCCAACATGTCCCAAAGTCTCGCCACCGTCGCCTACCTGGGCGCGGCCATTTTGTTCATCCTGAGCCTCGGGGGGCTCTCCAACCCTGAAACCTCCCGCCGGGGCAATCTGTTCGGCATGGTCGGCATGGCACTGGCCGTTCTGGCCACGGTGTTTGGCCCGCGCGTGAGTCCCGCAGGGGTGGCCTGGATTGTCGGCGCCCTGGTGATTGGCGGCGGCATCGGCCTCTATGCCGCCAAGGTCGTCAAGATGACCCAGATGCCCGAGCTGGTCGCGCTCATGCACAGCCTGGTGGGCCTGGCGGCCTGCTTGGTGGGGTTTGCCAGCTACGTCGATACCTCCATCCAGCTGCAGGGCGCGGAAAAGATCATCCACGAGGTGGAGATCTACGTCGGCATCCTGATCGGTGCGATCACGTTCAGCGGCTCGTTGATCGCCTTCGGCAAGCTCAACGGCAAGATCGGCGGCAAGCCGCTGCTGCTGCCCGGCCGCCACTGGCTCAACCTGGCCGCGTTGCTGATCGTGATCTGGTTCGGCCGCGAGTTTCTGCGCGCCGAGACCGTCGAGCAAGGCATGGTGCCGTTGATGGTGATGACGGTGATCGCGCTGCTGTTCGGCATCCACATGGTCATGGCCATTGGTGGCGCCGACATGCCGGTGGTGGTGTCCATGCTCAACAGCTACTCGGGCTGGGCGGCGGCGGCCACGGGCTTCATGTTGTCCAACGATCTGCTGATCGTCACGGGCGCTCTGGTGGGTTCCTCGGGCGCCATCCTGAGTTACATCATGTGCAACGCGATGAATCGCAACTTCATCAGCGTGATCGCGGGGGGCTTTGGCTCGGGCGCTGGCACGCCCGCCAAGAAGGGCGAAGCTGCCGAGCCGCAGGGCGAGGCCGTGCCCGTCAGCTCCGCCGAGACAGCCGAGCTGCTGCGCGATGCCAAGAGCGTGATCATCGTGCCTGGTTACGGCATGGCCGTGGCCCAGGCCCAGCACACGGTGTACGAGATCACCAAGACCCTGCGCGAGAAGGGTGTGAATGTGCGTTTTGCCATCCACCCGGTGGCAGGCCGCATGCCTGGCCACATGAACGTGCTGCTGGCAGAGGCCAAGGTGCCCTACGACATCGTGATGGAGATGGACGAGATCAACGAGGACTTCCCCGATGCCGACGTGGCCATGGTCATTGGCGCCAACGACATCGTGAACCCCAGCGCGCTGGACGATCCGACCAGCCCTATCGCGGGCATGCCGGTGCTCGAAGTGTGGAAGGCCAAGACCTCGATCGTGATGAAACGCTCCATGGCCTCGGGCTATGCAGGGGTGGACAACCCGCTGTTCTACAAGGACAACAACCGCATGCTGTTTGGCGATGCCAAGAAAATGCTGGACGAGGTGCTGACCGCGCTCAAGAGCTGAGGGGCATAATTCCCTTATAAGAAAAGCACGACCGTGCTGAAAGGCGTCGGTGTGCTTTCCGGACCCCCATAAAACCTACCAGGAGACAATCCCAATGACCGACCGCCCGTGGCTGGCCGCCTACCCACAAGGTGTTCCCGCAGACATCGACACCACGCAGTACAGCTCCCTCGTAGCGCTGATGGACGAGGCGTTCAAGAAGTACGCCAACCGCGTGGCCTACAGCTTCATGGGCAAGGACGTGACCTACGCCCAGACCGATTCGCTCTCCAGTGCGTTCGCCGCCTACCTGCAGAGCCTGGGCCTGGTCAAGGGCGACCGCGTGGCCATCATGATGCCCAATGTGCCCCAGTACCCGGTGACCGTGGCGGCCGTGCTGCGTGCAGGTTTTGTGGTGGTCAACGTGAACCCGCTGTACACCCCGCGCGAGCTGGAGCACCAGCTCAAGGATTCGGGCGCCAAGGCCATCGTCATCATCGAGAACTTCGCCACCACGCTGGAGCAGTGCATTGCGCACACGCCCGTCAAGCACGTGGTGCTGTGCGCCATGGGTGACCAGCTGGGCCTGCTCAAGGGCACGCTGGTCAACTACGTGGTGCGCAACGTCAAGAAGATGGTGCCCGCCTACAACCTGCCGGGGGCAGTGCGCTTCAATGACGCCGTTGCCCAGGGCACGCGCGGCGCGCTCAAGAAGCCCGACATCAAGCCCGACGACATTGCGCTGCTGCAGTACACCGGCGGTACCACGGGGGTGAGCAAGGGCGCCGTGCTGCTGCACCGCAACGTGATCGCCAACGTGCTGCAGTCCGAGGCCTGGAACGAGCCCGTGATGAAGAAGGTGCCGGCGGGTGAGCAGCCCACCAGCATCTGTGCGCTGCCGCTGTACCACATCTTCGCGTTCACCGTGAACATGATGCTGAGCATGCGCACGGGCGGTAAGACCATCCTGATCCCCAACCCGCGCGACCTGCCTGCGGTGCTCAAGGAGCTGTCCAAGCACACCTTCCACAGCTTCCCGGCCGTCAACACACTGTTCAACGGCCTGGCCAACCACCCGGACTTCAACACCGTCAACTGGAAGAACCTCAAGGTCTCGGTGGGTGGTGGCATGGCGGTGCAGGGTGCTGTGGCCAAGCTCTGGCTCGAAAAGACAGGCTGCCCCATCTGCGAAGGCTATGGACTGTCGGAGACCAGTCCTTCGGCCAGCTGCAACCCCACCACCAGCACCGAGTACACCGGCACCATCGGCGTGCCGCTGCCCAGCACCTCCATGAAGCTGCTGGACGATGAGGGCCGCGAGGTCACCACGCTGGGCGAGCCCGGAGAGATCGCCATCAAGGGCCCGCAAGTGATGGCCGGCTACTGGCAGCGTCCCGATGAAACCGCCAAGGTCATGACCGAGGACGGCTACTTCAAGTCGGGCGATATCGGCGTGATGGATGCGCGCGGCTTCTTCAAGATCGTGGACCGTAAGAAAGACATGGTGCTGGTCAGCGGCTTCAACGTGTACCCCAACGAGGTCGAAGAAGTGGTGGCCAACTGCCCGGGCGTGCTCGAATGCGCCGTGGTGGGCGTGCCTGATGAGAAGACCGGCGAGGCCGTCAAGCTCGTCATCGTGAAGAAGGACCCGGCGCTCACCGAAGCGCAGGTCAAGGAGTTCTGCCGCCACGAACTCACCGGCTACAAGCAGCCCAGGGTGATCGAGTTCCGCACCGAGCTGCCCAAGACACCCGTGGGCAAAATCTTGCGCCGCGAACTGCGCGACAAGAAGTGACGCAGTCTCCGGCACGTCACAATCCCCAGGCGGCTCCGGCCGCCTTTTTTGCGACCGCGCGGCGATGCTGGCGCGGGTGTGCTGTGACCCGATGACATGACCCCAAGGACCTCTGCATGAGCACTGCCATTCTGAGTGCGCTGCCCGAAGAACAAAGCTCGCTGGTGCAGCACCTGGCGCATCCGCAGCGGCTGATGCACGCAGGCCGGGCGTTCTGGCGCGGCGAGCTGCACAACCGCCCGGTGGTGCTGGCGCTGTCGGGCATTGGCAAGGTGGCGGCTGCCACCACAGCCACGGCCTTGATCGAACATTTTGGCGTGGCGCGCATCGTCTTCACGGGCGTCGCGGGCGGGGTCGGCGATGGGGTGCACCGGGGTGATGTGGTGGTGGCGCAAGACTATGTGCAGCACGACATGGATGCCTCGCCGCTGTTTCCTCGGTGGGAGCTGCCGGGCTACGCACGCAGCCGCCTCGCGTGCGACCCTGTGCTGGTTGCTATGCTTTCAGAAGCTGCCAACCTATGTGTCACTAGCGCAAGCAGCCTCTGGGGCTTGAAAACCATCCACGGGGATGCCCACCGAGCACACCAGGGCTTGGTGGCCAGCGGGGACCGTTTTGTCTCCACCGCCCAAGAGTCTGAGCGCCTGCGCACCGCCCTGCGCACTGCCGGGCACGATGTGCTGGCCGTGGAAATGGAAGGTGCCGCCGTCGCCCAGGTCTGTCACGATTACGGCCTGCCCTTTGCCGCTGTGCGCACCATCTCCGACCGGGCCGACGACGAAGCCCACGGCGACTTCGCCCAGTTCGTGCAGACCGTGGCCAGCCGGTACGCCGAGCACATGGTGCTGTCGTTTCTGCAGAAGCTATAAAACTGATAGCGGCTGGGGCATATTGCACTGGCGCTTGCGGCAGATTTTCCCTCTAAAGAGGGCTCCACTGCACCCCGTTTGCCGTTCGCCACGATGCGCTGCAACCGGCGCTATGTATCTACCAGCGCCATGGCGGAACCGGCTTTGCCGGGCCGCTGGAGGCGTCCCCCCCCAGGGGGAAGGCGCGCAGCGCCACAGGGGGGCTACTTCAGCCAGCCGCGCTTGCGGAAGTACCACATGGGCCCGAGCGCGCTGGCCAGCATCAGGCCCAGCGCATACGGGTAGCCCAGCGACCAGTCCAGTTCGGGCATGAACTTGAAGTTCATGCCGTACACGCTGGCGATCAGCGTGGGCGGCAGCAGCGCCACGCTGGCCACCGAGAAGATCTTGATGATCTTGTTCTGGTTGATGTTGATGAAACCGACCGTGGCGTCCATCAAGAAGTTGATCTTGTCGAACAGGAACGCCGTGTGGTTGTCCAGCGACTCGATGTCGCGCAGGATCTGGCGGGCTTCCTCGAACTGCTCGGAGTTGAGCATCTTGGAGCGCATCATGAAGCTCACGGCGCGGCGTGTGTCCATCACGTTGCGGCGGATGCGGCCGTTCAAGTCTTCCTGGCGGGCGATGGCGGCCAGCACCTCGCCGGCGCGGGTGTCAGTCACGTCGCCGGCCAGCACCTGCTTGCTCACGGCCTCCAGCTCGTCGTAGATGTTCTCCAGCGTGTCGGCCGAGTATTCGGCGTCGGCGTCGAACAGCTTGAGCAGCACTTCCTTGGCGTCTTCGATCAGTCCGGGCGCGCGGCGCGCGCGCATGCGCAGCAGGCGAAACACGGGCACGTCTTCATCGTGGATGGAGAACAGCACGCCCCGGCTTTTCAAGTTGGTGTTGTGCTGGTTCAGGATGAAGGCCACGCGCACCGAACGCGGGTCTTCGTCGTCATCGATCAAGAAGTCGCTGCGGATGTGCAGCTCGCCGTTGTCTTCCTCGTAGAAGCGGGCGGATTCCTCGATGTCCTCGTCCATCGCATCCTCAGGGATGGACAGGCCGTAGTGCTGCTTGATCCAGCGCTTTTCTTCGAGCGTGGGGGCTTCCAGGTCCACCCAGATCGGCTGGAACTTGGTCAGCTCTTCCAGGGACTCGATTTCTTCCTGGAACAGCCGGCCATTGGCGAGCGTAAAGATGTTGAGCATGGGCTCACTCCCTTGTTTTTTGGCGTCTGCGGTGCGGGGGTAGGGGTGCTTTCAACCCCACAGCAGTCAAATGCGCCGGGAGCTGAAAGCTACCAACTCGGGTAGGTTTCCAAGGAGCTGTCTCCGTAAAAATTAGGCAAGCGGCGGATTATGGCACCGGGCGATGACCTCGCGGGCGCCTGGTGCGGCGTGGCGCGGGCGCCGAAGCCTTTCAACAGGCGTCAGCCCTCGGCACTGCGCACCATGGCCAGCGCCCGGCACAGGTCGGCCCAGGCGGCGGCCTTGTTGTCCTGTGAGCGCAGCAAAAAGGCGGGGTCGTAGGTCACCACCGCCGGGCACCCGGCCAGCACATGGGGGCCTGCGCGCAGGCGTCCCAGGGGCTCGGTGCGTCCCAGCGCCGCACGCGCCGCCACGTGGCCCAGCACCAACACCATGGCGGGCTGCAGGCGGTCCACGGTGTCGGCCAGTGTGGCCGGAATGTCCGCGCTGGCTTCCGTGCCGGGCGCAGAGCGCTCCAGCGTAGTCACGAACACGCGCGGATGTTGGTGCAGTTGCATGGCCCGCAGCATGTTGTCGAGCAAACGGCCCGCGTCGCCGCCAAGGGGCTCGGCAGGGGTCATGCTCTCGGTCACGATGAGCCAGCCCCGGCCCAGCCCGGCGGGCGTTTGCGCCGGGTCGGCGGCGGGGTAGAGCGCCTGCGCAGGGTGCAGGCGCAGGGCGGGCGCGGCCGGGCCTGCGCCTGCAGGTGCGATGGCTGGGGGTGCGCTGCGGCTGGTGGTGTGGACCGGCGGCGCCTGGGGGCGCTCGGCAAGCGTGGGGGACGACGGGGCCTGGGGCTGGGCGCGCGGCGGCGCCACGACGGGTGCTGCCACTGCGACAGCAGGGGCGCTTGCCGGGGGCTGCTGGGGCGCATCCATGGCCGGCGCTGGGCCCCACACGGTGACGCCCATTTCTTGCAGCATGGCGCGCTGTCGCGCATTGAGGTGGAGGCTCATACAGAAAGAAAACAGGCCATCAGAGGTTCAGCAGGGTCGGGTGCGGCGTGGGGTCAGAGAGCCAGGCTCATGACCACGGCGTCTTCGCGCTGTCCGTGTGCTGCAGGGTAGTAACGCTTGCGGTCGCCCACGCGGCGGAATCCGTGGGTCTGGTAGATCTGCTGGGCGCGCAGGTTGCTCACCCGCACCTCCAGCCACAGCCATTGTGCACCGCGCCCGCGTGACCACAGGGCCAGGGCGTCCAGCAGCACGCGGGCCCAGCCCTGGCGCTGGTACTCGGGGGTGACGGTGATGTTGAGCAGGTGCACCTCATCCACGCCCATCATGGCCACAAAGTAACCCAGCAGATGCTCGTCCGCCATCAGCAGCTGCGCCTCGTAGCCCGAGGCCATGGCGTCGGTGAAGTTGCCGCGGGTCCAGGGGTGCGAATAGGCGAGTTGCTCCACGGCCAGCACGGCATCGAGCCGCGCCAGGGTCAGGGCCTCGAAGCGTGCCTCGGGGCGGGTGGGGCTGGCGCCGGACGGCGATGCGGAGGAGGTGGGCAGTGCGCTCATGAGGGATTCGTTCACCCCTTCTCAGGGCGTTGCCGCTGCCTGGGCGGCACGCAGTGCGGCGCGTTCGGCGGTGGTTTGCGCCACTTTATCGCGGATATAGCGCGGCAGGGCGTCACTGGCGGCCACGGCATGGCCGGCGGTGATCAGCGCGGGCGCCAGGCGCAGCAGGGCTGCGGCGGTAGGCAAGGCCATGAGGTGCGGGGCGGTAGGCGCCAACCGGTCGCCGTAGGGCGCGCGGGCGTTGCCAGCCACCGTCCAGCCTGTTGGGGGCTGCACCGACTCGGGCGCCCCCAGGCCGAAGTCTTCGTCGGCCTGCCAGCGGGCTTCGGCGGGCAGCCACTCGCAGTGCGCGTGGTAGACCTCGTCCATGCGCGCATCCAGCACCGCCACCACCTGGGTGCAGCCGTGCTGATGGCGGGCTTCCTCGGCCACGGCCAGCAGGGTGTCTACGGGCAAGACCGGCACACCTTGCCCGCCCTTGGCACCAAAGGCCAGACCCTGGGCCACGGCACAGGCGGTGCGCAGCCCGGTGAACGAGCCGGGGCCGCGCCCGAACACCACCGCATCCAGCGTGTCGAAAGTCAGGCCCGCTTGCGCCATCAGCGCACGCACGGCGGGAATCAGTGCCGCCGAGGCCTGCGGCCCCCCGGGCCCTTGGTGCTGCCAGACGCCATCGCCGTGCTGCACGGCAATGGAGAGGGTGTCGGTACTGGTGTCAAAGGCGAGCAGATTCATGGGCTGGGTGTGGTGGTCTTTGGCGGCGCGTTCGGCGATGGGGCTCAGGGGGTGGCAGCGGCAGGGGCTTTCGGGGCCTGGCTTTTGCGCAGCACGCCCACGAGGATACCGGCGGTGACCAGCAGCAGGCCAGCCACCAGGTTCCAGTGCATCGGCTCGTCCAGAAAAATCACCGCCCCCATCGCCGACAGTCCAGGCACCAGGGCCGTGATCATGGTCGATCGCACGGGGCCGTAGTGCTGGATCATGCGCGTGAAGCCAATGCCTGAGACCACCACGGAGCCACCGCCCTGGAACAGCATCTGGAACGCGATCTCGCTCCACGGCGCCAGCGCCAGGTGACTGGTGACCGCACCCAGCGAGACCAGCAGCGAGTAGCTGGGCAGGTACACCACGCAGGCAAACGCCGTGACGGCAATGGTGGCCTGCACCGCGTCCACCGCGTAGCGCCGCGCCAGCACACTGTAGGTGGCCCAGGACGACGCGGCCAGCATGAACAGCAGGTCGCCCTTCCAGACATCGCCGCCCGAAAACGCCGCCAGCAGGCTGCGCCCACCCACCAGCAGATCGCCCGCCACGATCAGCGCCAGGCCGGCGGCGCGCAGCGGCGTGATGTGGTCGCGCAGCAGCCAGGCGGCCAGCAGCGCCGTCCACAGCGGCAGGCTGCCCGGCATGAGTACCGCCGCATGGGTGGCCGGTGCATGGAAGAACCCCGAATAGGCCAGCAGCGCGTACAGCAGCCCGCCAAAGCTGCCCAGCAGCGCCGTGGTGCGCAAGGGCAGGGGCGAGATGCCCGCCAGGCTGGACGCCGGTGCCGAGGCTCCCCGTGCCGCCAGACGTCGCCGCACCATCCACCAGCCCCAGGGCAGCAGCACCAGGCTGGCGCCCACGATGCGCAGCAGTGCAATGTCGAACGGGGTGAGCGTGCGCTGGGCCGAGGCGCGGGCGATGATGATGAAGCCCGTCCAGATGGTGACGGTGACCACGGCCGCCAGCAGGCCGATGGTGCGGGGAGAAAAACGCATCGGGCGATTATCGGCGCCCGCCGCAGGCCGTGCTGGCGCTGGGAGTAGAGCGGCGCTTGGTGCAGGTGTGTGGGCGATAGACTCCCCGCCATGTTGTCTGTTTCTGCTCTTTGGCGCCGCCGTGTGCTGCGTGGTGTGGTGGGTTGGGGTGCTGCGTGGCTGATGGCTGCGGGCGGGGTGGGCTCGGCGGGGGCGCAGACGGCGGCTCCCGCTGCAGGCCCTCTGCCGCCCGAGGTGGAGGCCGCCCTGGTCCGCGCCAAGCTCCCCCGCGAGGCCCTGTCGGTGATGGTGGTGGACGCGCAACCGGTTGGCAAGGCCAGTCCGCGCCTTGCGCACCGTGCCCAGGTGCCTGTGAACCCCGCGTCGGTGATGAAGCTGGTGACCACCTATGCAGCGCTGGAACAGCTGGGCCCCGCCTATGTCTGGAACACGCCGGTGTATGTGCAGGGCACAGTGCAGGACGGCAGCCTGCGGGGCAATGTGTATATCCAGGGCCAGGGCGACCCCAAGCTGGTCATGGAGCGGCTGTGGCTGCTAATGCGGCGGCTGCAGGGCCAGGGCATCCAGGTCATCGTGGGCGACATCGTGCTGGACCGCAGCGCGTTCGACGTGCCGGACCAGGACCCGGCGCGGTTTGATGGCGAACCGCTGCGGCCCTACAACGTCTCACCCGACGCCCTGCTGCTGAATTACAAGTCGTCGGTGATGACCTTTGTGCCCGATGCTGCCGCCGGTCTGGCGCGCATCCAGTACGACCCGCCTTTGGCCGGGGTGCAGCGCCAGCCCACCGTGGCGCTGGCGGCGCCGGGCGCAGACTGTGGTGACTGGCGTGCCACCCTGCGAGCAGAGCTGTCGGACCCCTCGAAGGTGTCGTTCCAGGGTGTGTACCCCGCCGCGTGTGGTGAACGCGTGTGGCCGGTGGCTGCGGCCGATCCGCGCGGCTTTGCGGCGCGGGCGGTGGAGGGCATGTGGCGCGAACTGGGCGGCAAGCTCACGGGCAGCGTGCGCGATGGCAAGGTCCCCCCGGGCCTCAAACCCGCGTTTGTGGTCACGTCCCCCGCGCTGGCCGAGGTGGTGCGCGATGTGAACAAGTACAGCAACAACGTGATGGCACAGCAGGTGTTGCTGACCCTGGCGTTGCAAAAAAACGGTGTGGCCACGTTTGATGGGGCCCGCGAGGTGCTGCGCCAGTGGTGGCAGGCTCGCATGGGCGATGCGGACCTGCCGCAGGTGGACAACGGCGCCGGGCTCAGCCGCGACGCCCGCCTGACCGCTCAGGCTCTGGCCCGCATGCTGCAGATGGCCTGGGTGTCACCTGTGATGCCCGAGCTGGTGGCGTCGCTGCCGATCACGGGTGTGGACGGCACACTGCGCCGCAGCCAGAGCCGGGCGGGCACTGCCCACCTCAAGACCGGCAGCCTGCGCGACGTGATGGCTGTGGCGGGCTATGTGCATGCCGCGAGTGGGCGTCGCTATGTGCTGGTGGCCGTGGTCAACCACGCCAATGCGGGCGCGGCGCGGCCGGTGCTCGACAGCCTCATCGACTGGACGGCGCGCGAGCAATGAACAATCGGCGCTGCCTCGCTTCTTCCCCACCATGCAACTCCACGAACTGATCGGCTACCTCGCCGCCTGCCTGACCACCTGCAGCTTTGTGCCCCAGGCCCTGCACACTTTTCGCACCCGCGACGTCAGCGGTATCTCGCTGGGCATGTACAGCGTTTTCACGGTGGGCGTGGCACTGTGGCTGGCCTACGGCCTGGCGCTGGCAGCCTGGCCCATCGTGGTGGCCAATGCCATCACTCTGGCCCTGGCGGGCACCATCCTGGGGATGAAGGTGCTGTACGGCGTGCACCGTCCCGACTGACCGGTCACGCGGGCCCCGGCGCGCTGTCGCCTAGGTGTCTGGCGGCGTGCGGCCTCCCGCGTTATCCCCTATGGATGCTGCAGCGCAGGTGCGCGCACGATGCGTCGTTCTTCACTGACCGAGGTATCCATCCATGACCTATTTCCGCCTTACCTGTGTGGCCGCTGCAGCGGTCCTGCTTGTCGCCTGCGGTGGCTCTGACGACCCGGCGCGCGGCGCGTTGATTGACCCTCCCGCCACGCTCACCACGCTCACCGTGGCGCAGATCGATGCGGCCACGGCCAGCAGCGGCCTGCAGGCGATCAGCGGCAAGGCCAAATGTGACGTGAAGGTGGTGTCTCTGAACTATGCGACCGTGGGTGCCAAGAGCGGCGAGAACACCAACGCCTCGGGCGTGATGCTGGTGCCCGCCGGCACATGCACCACGGCCGCTCCACTGGTGGCCTACGCCAAGGGCACCGATGTGCAAAAGCCCCGCACCCTGGCGAACCCGCAGGACAGCGAAACCTTCCTGCTGGCCGCCATGTACGCCGCGCAGGGCTATGCCGTGGTGGCCACCGACTACCTGGGCTTTGCCAAGTCGGGCTACAGCTACCACCCCTACCTGCATGCCGATTCGGAAGCCACCTCGGTCATCGACTCGGTGCGTGCAGCACGCAATGCGGCAAGCACGGTGGGCGCCACGCTGTCGGGCAAGGTGATGTTCACCGGGTACTCGCAGGGCGGCCACTCGTCCATGGCGGCGCAGCGCGCCGCCGAGCGGGACTACGGCAACGAATTCAACGTGGTCGCGGGCGCTCACTTGGCCGGCCCCTACAACCTGTCGGGTTCGCTGCGCATTCCAGACGCGATCGCTGGTGTGCAGTTCTTTGTGCCCTACCTCGTCACGGCCTGGCAGAAGGTCTATGGCACCGTCTACACCGACGTGAAGGATGTGTTCAAGGCGCCGTACTCCGGCTACATCGAGAACCTGTTGCCCAACCCCACGCTCAACTACACCACCCTGGTGACCACGGGCACGCTGCCTGCGGGCACGCCTAACCAGGCGCGTGACGCGCTGTTCCAGTCGGCGTTCATCACCGGTTCGCAGACCAGCACCACCCATCCACTGTATCTGGCCGCCAAAAAGAACGACCTGCTGGGCTGGACCCCCAAGGCGCGCGTCATGTTGTGTGGTGGCGCAGGCGACCCCACCGTGCCCCCAGCAGTTCACATGGCCGTCATGAAAGCCGACTTCGACAGCCGGGGTGTGACGAATGTGAACACGGTGGATGTGGACGCTGCCATCCAGGCCACCTATGGTCCTGGCGGCAAGGCACCCACCGACCCCACCTCGGCAGCTTTTGCCACCTACTACGGCAGCTACCACGGCACCTACGAGCCGCCGTTCTGCCACGCGCAGGCCAAGGCGGTGTTCGACACCGTCAAGTGACGGCTGTGATGCCTGCGTGAAGCCCCCAAGGGGTTCGCAGGCTTTTAGAACCCCACCCCTAAGCCCCACCGGTATTTACCCGGTGGGGCTTTTTTGCGTTGGCGAATATGATCCGCGAGGAATAGCACGGTCGTTCTATTTTTACGATAACAGGAGTGATACCGATGGTTTTTCAGCGCAAGGCTTTGTGGGTTTCTCTGGCGGCAGCGTCGCTGCTGGTGGCGTGCGGAGGCGGCGGTGCCGACACCGCTCCGGTGGCGCCCATCAAGACCGTCAAGGTCATGGGTGACAGCATTGCCGATAGCGGCACGTTTGGCTTCAAGTTCACGGTGCAGGGCAGTGCGCCCACGGGCCCATCGTCCACACCCATCTGGCCGGAGCTGGTGGCCAGCAGCTACAGCAACACGCTCTGCCCCCGCTATGCGTTCACCGGCAGTGCCTTCAACAATGCGGCGGGCTGCACCAACTACGCCATCGGCGGCGGGCGCATCAACAACTTCACGGCACCCACGTCGCCTGTCTCCATCGTCAAGCAACTGACCGATGCCGGCGTCGACGGCTTCAGCGCGGGCGACCTGCTGCTGATCGACGGTGGTGGCAACGATGCCGCGGACCTCATTGGTGCCTACCTGTCGGCCTCCAAGGACGGCGGCAAGGCCTTCGGCGCGCTGCTGTCCACCTTGCTGCCTGCAGCCACGGTGAACGCAGGCCTCGCGGGCGGTGCCACGGGCCAGGCCCAGGTGGGTGGCGCCTACATGGTGGCGCTGGCCGACAAGTTCCACGACGCGATCGAAGCCAATGCCTTGAGCAAGGGCGCACAGCGTGTGGCGGTGCTCAACATGCCTGCCATCGACAAGACGCCGCGCCTGCAGCAGGTGCTCGGCGGCATCACGGCGTCAGCGGGCGCTGCCGCCAGTGCGCAGGTGCAGGGCCTGCTCAAGGCCTGGCTCGAAGCCTTCAACGCCCAGCTGGCCAAACGTTTTGCGGGCAACAGCAAGGTGGTGGTGGTGGACTTCTACACCTCGTTCAACGACCAGGTGGCCAACCCTGCGCAGTTCGGGCTGACCAACGCCAAATACACCGCATGCCCCATCACGGGCCTGGGTGCTGACGGCCTGCCCACCTATACCTTCCCCACCTGCACGGCAGCCGCCCTGTCGGCACAGACACCGCCCGCAGGCGCCACGGGTGGTGCGGACTGGTGGAAGACCTACGCGTTCTCCGACAGCTTCCACCCCACGCCGTATGGCCACCAGCTGGTCAGCCAGCTGGTATCGCGTTCGCTGGCCCGCGCTGGCTGGCTGTAATCGGCTGTTGAAGGGTTCACACACCATGCAAACCACAACCATTTCTCCTTCCCTGGCTGGCGCATTGGCCGCCCTGGCGATCACCCTGTCCGGCGGTGCCCAGGCGCAAACCGCAGGCAACTGGCTGGTACGCGCGGGCGCCACGCAAATCTCGCCGCAGGTCACCAGCGGCGACCTGTCCGCGCCCAGCTTCACAGGCACCAAGGTGGACGTGCGTGCCGACACGCAACTGGCGGGCGGCATCACCTACATGCTCACCGACCATTGGGCGGTGGACGTGCCCCTGGCGCTGCCCTTCAAGCACGACATCATGGGTGCGGGGGCCATCGGCGGTGTGGGCAAGATCGGCGAGGTCAAGGTGCTGCCCATGACCGTGTTCGCGCAGTACCGCTTTCTGGAGGCCAATGCCCGGGTGCGCCCCTATGTGGGCCTGGGCGTGACCTACGCCAAGTTCTTCAAGGAACGCGGCACCGCTGCGCTGACCGGGCTGACCGGTGGCAACCCCTCGCGCCCCACCACGCTGAGTGCCGAGTCGCGGTTTGGTCTGACGCCACAGGTGGGTGTGAGCATCGCGCTCAACGAACAGTGGTCGCTGGATGTGGCGTATTACAAGACCTTTGTGAAGACGCGTAACACGCTGTCCACGGGCCAGACCATCGACGTCAAGCTCAATCCCAACGTGGTGGCGCTGGGTGTGGTGTACCGGTTCTGACCTCCACAAGGAGCGGACCCGCCGCCCCAAATAAAAAGGCCGCCCGGTGGGCGGCCTTTTTATTTGGGGAGAACCCGGAGCGTGCCGGCTTACCAGCGCGCGCGCAGGCGGTCGTAGGCGTAGGTGCCAAACTGGCGTTGGGCCGACGGCGTGAGGTACACGGTGTCGGCAAACACGAACGAGGTAGCGCTGGCACCCGACAGCAGCGTGGAGGTGTTGCACAGGGCCGAATTGACCTGGCCTGCACCAATGCCGATGCCGTTGTTGGCGTCCACCGATGTGCACACCGCCGCCGTGGAGTTGTTGAAGCCATAGTTGCCAGGCACGCTGGTGTACAGGTTCACGTAATAGGCCGAGTCCACGTACAGCACGTTGGCGCCCAGGTCCACGATGCCCACGAGCAGGCCTTCGTTGAAGCGGCTGCTGGCGTTGGTCAGCAGGGCCTCGCGGCCGATGGTCTTGGCCCACGGGGTCTTGCTCAGGTCGTAGGTGCCGGTCACCACCACATACTTGGCGCCGGCCGTCACCAGGCGGCGTACCTGGGCTGCCAGGTCTTCACCAGCCTTGCGAGCAGCAGCCACCATGGCATCTTCGGTCTGCGTGCCTGCGTTCACAGCCGCCATGCCAGCGATCACGTCGCTGACGCCGCCACTCACGATCACCACGTCGGTGGCTGCGAAGCTGCCGCTGGTCAGGAAGGTGTCGATCTGCTCGGTGACGGTGCGGGTGCTGGCGTTACCAGCCGCGTCGGGCTTGGCGCTGACGCGGGCGTTGCCGGTGGCATAGCTCAGGCCGCCTGCGGAGACCGGAGCGAGCGACTTGCCATAGTTGGCGACCAGTTGCAGGGTCCAGTTGTTGACGCTGCCGTCATTGACGGTGTAACGCGAGCCGTTTTGCCCCACATCGTTCATGGCGTCGCCGAACGCAATGAAGCGCTGGGGCGAGATGGCCGATTCGGTGGTGCTGGAACCGCAGGCCGCGAGCAACGCGGCCGACGCACATGCGGCGACCATGATGGTGCGGCGCATCCAATTTGCTGCCATGTATTTCTCCAGAAAAGTGGGGGGTAGTTTAACGACGCAAAGTCAACGGATGTAAAGCGGCGCCATCGTGCCGGGTCAGGCTGCGGATGCGCGCTGCAGGCGGTCGCGCACGCCTTCCCACTCGGGGCTGGCGGGCGGGGCTTCGATCCAGATCAGCTTCACGCCCTCATCGTCAAACCCGCGCAGCACGGCGAACAGCTGCTGCGCCGTGGCGGCCGCGTCGTCGGGCATGCGCCGCATGACCAGCTTGGAGGACTGGGTGCGCAGTGCAGCGCGGGCATAGACCGCGATGTGGGCGGCCTCGGCGCCCAGCAGGTCCAGGCTGGTCTGCAGCGCCTTGGCATCCATCAGCCGCACCTTGGCGCTGGGGGCGTAGTGGGCCTCCAGCGTGCCCGAAGCGCGGGGTGTGGCCGTGGGCAGGTCTTCCTTGGACAGTGGAGGCACACCGCAAGCCGCTGCAATCTGCGCTCGGGTGATGGCGCCGGGCCGCAACAGCACAGGCACACCGCGCGTGCAGTCCACGATGGTGCTTTCAATGCCCACATCGCAGGGCCCGCCGTCCAGCACCAGCAGCTCGGCACCCAGCTCGTCCTGTACGTGCTGGGCGGTGGTGGGGCTCACGCGGCCAAAACGGTTGGCGCTGGGGGCTGCAACACCCCACACGGGCGGGCCACCGGCGTCTTTGCCATCGCCCGCTGCTGCGCAGGCCAGCAGCAGGGCGTGGGCCACGGGGTGCGCGGGGCAGCGCAGTCCCACGCTGTCCTGCCCGCCGGTGGCGGCGGTGGCCACACCGGGCAGGCGCGGCAGGATGAGCGTGAGCGGGCCCGGCCAGAAGGCATCGACCAGCTTCTGGGCGAACGCGGGCACCGTGCTGGCGAAATGCGCAATGCCCTCGGCATTGGCCACATGCACGATCAGCGGGTGGTCGCTGGGTCGCCCCTTGGCGGCAAAGATCTGCGCCACGGCGGTATCGCTGCTGGCATCAGCCGCGAGGCCGTACACCGTTTCGGTGGGCAGGCCGAGCAGGGCGCCGCTGCGCACAGCACGCGCGGCGGTGGCGATGGCCTGGGGGTCGTTGCCGTCGAGGATCATGGGAGGGGCCCGGCTCAGAAGGGCTCGATGCCCAGCAGCGCTGCCGCCTGCAGGGCTGTGGCGCGCGCAGCCTCGGGGGTGGCGGCGGTGATGTTCAGGTGGCCCATCTTGCGGCCGCGCTTGGCATCGTGCTTGCCATACAGGTGCAGGTGCGTACCGGGCAAGGCCAGCACCTCGGCCCAGGCAGGGGTTTGCGCCGCGTCGCCGTGGGCAAACCACAGGTCGCCGAGCAGGTTCAGCATGACGGCGGCGCTGTGCTGGCGGGGCTGCGTCAGCGGCAGGCGCGCCATGGTGCGCACCTGCAGCTCGAACTGCGACACATCGCAGGCGTTCTGGCTGTAGTGGCCGCTGTTGTGCGGGCGCGGAGCGATCTCATTGACCACCAGGCTGCCGTCCTGCAGCACAAAGAACTCCACGCACAGCACGCCCACGTACTGGAGTCCCTGTGCTACAGATTTCGCAGCGGCCACCGCTTGATCCACTAGCGCTTGCGGCAGATTTCCTTCATAAACCTCTGTCACAGCCAGGATGCCGTCACGGTGCAGATTGCGCTGCACGGGCAGGTGCACCATGTCCCCATCGGCACCGCGCGCCACGATGACGGAGCATTCCAGCTGCAGCGGCAGCATCTTCTCCAGCACGCAAGGCTCCTTGCCGACGGACTCCCACGCGGCGGCCAGCTCGGCGGGCGTCTTCACGCGCACCTGGCCCTTGCCGTCGTAGCCCATGCGGGCCGTTTTCAGAATACCGGGCAGCAGGTCGGGCGATACGGCGGCCAGTTGTTCGGCCGTTTCGATCACCGCATACGGTGCGCAGGGCACGCCGCAGGCCACAAAGTGCGCCTTCTCGCGCGCACGGTCTTGCGCCACCGACACGGCGCTGGCGGCGGGCGATACCGGGCGTTGCGTGGCCAGGGCGGCCAATGCAGCGGCGGGCACGTTCTCGAACTCGGTGGTCACCGCATCCGACAGGCGGGCCAGCTCGGCCAGGCCCTGCGGGTCTTCGTAGCCCGTCTGGATGTGGTGGTGGCTCACCAACCCGGCGGGGCTGGTCGGGTCGGCATCCAGCACGGCCGTGAAGTAGCCCATGGCCTGCGCCTGGTGCACGAACATGCGGCCCAGCTGGCCGCCACCCAGCACGCCCAGGGTCGCACCGGGGAGCAAAGGCTTCAGGTCACTGGCGGTCATGCGGCGGGCGGCAGGGTCATGTTGCGGGCCACTTCCGTCTGCTCGGCGCGGAAGGCTTCCAGGCGCTGGCGCAGGTCGGGGCTCTCGTTGGCCAGCAGGGCCACGGCAAACAGGGCCGCGTTGGCTGCACCGGCCGTGCCAATGGCAAAGGTCGCTACCGGGATGCCCTTGGGCATTTGCACAATGCTGTGCAGCGAGTCCACACCCTGCAGGTGGCGGCTGGCCACGGGCACGCCCAGCACGGGCACAGGGGTCTTGGCGGCAATCATGCCGGGCAGGTGGGCGGCGCCGCCGGCCCCGGCGATGATGGCTTTCAGGCCCCGGCTGGCGGCGGCCTCGGCGTAGGCAAACATGTCATCGGGCATGCGGTGGGCCGAGACCACGCGGGCCTCGTGCGCGATGCCGAACTGTTCAAGGATTTGCACTGCATGCTGCATGGTGTCCCAGTCGCTGCTGGAACCCATGACCACGCCGATCTGGATGGGTTTCATGGTGTGGAGGGTGCTGGCGGGCAGGCTTTGTCTGCCCAGCCGCTGTAGGTGGAACCCGCGATTTTACTTTTTGCGCTCCCCTGGCGGGTATGGGGCTGTTTCGATGGGCCAAAATAGCGCGCAAACTGTTTGTTCCACAGGTTCTAAGCCCCACACCATCATGATTGACGTCACCGTAGAGAACTTTGAAGCCGAGGTGGTTGCCGCCTCGATGAATGTGCCCGTGCTGGTGGACTTCTGGGCGCCCTGGTGTGGCCCTTGCAAGTCCCTGGGGCCGGTGCTGGAGAAGCTGGAGACGGAATACGCGGGCCGCTTCAAGCTCGCCAAGATCGACTCCGACCAGGAGCAGCAGCTGGCGGGCATGTTCGGCATCCGCAGCATTCCTACCTGTGTGCTGCTGATGAATGGCCAGCCTGTGGACGGCTTCATGGGCGCCTTGCCCGAAGGCCAGGTGCGCGCTTTCCTCGACAAGCACGTACCCACCGCCGAAGAAATGGTGGCCGAGGCGGAGGAAGAGGAGGCACTGGAAGCTCTGGCAGAAGGTGACACCGGCACCGCGTTGGAGAAACTGCAGCACGCCGTCGTCACCGACCCTGCCAACGATGACGCGCGCTTTGACTACGTCAAGCTGCTGCTGCAGCTGGGGCGCGAGGACGATGCCAAGGTGGCGTTTGCCCCCGTGATCGCCAAGGCCGCCATGTCGCGCAAGCTGGGGGCCCTCAAGGCCTGGATGGATGCTCTTGATTTCGTAGCGTCTGGCGCATATGACGCCTCCGCTGAAGCCGGATTCGAAGCAAAAATCGCGGCCAACAAGCGGGATTTCGACACCCGCTATGCCCGCGCCCGCTGGCTCATCACCCAGCAGCGCTGGACCGATGCCATGGACGAGCTGCTCGAAATCCTCATGCGCGACAAGGCGTGGGGCGAAGAGGCCGCCCGCAAGACCTATGTCGCCATCCTTGAACTGATCGAGGCCCCCAAGCCCAAGGTCGCCGAGGGCCAGATCCCGCCCGAAGACCCTGTGGTAGCCACCTACCGGCGGCGGCTGTCCAGCGTGGTGCTGAGCTGAGGGTGGCGAGAGGTTGAAGGGGTGAGCAGGGCGACCACGGCACTCGCCATGGTGCTTCGACCCGGGCGCAAGGGGCACTGTGCTGGCTGGGCCCGCCGCGGGCTGTACTGCAGTCTTTTCTGGGGAGTGCTGGGGCTGGCTGGCTGCGCCACCCGCCCCCCTGAACCGGATGCTGTCGTGACGGGTGTGGCGCTGTCACGAGAGCGCGTTGTGTTTCCCCCCGAGGCGGTGTTTGAGGCCACGCTGCTGGATGTCACCCAGCCGGACCAACCGCCCGTCGTCCTGGGGCGACAGCGTCGAGCGCCTGCGGGCCAGCCTCCCTACGCATTGCGGATTCCCTACCCTTCGATGCGGTTTGCGCCCAAGGGGCGTTACGAGGTGCGGGCCACCGTGACCTTGGAGGGGCGTTTGCTGCTCGCCAGCGACAGGCGCTACCCCGTGCCCCAGGAGGCCGCCTACCGCCATGTCGACGTTCAAATGCAGCGGATGCTGCCGCAGGCCGCCACGGTGGAGGCGTCGGTACCCTTGTTGCTGACCCATTGGCGGCTCGTCGAGATGGCGGGAGAAACCATCCCAAGCCCTTCCGATGGCGCGGTGGCTCCCCACCTGGTTTTTCAGGCAGAGGAGGCGCGGGTGATCGGTTCGGGCGGTTGCAACCGCTTTCTGGCCGACTACGAGTGGCAGCCGCAAAGCGGGCGGCTGCGTTTGGGCCAGTTGGTGTCCAACATCGCTTTGTGTCTGCAGAGCAGCGGGATCGAGACCCGTTATTTTGAAGCTCTGTTGGCGGTGCAAGGCTTTCGCCAGGACGGCACCCGGCTGGTGCTGCGAGGAGCAGACGGCGAGCCCTTGTTGCGGTTTGAGGCGGCCGAGACGCCGCTGAGCTGAAGGCGGCGTCGGGCTTGCATCGCGCAACAGCCTGGCGGGCGCACGGCCAGGCGGCTGCCCCATGCTTTCAAAAGATCAGCGGAAGCCGGAAGGACCCGGTCCCCAAGAAGCCGCCTCGGAAACGTTTACGCCGAGGTCAGCCGCTCCAGCGCCTCGCGGTATTTGGCCGCTGTCTTCTCGATCACCGCCTGGGGCAGGCGGGGCGAGGGCGCTGTCTTGTCCCAGGGTTTGCCATTGACCTGGGCCTGTTCCAGCCAGTCACGCACAAACTGCTTGTCATAGCTGGGCGGGTTTTCGCCTTTGGCCAGGGCCTCGGCGTAGCCTTCCACGGGCCAGTAGCGGGAGCTGTCGGGGGTCAGTACCTCGTCCATCAGCACCAGCGTGCCATCGGGCGCCAGGCCGAACTCGAACTTGGTGTCGGCAATGATCATGCCCTTGGTGAGCGCGATGTCGGCTGCGGCCTTGTAGATTGCAATGCTCAGGTCGCGGATGCGGGTGGCCAGGTCCAGACCGATCATCTCCACCGTGCGTTCGAATGTGATGTTCTCGTCATGCTCGCCCATGGCGGCCTTGGCAGCGGGCGTGTAGATGGGTTCGGGCAGCTTGGCGGCGTTGGTCAGGCCTTCGGGCAGGGGCACACCGCAGACCGAGCGCGACTCCTGGTATTCCTTCCAGCCGCTGCCGGCCAGGTAGCCGCGCACCACGGCTTCGACCGGGATGGGTTGGAGGCGCTGCACCAGCATCGAGCGGCCACGGATCTGGGGGGCCTCTTCAGGGCTCACCACGCTCTCGGGGGCGTCGCCTGTGAGGTGGTTGGGGCAGATGTGGCCGAGCTTGTCGAACCAGAACAGGGCCATCTGCGTGAGCAGCTCACCCTTGCCGGGGATGGGTTCGCCCATGATCACGTCGAAGGCCGAGAGGCGGTCGCTGGCCACCATCAGGATACGGTCGTCGCCCACGGCGTAGTTGTCGCGCACCTTGCCGCGTGCCAGCAGGGGCAGCGAAGTCAGGGCCGAAGTGTGCAGGGCGGTGGGGCTGGGCTGGGTCATGGTGTCGGTGTGGGCGGTGGGTATCCGCTGCGGGCAGGCCGAAGAACGTAGGGGAGGGGGTGCGGCAGGCCAGGCCTGGGCGCAACCCGGCGATTTTACGCGTCGGCCTGGAGCGCGGAGGTTTCCCAGGGGCTTGCGGCGGCAGGGGTGCGCGCCCGGTACGCATGCGGCACACTGGGCGGCCCTGAACCCGCCTGGGCCTTTGTGGCCGTCTGCCGTGTCTTCTTCCCCTGCCCTTTCTCCCCGCCGCGAGCTGTGGCTGCTGCTGACGCTGGCAGGCATCCAGTTCACCCACATCCTCGACTTCATGATCATGATGCCGCTGGGGCCGCAGCTGACGCAGCTGTTCGCGATCAGCGACGCGCAGTTTGGGTTGCTGGTGTCTGCCTACACGCTGTCGGCCGGTGCGTCGGGCCTGCTGGCCTCGACCTACATCGACCGATTCGGTCGCAAGCGGCTGCTGCTGGTGCTCTACGGCCTGTTTGGGCTGGCGACGCTGGCCTGCGGCCTGGCGCCCACCTACGGCACGCTGATGGTGGCGCGCATTCTCGCGGGGACTTTTGGCGGCGTGCTGTCGGCCTTGTCGCAGACCATCGTGGCCGATGTAGTGCCCTTTGAGCGGCGCGGGCGCGCCATGGGCATCGTGATGACGTCGTTTTCTGTGTCCACGGTGGCGGGGGTGCCTCTGGGCCTGATCCTTGCGCAGTACGGGGGCTGGAACCTGCCGTTCATTGGCATTGCCGTCATGGTGGGTGTGCTGGCTGTGCAGGCTGCCCGCACGCTGCCAACCATGACGGGCCATGTGCAGGCTGCGAACGGGCGGTCTGTATTGGGCGGCATCACGCAGGTGCTGGCCGATGGCAACCACCGGTGGGCCTTTCTGTTCTCGGCGTTGCTGATGTTTACAGGTTTTACGGTGATCCCGTACATCACCATTTACATGCAGACGAATGCCGGCGTGCGCGCCGACCAGGTGCCGCTGGTGTACCTGTGCGGCGGGGTGGTGACCTTGTTCACGGCGCGGCTGTTCGGGCGGATGACCGACCGGCGCGGCAAGGTGCCGACGTTTCGTTGGCTGGCCTTGGCGGGCCTGCCATGCATCCTTGGCATCACCCTGGTGCAGGGGTTGCCGCTGTGGGGGGTGTTGATCGTGTCGACGCTGATGTTCACGTTTGTCAGCGGCCGCATGATCCCGGGCATGGCCATCATCGCCTCGGCGGCGCACGCGCCGTTGCGGGGGACCTTCATGACACTGAACGCGTCTGTGCAATCGGCCTCGATGGGGGTCGCGTCTTTTGTGGGTGGGGTGCTGATCAGCCGCGATGCGCAGGGGCTGGTGCAGAACTACTGGGTGGCCGCGCTGGTGGGCATCAGTGCCAGCGCGCTATCGATGCTGGTGGTGGGCCGGCTCAAGCTCCATGGTGCGGCGCCGTCAGCCCGTTGAGGGGGATCTTGCGCAGGAATCTACGGCCCCTCCAATCCGCTCATTGTGCGCGCTTTTGGAGCGCTTGGCACCTTGCCGGGCATAACCCAGTGGCCTGCGGCGGTATGGGATTGCTTTTCGGGGAGGGCGGGGGCATAGTGAACTCACGTCAACGGATGCATCCAAGTTCGCCGAGCCGCTCCTCTGATCCAGGGCGGCGTTTTTCCACCGAGAGCCACAGGAGACTTATTTATGAACTTGACGATCAGCGGTCACCACCTCGAAGTTACCCCCGCCTTGCGCAGCTACGTCACCACCAAGCTGGATCGGATCACCCGCCATTTTGACCAAGTTGTCGATGTCAAGGTACTGCTGACGGTAGAGAAGCAAAAGGAAAAGGAAAAGAGACAGCGAGCGGAATGCAATATTCATGTCAAGGGCAGCGACCTGTTTGCGGAAAGCTCCCACGCCGACCTGTATGCCGCTGTGGACGAGTTGGTTGATAAGATGGACCGTCAGGTCGTGCGCCACAAGGATCGTTTGCAAGACCACCACCACGAAGCCGTCAAGCGCGAACTGAATGCTTGATGCGCCAGCCCTGAGCCTGGCAAAGCAGCCGCCCTTTTGGGCGGTTTTTTGTTGCCCTCAGGGTTTTTGCCAATATGTGCATAATTGTTACCCTTGACCATGAACCGACTCGCCTCCATCCTGCCCTCCGCTCAAGTGCTTGTGAGCGTGGACGCCACCAGCAAGAAGCGTGCTTTTGAAGAAGCGGGTCTGCTGTTCGAGAGCCAGCATGGGCTGTCGCGCGCCCTGATCACCGACAGTCTGTTTGCACGCGAGCGCCTGGGCTCCACCGGGCTCGGTCATGGCGTGGCCATTCCCCATGGGCGCATCAAGGGCCTCAAGGCACCGATGGCCGCGGTGTTCCAGTTACTCAACCCCATCGGCTTCGACGCGCCGGACGAATTGCCGGTCGGTCTGCTGATCTTTTTGCTGGTGCCCGAGGCGGCGACGCAAAAGCATCTGGAAATCCTGTCCGAAATTGCCGAGCTGCTCAGCGACTCGGCCTTGCGGGAGAAACTCAAGGCCTGCACCGATGCCACGGAGTTGCACGGCATGATTGCAGGCTGGCAGTCCACGCAGGCCGCCTGAGTTCCTGCACTACACGCCCTCCCCCACACCGTTTTTTTGCACTGACTGAACCGCCGTGAAGCCCAATGTTGTCAGTGCCGACGTCCTTTTTGAGGAATTTCGCGGCCTGCTGAAGTGGGAATGGGTGGCGGGTCTTGGCGCCTCAGAGCGCCGCTTTGACGAAGTGGCCGTGCGCTCAGCGCGTTCCGGCGCCGACCTGGTCGGCTACCTCAACTACATCCATCCCTACCGGGTCCAGATCCTCGGCGAGCGCGAAATCGCCTACCTGAGCAACGCGTCTCCCGACGATTGCAAGCGCCGCATTGCCCGCATCGTGACGCTGGAGCCGCCGGTTCTGGTGCTGGCCGATAACCAGACCGCCCCCGATGCGCTGGTGTCGATGTGCGAGCGTGCGCAGATTCCGATGTTCTCCACGCACGAGTCGTCGGCGTTTGTCATCGACGTGCTGCGCGCCTACCTGTCCAAGCACTTTGCCGACCGCACCACGATGCACGGCGTGTTCATGGACATCCTGGGCCTGGGCGTGATGATCACCGGCGAGTCGGGCCTGGGCAAAAGCGAACTGGGCCTGGAGCTGATCTCGCGAGGCAACGGCCTGGTGGCCGACGATGCGGTGGACCTGTTCCGTATCAACCAGACCACCATCGAGGGCAAGTGCCCCGAACTCCTGCAGAACCTGCTGGAAGTGCGCGGCATTGGCCTGCTCGACATCCGCGCCATCTTTGGCGAGACGGCCGTGCGCCGCAAGATGCGCCTCAAGCTCATCGTGCACCTGGTGCGCAAGGAAACGATGGAGCGGGACTACGAGCGCCTGCCGTACGAGCCGCTCACTCAGGATGTGCTGGGTGTGCCCGTGCTCAAGGTCGTGATCCAGGTGGTGGCCGGTCGCAACATCGCTGTGCTGGTCGAAGCCGCCGTGCGCAACACCATCCTGCAGTTGCGCGGCATCGACACATACCAGGAGTTCGTCGAGCGCCACCGCCGCGCCATGGAGCGCGATACCGGCGGCTAGCGGCGCTCAGGCCGACGAAACTGGCGCGGCCCATGCCAGGGCTCCCGCGCAAGGGCCGCCCCGCAGGGCTGGGAGCGTCCCCCTCTGGGGGAAGACGCCGAAGGCGGCTCAGGGGGAGTCATTTCTTCGCGCAGGCAGCGCACTGGCCGTACAGCGCCATGGTGTGGTCCTGTACCACCCAGCCCTTGGCCTTCGCCACCGCATGCTGGCGTTTTTCGATCTCTGCGTCGTAGAACTCTTCCACCTTGCCGCACGAGGTGCAGATGAAGTGGTCGTGGTGCTGCCCCTCATTGAGCTCGTACACCGCCTTGCCACTCTCGAAGTTGCTGCGGATCAGGATGCCGGCCTGCTCGAACTGCGTGAGCACCCGGTACACGGTGGCCAGGCCGATGTCCGAGCGTTCTTCCAGCAGCACGCGGAACACGTCTTCCGCCGTCATGTGGCGCTGCGCACCTTTCTGGAAAATCTCCAGAATCTTCAGGCGGGGCAGTGTGGCCTTGAGTCCCGTGCTTTTGAGTTCGTCTATATTGGTCATGGCTGGCTCTGTGGGGGAGGGGCGGGCAGCGGCCTCGGGGGCTGGAGGGGCTGCCGCTACAATGGGACGATCATATCCTTTGGCCTTTTACCCATGCCCGTCCAAGCCCGTTACAGCGCCCGTCTGGGCCTGGTTATGTTGATCGGTGCCAGCATGGCTGCCCTGACCGGTTGCGGCAGTCTGGATGGCGCCGGCAGTCGCATCGCCAGCATCGTCAAACCCTACCGGGTGGACGTGGTGCAGGGCAATTTCGTGTCCCGCGAGCAAGTCGAAGCCCTGCAGCCTGGCATGAGCCGCCAGCAGGTGCGCGAGATCCTCGGGACACCCCTGGTCACCAGCCTGTTCCATGCGGACCGCTGGGAGTACGTGTTCACGCTCAAACGCCCTGGTGAAGAAATCCAGACCCGCAAGCTGACCGTGTTCTTCAAGGGCGATGCCCTGGAGCGCTCCGAAGGCGATGAAATGCCGACCGAGACCGAATTCGTCGCCACGCTGGGTGCGCGCGATGGCGCCAAGGGCAAGACGCCGGTGCTGGAGGCCACGCCGGAGCAACTGGCCAAATACCCGGTGAAGGAGCGCCCCGCGCCAGCGGCTGCAACCACGCCTGCGCTGCCGGTCACCACCAGTTACCCGCCGCTCGAAGCGCCCGCGCGCTGATCCCTGCGGCACTGGCAGTGCGCCTTTTGCGCTCGCTGCCCTTTCATTGAACAGGACCTTTCCATGACTGCGAGTTCTTCGCCAGCGGCCCCCGCGGCATCCCCCCTTCGTGTAGCCGTTGCCGGGGCCTCGGGCCGCATGGGCCGCATGCTGATCGAGGCCATCCGCGCCAGTGACGACTGCGTACTGGCTGGTGCGCTGGACGTGGCCGCCAGTCCCGCCATCGGCTCGGACGCCACCGCCTTTCTGGGCTACGCCAGCGGGGTGGCCATCACGGCCGACGTGGCGTCGGGCCTCAAGAACGCAGAGGTGCTGATCGACTTCACCCGCCCCGAAGGCACGCTGGCCCACCTCGCGGTATGCGCCGAACTGGGCGTGAAAGCCGTCATCGGCACGACCGGCTTCACCGATGCGCAAAAGGCCGAACTCGACGCCTACGCACAGCGCACCGCCGTCATGTTCTCGCCCAATATGAGCGTGGGCGTGAACGTCACGCTCAAGCTGCTGCAAATGGCCGCCAAGGCCATGGCCACGGGGTACGACATCGAAATCATCGAAGCCCACCATCGGCACAAGGTCGATGCGCCCTCGGGCACAGCACTCAAGATGGGCGAGGTGATTGCCGAAGCCCTGGGCCGCAATCTCAAGGACTGCGCCGTGTACGCCCGCGAAGGCGTGACGGGCGAGCGCGACCCCTCCAGCATCGGCTTTGCGGCCATCCGGGGCGGCGACATCGTGGGCGACCACACCGTGCTGTTCGCGGGCATTGGCGAGCGCATCGAGGTCACGCACAAGTCTTCCAGCCGCGCCACGTATGCGCAGGGCGCCCTGCGTGCCGTGCGTTTCCTGGCGGCCCACAAGACTGGCATGTTCGATATGTTCGACGTGCTGGGCTTGAACTGACACGCCGACTCTCATGGACGCGCTCCACTGGTGGCGCCAAGGTGATGCTGTCACGCAAAGTGCGGCGCTGGTCTTGCTGGCCATGTCGGTGGCGAGCTGGGTGGTCATTGTGTGGAAGCTGCGGCTCATGCGCCGCGCCAGTGCCGATGTAGCCCGCTGCACGGCCGCGTTCTGGCAGGCGCCCTCGCTGCTCCTGGCGCAGCAGCGCTTGCAGTCTTTTGACCGGGATGCGCTAGTGCTTCCTTTGGTGGATGCTGCAAATTTGATAGCAAATCACGACGGTGTGACCCCACCCACGCTGGCCACGGCCGGCAGCCTGTCACAGCGGCTCACCCGCGTGCTGCGCGACGCCCTGCACGATGTACTGGGGCGCCTGCAGTTTGGCCAGGTGCTGCTGGCCACGGTGGGCTCCACGGCGCCGTTCGTAGGGCTGCTGGGCACCGTGTGGGGCATCTACCACGCGCTCACGGCCGTGGCAGGTGCGGGGCAGATCACCATCGACCGCGTCTCCGGCCCCGTGGGCGAAGCCCTGGTCATGACGGCGGCCGGGCTGGCCGTGGCGATCCCTGCCGTGCTGGCCTACAACGTGTTTGGCCGCCTGCTCGGGCGCATTGAGGCTGACCTGGAAGGGTTTGCGCGCGATCTGCGAGAGCTGGTCATCGACACGGCGCCCGTACAGAGTTTGACTGGCACCACAGCAGGTCTGAGCAATGCGATCCGACCCGCCGCCGGGCCGCCCCAAGGCGGGTCAGCCCCCTTGGGGGGCAGCGAACCACGCGCAGCGGGGAGCGTGGGGGCATGAGTTTCGGACGACTCGAACGCACCACCGGGCCGCAGCCCATGAGCGACATCAACATGACGCCGCTGGTGGACGTGATGCTGGTGCTGGTGGTGATCTTCATCCTGACGGCGCCGCTGCTGGCCAGCTCCATCCGGCTGGACCTGCCGCGCACCGAAGGCGCCACGCCCGGCACGGCCCCACAATTCGTCACGCTGGTGGTCGACGCCTCGGGCCAGGCGTTTCTGGATGACCAGCCCCTGTCGCAGGCTGCGCTGGCCGAGCGCCTGCGCCGCATTGGCGCCGAGCGCCCTGACACCGAGGTGCAGCTGCGCGCCGACGCTGCCGTGCCCTATGGCCGCGTGGTCGAAGTCATGGGCGCGGCCCACCTGGCCGGGCTGCAGCGCATCGGATTTGTGGCCGAACCTGCGGCGAATCCTGTGTCGCCTGCGTCTCCAGCCCCGTCCCGCTGACCCACCCCGGCTGCTGGCACGCTGGTGCCAGTCCCTGACCGCCTAAAATCCCTGCAGCGCGGCCCTGCGGCTGCACTCTTCTCTCACCCCCGAGCTCCCATGCAAGACAAATACTCTCCCCAAGACGTCGAACGCGCGGCGCACGACCACTGGACCGCCACCGACGCCTACCGCGTGACGGAAGACACGAGCAAGAAGAAGTTCTACGCCTGCTCCATGCTGCCCTACCCCAGCGGCAAGCTGCACATGGGCCACGTGCGCAACTACACCATCAACGACATGCTCACGCGCTACCTGCGCATGAACGGCCACAACGTCCTGATGCCCATGGGCTGGGACGCGTTTGGACTGCCCGCCGAGAACGCGGCGCTCAAGAACGGTGTGCCACCCGCCAAGTGGACGTACGAAAACATCGCGTACATGAAAAAGCAGATGCAGGCCATGGGCCTGGCCATCGACTGGAGCCGCGAAGTCGCCACCTGCGACCCCGAGTACTACCAATGGAACCAATGGCTGTTCCTGAAGATGCTGGAAAAAGGCATTGCCTACCGCAAGACCCAGGTCGTGAACTGGGACCCGGTGGACCAGACCGTGCTGGCCAACGAGCAGGTGATTGACGGCAAGGGCTGGCGTACGGGCGCCACCGTGGAAAAGCGCGAGATCCCCGGTTACTACCTCAAGATCACCGACTACGCCGAAGAGCTGCTGGGCTTTGTGACCGGCGACAAGCTGCCCGGCTGGCCCGAGCGCGTCAAGCTGATGCAGGAGAACTGGATCGGCAAGAGCGAAGGCGTGCGCTTTGCATTCACGCACGACATCGCTGGCGACGACGGCGCACTGATCGGCGACGGCAAGATGTACGTGTTCACCACGCGCGCCGACACCATCATGGGCGTGACCTTCTGCGCTGTGGCGCCGGAGCACCCGCTGGCCGCCCACGCCGCCAAGACCAACCCTGCGCTCAAGGCCTTCATCGAAGAATGCAAGAGCGGTGGCACCACCGAGGCCGAGCTGGCCACGCAAGAGAAGAAGGGCGTGCCCACGGGCCTGTTCGTCACGCACCCGCTCACCGACGAAAAGGTCGAAGTCTGGGTCGGCAACTACGTGCTGATGGGCTACGGCGATGGCGCCGTGATGGGCGTACCCGCCCACGACGAGCGCGACTTTGCGTTCGCCCTCAAGTACGGCATCGAGATCAAGCAGGTCGTGCTGGTCGATGGAGAGCACTTTGACTACCACCAGTGGAACGACTGGTACGGCGACAAGCAGCGCGGCGTCACCATCAACTCCGACAGTTTCAGCGGCCTGTCGTACAAAGAAGCCGTGAACGCCGTGGCCCATGCGCTGGAGCAAAAGGGCCTGGGCGAGAAGAAGACCACCTGGCGCCTGCGCGACTGGGGCGTGAGCCGCCAGCGCTACTGGGGCACGCCGATCCCGATCATCCATTGCGAAGAACACGGCGCCGTGCCGGTCCCTGAAAAAGACCTGCCCGTGGTGCTGCCGCAAGACTGCATCCCCGACGGCTCGGGCAACCCGTTGCACAAGCACGAAGGCTTCCACGCGGGCGTGACCTGCCCCGTGTGCGGCAAGCCCGCCCGCCGCGAGACGGACACGATGGACACCTTCGTGGACAGCTCGTGGTACTTCATGCGGTATTGCGACCCCAAGAATGCCGACGCCATGGTGGCAGACGGTACCGCCTACTGGATGCGGGACCAGCAACATGCCACTGGCGGCAGCGGCATGGACCAGTACATCGGCGGCATTGAGCACGCCATCCTGCACTTGCTGTACGCCCGCTTCTGGACCAAGGTCATGCGCGACCTGGGGCTGGTCAAGGTCGATGAGCCCTTCACCAAGCTGCTCACGCAGGGCATGGTGCTCAACCACATCTACAGCCGCCGCACCGCCAAGGGCGGCAAAGACTACTTCTGGCCGCACGACGTGGAGCATGTGCTGGACGAAGGCGGAAAGATCATCGGCGCCAAGCTCAAGAACGAAGCCACCAGCGGCGACGGCATGCTGCCCGTGGGCACGCCCATCGACTACGAGGGCGTGGGCACCATGTCCAAGTCCAAGAACAACGGCGTGGACCCGCAGGACCTGATCGAGAAGTACGGCGCCGACACCGCCCGCCTGTACACCATGTTCACCGCCCCGCCCGAAGCCACGCTGGAGTGGAACGACGCGGCCGTGGAAGGCAGCTACCGCTTCCTGCGCCGCGTGTGGAACTTCGGCGTGAAGCTGTCTGCTATGGATATGGGAGCTGCTACCGCAAGCGTGGCTAGCGCCAGCAGCCTGAAAGATGTCGAATTTGGCAAAGAGGCCAAAGCCCTGCGCCTGGAGATCCACAACGTGCTCAAGCAGGTGGACTACGACTACCAGCGCATGCAGTACAACACCGTGGTCTCGGGCGCGATGAAGATGATCAACGCGCTCGAAGACTTCAAGGCCACCGACTCGGCCGGTGCCCAGGTGGCGCTGATCGAAGGCTTTGGCATCCTGCTGCGCTGCCTGTACCCCGCCACGCCGCACATCGCCCACAGCCTGTGGGCGGGCCTGGGCTACGCCGGTGCCTTGGGCGAACTGCTCGATGCGCCCTGGCCGCAGGTCGATGCCAGCGCCCTGGTGCAGGACGAGATCGAACTCATGCTGCAGGTCAACGGCAAGCTGCGCGGCTCCATCCATGTGCCCGCCCAGGCCGACAAGGCCGAGATCGAGCGCATTGCGCTGGCCAGCGAGGCTTTCGTGGCCCAGGCTGCCGGTGCTCATCCGAAGCGCGTGATCGTGGTGCCCGGCCGTCTGGTGAACGTGGTGGTCTGACCCCATGAACAAACGCACCCTGCTCAGCCTGGCCCCCGTGGCCCTGTTGTCTGCCTGCGGATTCCGGCTGCGTGGCGTGCCGGAGTTCGGGTTTGGCTCGCTCTACATCGCGGCCCCTGCCAGCTCGCCGCTGGCGCGGGAGCTGCAGCGCACGCTCGACGGATCGGGCAGCCAGCTCAAGCTGCTGCGCGACCCGGCCAGCATGCCGACGGCAGAGGCCATTTTCGACCTCCTGCAGGAGCAGCAGGAGCGTGTGGTGGTGGGCCTCAATGCGTCGGGCCAAGTGCGCGAGCTGCAGCTGCGCCTGCGCATCAAGTTCCGCCTGCGCACGCCCACGGGCGTGGAGCTGATTCCGGACACCGAGCTGCTGCAGCAGCGCGACATCAGCTACAACGAAACCATTGCGCTGGCCAAGGAAGCCGAAGAGGCGCTGCTCTACCGCGACATGCGGACGGATCTGGTGCAGCAGCTCATGCGCCGGCTGGCCGCTGCGAAGCGCTAGGAGCGGCTCTGAGCGTCTGCGCGCTCAGGCGCTCAGCGTTGGCCCCTGGCCATGCGAGGGCACGCGCATCAGCGTGCTCTTGCCAAACAGCGACTCCACCAGGTCCACCGCCAGCACGGCGGTGCGGTTGCGCACATCCAGCGCGGGGTTGAGTTCCACAATGTCCAGCGAGGCCAGCCGCCCGCTGTCGGCAATCATCTCCATGCACAGCTGCGCCTCGCGGTAGGTGGGGCCGCCGGGCACCGTAGTGCCCACGCCGGGCGCAATGTCGGGGTCCAGAAAGTCCACATCAAAGCTCACATGCAGGTGGGTGTGCGCGTCCAGCCCGGCCAGCGCCTGCTGCATGGTCTGGCGCATGCCCACCTCGTCGATGTAGCGCATGTCGAACACCTCCAGGCCCTGCTCGTGCACAAAGCGCTTTTCGCCCGCGTCCACACTGCGGATGCCGATCTGCCGGATCTGTGACGGGTGCAGCGCAGGCCCACCGCCCGGCATGCGGGCCAGCCCGGTCAGCGCCTCGGGGCCAAATCCGCACAGGCAGGCCACGGGCATGCCATGCACATTGCCGCTAGGCGTCAGTGCACTGGTGTTGAAGTCGGCGTGGGCATCCAGCCATAGCACCCGCAGCTTCTTGCCCACCTCCGCGCAATGGCGGGCCACGGCGCTGATGCTGCCCAGGCCCAGGCAGTGGTCGCCGCCCAGCAGGATGGGCAGGTGGCCCAGCTGCAGCTCGGCATACACCGCATCGAACACGCGCTGGTTCCATTCCACCACCTCGGGCAGGTGGCGGTAGCCGTCCACGGGCGGCTGCCAGGGGTTGGCCGGACCGCTCAGGTTGCCCCGGTCAAACACCTGCAGCCCGTGGGACTCCAGCGCCGCTTGCAGGCCCGCCACACGCAAGGCCTCGGGCCCCATGGAGGCCCCGCGCGCCCCGGCGCCGATATCGGTGGGGGCGCCGATCAGGCTGGTGGGCTGGGCTCTGCGCAGGGCGGTGGGGGGCATGGCGGTCTGACTTTCTGGGGGGTGGCAGTGAGCGGTCGGGGCGCTGGCGCCCGGGGGAATTCTCAGGGCTTTGGGCGCCAATGAACAGCGCCGCAGCTGATCGGTTCGTGGCCTCCCTTGTGCACTGTGAGGGCATCCGCTGGCAATTTGCGCGATGGCGGGTCTGCCCAGGCGATAAACTTTGCCGCATGCAAGTCGCCCTGGCCCAACTCTCTCAGCATCTTCAACGGGGCCTGTCGCCGCTTTATGTCTTGCATGGCGACGAGCCTCTGCTGCAGCAGGAAGCCGCCGACGCCATCCGCGCCACGGCCCGCGCCCAGGGCTACACCGAGCGCAGCAGCTACACCGTGGCGGGCGCCCATTTCGACTGGAGCGCCGTGCTGGCCGCCGGTGGCTCGCTCAGCCTGTTTGCCGACAAGCAGATCGTCGAGATCCGCATCCCCTCAGGCAAGCCCGGCAAGGACGGCAGCATGGCCCTGCAGCAGGTGGCCGAATCCGCACGTGGCAACGACAGCACCCTCACGCTGGTGATGCTGCCGCGCCTGGACAAGGCCACACGCACTGGCGCCTGGTTTGCGGCGCTGGAAGGCAACGGCGTCTCTATTCAGATCGACCCCATCGAGCGCGGCATGCTGCCGCAGTGGATCGCCCAGCGCCTGGCCGCGCAGGGCCAGCGCGTGGTAGCGGGCGAGGAAGGCCAGCGCACGCTGCAGTTCTTTGCCGACCGGGTGGAAGGCAACCTGCTGGCCGCGCACCAGGAAATCCAGAAGCTCGCGCTGCTGCACCCGGCGGGCGAACTCACGCAAGCCCAGGTCGAGGCCGCCGTGCTCAACGTGGCGCGCTACGACGTGTTCAAGCTGTCCGAATCAGTGCTCGCCGGGCAGACCGCCCGCGTGCAGCGCATGCTCGATGGCCTGCAGGCCGAGGGCGAGGCCGAAGTGCTGGTGCACTGGGCGCTGGCCGAAGACATCCGTGCCCTCAAGCGCGTGAAAGACGCCATGAACGCCGGCCGCCCACTGCCCATGGCCCTGCGCGAGAACCGCATCTGGGGCCCCAAGGAGCGGCTGTTTGAACGCATCCTGCCCAAGGCCAGCGACGCCGCCCTGGCGCGCCTGTTGCAGTCGGCACATACGGTGGACGGCATTGTCAAAGGCCTCAAGCAGCCCGACTGGCCGCAGGACGGCTGGCAGGCCCTGCAGCGCCTGGCGCTGCAGCTGTGCCGCCTGACCAGCGCGGCCCGGTGATGGCACCTGCGGATTCCACCCTGCGGCCCTCGCAGGGTTCTCGGTCTTTGCGCCTGCCCAACGACGACGCCACCAACGGCTGGTCTGCCATCTTGCCCCCACGCACGCCGCGTCCCGCGCTGCAGGGCGATGTGTTGGCCGACTGGCTGGTGCTGGGCGCGGGCTTTGCGGGCCTGGCCGCTGCGCGCCGCCTGGCCGAGCTGCGCCCGCACGCCTACATCGTGGTGGTAGACGCAGGCACCGTGGGCAACAACGCCTCAGGCCGCAACTCGGGCTTTGCGATTGATGTGCCGCACAACATTGGCAGCTCGCTCGAAGAACTGCGCCAGGCCGCGCACTACCAGGCCTTGCTCACGGCGGGCATGAACGACCTGGAGGGGCTGGTGGCACAGCACCGCATCGACTGCCAGTGGCGCCGCGCAGGCAAGTACCACTGCGCTGTATCGCCCGCCGCGGAGCGCACGCTGCAGCACCATGTGCAGGAGCTGCGCGCCCTGGGGGCTCCGCACGAGCTGCTGGACCGCAACGCCCTGGCCGCACGCCTGGGCACCCGCTACTTTGCCGCTGGGCTCTACACGCCGGGCACCGTGCTGCTCAACCCCGCCGCGCTGTGCCGGGGCTTGGCCGATGCGTTGCCTGCCAACGTGACCTTGCACGAGCAAACGCCGGTGCAGCGGCTGGACCTGTCGGGTGGCCGGGTGGTGGCGCACACCCCGCAGGGCCGCGTGCGTGCGCCGCAGTTGCTGCTGGCGGCCAATGGCTTTGCGCAGCAGCTGGGCTTGTTTGGCAGTGCCTGGGGCGCAGAGACCTTTCCGCTGGTCACCTTCGGCTCACTGACCGCGCCGCTCACGCCCGAGCAGCGCAGCCGCCTGGGTGCGCCCGAGGGCTGGGGCGTGACGCCTGCCAGCGCCGTGACCGGGGCTACGCTGCGTTACACGGACGACCACCGCATTCTGGTGCGCCAGGGGTTTGAATATGCGCCGCATTTCCGCGTCAGCCCAGCGGTGCGCGAGCGGGTGCGGTGTGAGCACGCTGCGGTGTTTGCGGCGCGTTTTCCGCAACTGGGCGATGTGGCGCTGGAGCATTTTTGGGAGGGCTCCATCGCCATCACCCGCAATGGTGCGCCGCGCTGGGGGCGGCTGGCCCCGCAGGTGCATGGGGTGGCGGGGTGCAACGGAGCGGGGGTGGTCAAGTTCACTGCGCTGGGGGCTTTGGCGGCGGATTTGGCGCTGGGGCAGGACCACCCATTGCTGGCGCATGCGTTGGCGTTGGGTGGGCCGACGCGGATGCCGCCCCAGCCGTTCATGGGGCTGGGGGTGCGGGCTTATATTGCGCGGGAGAAGTGGTTGGGGCGGGCGGAGGTTTGATTGTTTTTGGCTTCTAGTGCTTGTGAGATAAGCGCTGACAGCTATTGAATTGGTAGCGTTTGCCGGGGCTTGCTCGTTGATTTGGTTGCAAGCCTGTGCGCAGGGCGGGAGCCGGGTTGTCGCCCCGGCGGGCGAGGTACTTTTCTTTGCTTCGCCAAACAAAAGTACCCAAAAGAAAGGCGACCCCACTGTCTGCGTCCCTGCGCTTCGCTTCGGGCAACCTGCGGTGCTCGCGTCCAGCGGGGTCTCGCTCAAACTCGCTGCGCTCAAACAGTCGCGAGCCCTGATCCGCTGGCCGCTGCGCTCCTCGGCGCATACAGAGGGGAGGGGAAACGAACAGCCACTCGGGCCGTCGCGTTGCTCGGCCCCGGGGTGGTCAGCCAGCGTTCATGGTGCCCTGTGCTTTTTCTGCCCACATCGTCAGGTTCGCCACCAGATCCTTCTGGCTGAACGAGCAGCTTTCTTCCGAGAACAACGCGCTCGATTCCAGCCGGTCCAGCAGGTTCAGCAGCACTTCGCTGTAGCGCGGGGGCAGGGCGGCCAGCAGGGTGGTTTGCTCGCGGGCCAGGGTGCTCAGGGCGGCGGCGGTGTGGTCGCCGCGTTCAAAGGCTTGCAGGGCCTGGGTGAAGGTGGTCAGCTGGGTGTGGGCGGTGTCGGTCATGGCGTAGCCGGGCGGATCGATGGTGGGTGACAGGCCCGAGGGTAAAGCAGCCATGGGCCCGCGCCCACCGGGCCGATACCAAGTGCGGCAAAATCGCTGGATGAATGCCCTCAACGTCGCTGAATACACGCACTCTCTCGGTCTCCAGGCAAAAACGGCCTCGGCGCTGATGGCCAAAGCGCCAGCAGCTATCAAAAACAAAGCGCTCAAGGCGCTGGCCCGGTTGCTGCGCGAGAACGTGGCTGCGCTGCAGGTTGACAACGCCAAAGACCTGGAGCGCGCCGTGGCCAATGGACTGGCGGGCCCGATGGTGGACCGGCTCAAGCTCACCCCCAAGGTGCTGGAGACCTGCGCCGAGGGCTGTGAGCAGCTGGCCGCCATGCCCGACATCATTGGCGAGATCCTCGGCATGAAGCAGCAGCCCAGCGGCATCCGCGTGGGGCAGATGCGCGTGCCGATCGGTGTGTTCGGCATGATTTACGAGAGCCGTCCCAACGTCACCATCGAAGCCGCATCTCTGTCGATCAAGAGCGGCAATGCCTGCATCCTGCGCGGTGGGTCCGAGGCGATTGATTCGAACAAGGCGCTTGCCAAGATCGTGCAGCAGGCGCTGGCCGAGGCCGGACTGCCGCAAGACGCGGTGCAGCTGGTGCAGACCACCGACCGCGAGGCCGTGGGCCAGCTCATCACCATGCCGCAGTTTGTGGACGTGATCATCCCGCGCGGCGGCAAGGGCCTGATCGAGCGCATCAGCCGCGATGCCAAGGTGCCCGTCATCAAGCACCTGGACGGCAACTGCCACACGTATGTGGATGACCCCTGTGACATCGCCATGGCCGTCAAGGTGGCCGACAACGCCAAGACCAACAAGTACAGCCCCTGCAACGCGAGCGAAGGCCTGCTGGTGGCGCGCGGCGTGGCGGCAGAGTTCTTGCCCCAAATCGGCGCGGTGTATGCCGCCAAGGGCGTGGAGATGCGCGGTTGCCCCGAGTCGCTGGCGATTTTGCAGTCGGTGCCAGGTGCCAATCTGGTGCCCGCCACCGAGCAGGACTGGAGCGAGGAATACCTGGCCCCCATCATCAGCGTGAAGGTCGTGGCGGGGGTGGACGAGGCCATTGCCCACATCAACCGCTACAGCAGCCACCACACCGACGCCATCCTGACGCGCGACCACATGCACGCCCAGCAGTTCCTGCGCGAGGTGGATTCGGCCAGCGTGATGGTGAACGCGAGCACGCGGTTTGCCGACGGCTTTGAGTACGGGCTGGGCGCCGAAATCGGCATCAGCACCGACAAGTTCCACGCGCGCGGCCCGGTGGGCATTGAAGGCCTCACTTCGCTCAAGTACGTGGTGCTGGGCGAGGGCGAGGTGCGGGCCTGATGTGCTCCTGAAACAATAGCTGCTGGCGCATATTCGACTAGCGCTTGCGGCCTATTTCACATGAAAATCATCATCCTCGGCGCCGGCCGCGTGGGCCAGAGCGTGGCAGACAGCCTGGTGTCCGAGCGCAACGACATCACCGTCATCGACACGGATGCCGCGCGCCTGCGAGACCTGGAGTCGCGGTTTGACCTGCGCGGGGTGGTGGGCAACGGCATCGAGCCCGCCGTGCTGGCCGAGGCGGGGGCCGAGGACACCGACCTGCTGATCGCCTGCGCCGCGCAGGACGAGACCAACCTGGTGTGCTGCAAGATCGCGCAACTGCTGTTCAACATCCCCAAACGCATCGCGCGGGTGCGGTCCACAGGCTTCGAGGCCCATGAACGGCTGGTGGGCCCCGAGGGGTTTGCGGTGGACCGCATCATCTGCCCTGAAGAATCGCTGACCCGCTACATCGGCAAGCTCATCGAGTACCCCGAGGCCATGCAGGTGCGCGAATTTGCCGGGGGGCGCGCCTGCCTGGTGTCGGTGCGGGCGCGTGGGGGGGCTCCCATGGTGGGCCACTCCATCGGCGCGCTGCGCGAGAGTGCGCCGGAGCTGGCGATGCGCATGGTGGCGATCTACCGGCGGTTCCCGGACGAGCCCGACCGTTTCATCGCCTGCGACGGCCGCACGCGCGTCGAGCCGGGGGACGAGGTGTTCGTGCTGGCCGCGCACGAGCACATTGCCAACGTGCTGGCTGCCCTGCACCGGCCCGCCTCCCAGCAGCCCCAGCCCGTGCGCCGCATCATGATTGCGGGCGGCGGCCGCGTGGGCCTGCGGCTGGCGCGGCAGCTCAGCCAGGCGGGCGGGCGCTTTCACATCAAGATCATCGAGGACCATGCGGACCGCTGCGTGGAGCTGGCGTCGGCCCTGCCCCCCGAGGTGCTGGTGCTGCAGGGCGATACCACCGACGAAGACCTGCTGGGTGACGAAGGCATCGAGGAGGTGGACCTGTTCCTCGCGCTCACCGACGATGACGAGGACAACATCATGTCGTGCCTGCTGGCCAAGCGCATGGGCGCGAGCCGGGTGCTGGCCCTCATCAACCGGCGCAGCTATGCCGACCTGATGCACGGCACGCAGATCGACATTGCACTGTCGCCCGCGCAGGCCATGCTGGGTGAGCTGCTGGCCTATGTGCGCCAGGGCGACGTGCAGGCGGTACACAGCCTGCGCCGGGGCGTGGCCGAGGCGCTGGAGATCGTGGCGCGCGGCGACCGCAAGAGTTCGCGTGTGGTCGGCCGCAAGGTCAGTGACCTGCAACTGCCGCGCGATGTGCACATTGGCCTGATCGTGCGCGGTCTGCCCGACGCGTCGGAAACGGCGGGTGCAGCCACTGCCGATCTGCGCGAGCCCGAGGTCATCATCCCGCGCAGCGCCACGGTGATCGAGAGCAACGACCATGTGGTGTTTTTCCTGCCCAACAAGCGGCTGGTGCGCGACGTGGAAAAGCTCTTCCGCGTGAGCGCAACTTTTTTCTGACCCGGCACCGAGCTGCGCGAGACCTCCATGACGGACATGTTTCCCGTTCTGCGCGTGCTGGGCATTCTGTTGATGATCTTCTCGCTGTCCATGGGCCTGCCGCTGGCGGTGTCGCTGTGGACGCGCGATGGCGTCTGGTTTGTGTACCCACTGTCCATGGGGGCCACGATGCTGGCCGGCGCCTGGCTGTGGTGGCGGCTGCGGCTTTTTCGGCAGGAGCTGCAACCGCGCCACGGCGTGATGCTGGTCTCGCTGGTGTGGGCGCTGTTGCCCCTGTCGGCCGCGCTGCCGCTGATGCTGGCCGGGCACTACACCGGGCACCCGCTGTCGTTCACGCACGCCTATTTCGAGGCCGTGTCGGGGCTCACCACCACGGGCTCCACCGTGCTGGCGGGCCTGGATGCGTTGCCGGTGTCGGTGAATGTGTGGCGCACCTTTTTGCAGTGGATGGGCGGCATGGGCATCCTGATCCTGGCCGTGGCCGTGCTGCCGCTGCTGGGCGTGGGCGGCAGCCAGCTGTTCAAGGCCGAGGCGGCGGGGCCGCTGAAGGACACCAAGCTCACGCCGCGCATGACCGGCACGGCCAAGGGGCTATGGGGGGTGTATGCGTTGTTCTCCACGCTGTGTGGCCTGGCCTACTGGGCGGGGGGCATGGCGCCGCTCGATGCGTTGATGCACATGTTCACCACCGTGAGCCTGGGCGGGCTGTCGTCGCACGACCTGAGCTTTGGTTACTTCCAGTCGCCGCTGCTGGAGGCGATCTGCATCTTCTTCATGCTGGTGGCCAGCTGCAATTTCGCGTTGTACTTCATTGCCCTTCGCAAGGGCCAGTGGGGCGGCTTCTGGCGCGACCCGGAGCTGCGGGCCACGCTGGTGACGCTGATCGGCGGCGGTCTGCTGGTGGCGCTGCTGCTGTGGGCCAAGGGCGTCTATGCGCCACTCGATGCCTTGCGCCATGGCATGTTCAACTTGGTGTCGATGGCCACCACCACCGGCTACGCCACGGTGGACTACCTGGCCTGGCCCGTGTTTGCGCCGGTGTTCATGCTGCTGCTGTCGGGCGTGGCCACCAGTGCGGGCTCGACGGGCGGAGGCATCAAGATGGTGCGCATGCTCATTCTGGTCAAGCAGGCGCGCCGCGAGATGAACCGCCTGGTGCACCCGCGCGCCGTGCAGCCGGTGCAGCTGGGCGATGCTGTGGTGGACAACCGGGTGATCTTCTCGGTGCTGGCCTTCATGCTGGTCTATGGCGGCACGGTCTTTGGGCTGAGCATGGTCATGCTGCTGACGGACCTGGACCCGGTGACGGCGTTCTCGGTAGTGTTGGCCAGCGTCAACTGCGCGGGGCCGGGCCTGGGCAGTGTGGGGCCTGCGTCCAACTATGCGGTGTTGACCGACTTTCAGATCTGGGTGTGTACGCTGGCCATGCTGCTGGGGCGGCTGGAGATACTGAGCTTCATGGCCTTGCTGACCCCGGCGTTCTGGCGCCGGTAGGGGGCAGGGCAGGGGCTGCACCCGGGGTCACTTGCGAAAACCTGGCGTGACCCCACATCCTACAATTCACCGCAATCGCTTCCCGAGGGCTTTCCATGGTTCCGCATCTCATCACGGCCCTCACGGGGCCGATCAACGAACTCGAACAGCGCATTCTCGACTCGATGCCCGCCATCGAACGCTGGTTCCGGCTGGAGTGGATGGAGCACACCCCGCCGTTCTACACCTCGGTGGACATCCGCAATGCGGGCTTCAAGCTGGCCCCGGTCGATACCAACCTGTTCCCGGGCGGCTGGAACAACCTGACCAAGGAGATGCTGCCCTTGGCGGTGCAGGCCGCCATGGCCGCCATCGAAAAGATCTGCCCCGAAGCGCGCAACCTGCTCATCATCCCCGAGAACCACACGCGCAACACGTTCTACCTGTCCAACGTGGTGCAGCTGCAGCGCATCTTCAACATGGCGGGTCTCAACGTGCGGGTGGGCTCCATCAGCCCCGAGATCAAGAAGTCCACGTTGATCGAGCTGCCCAACGGCGACTCGGTAACGCTGGAACCCGTGGTCCGCAACAAGGGGCGCCTGGGGCTCAAGAATTTTGACCCCTGCACCATCCTGCTCAACAACGACCTCTCGGCCGGCGCGCCCGGCATTCTGGAGGATATCCACGAACAGTACCTGCTGCCGCCGCTGCATGCCGGCTGGAGCGTGCGCAAGAAGAGCACGCACTTCAAGAATTACGAAGAAGTGGCCAAGCGCTTTGGCAAGATGCTGGGCATCGACCCCTGGCTCATCAACCCCATGTACAGCCAGTGCGACGGCATGGACTTTGCCGAAGACAAGGGGATGGACAAGCTGCAGACTACCGTGGACGCCTTGCTAACCAAGGTGCGGCGCAAGTACAAGGAATACGGCATCAACGAGAAGCCGTTCGTCATCGTCAAGGCCAACAACGGCACCTACGGCATGGGCGTGATGACCGTGCGCGATGCCAAGGAGCTGGACGCGATGAACCGCAAGACCAAGAACAAGATGGCCGTCATCAAGGACGGCCAGCCGGTCAGCGACCTCATCATCCAGGAAGGCGTGCTGACCCAGGAGCGGGTGCACGAGGCCGTGGCCGAGCCCGTGGTCTACATGATGGACCGTTACGTGGTGGGCGGCTTCTACCGCATGCACGCCGAGCGCGGCGTGGACGAGAACCTCAATGCCCCGGGTGCGAGCTTCGTGCCGCTGGCCTTCGAGCACAGCACCCACATGCCCCAGCCCGGCGTGCGCCCTGGGGTGAGCGCACCCAACCGCTTCTATATGTATGGCGTGGTGGCTCGGCTGGCGATGCTCGCGGCCAGCTATGAACTGGAGGCGACCAACCCCGACGCCGAGGTGTACGACTAAACCCCCTGGGCGCCCGTGCCGCTGAGTCCCTGTGCGGCTTGGCGAAGCGGGCTTGTCCAGGTTGGCGGCGGCGCCCTGGAGTGGCCCGCGCAACGGCCTGCAGCGGGAGGGTGCCGCCCGGCATGCCACGCTCACGTCCGCTTGCCAAGAGCGAGTTGCTGCATTGCAACATGGAGTGGTGCCTCCAGACGCTTGATCTGGCTCAGGCGCACAATAGCGTTCCCAAAAGTAACGGAACCCCGTCTGGCCGAGCGCCCGGGGGTGGTCAGTGCAAAGCTCCAAGTCATCGCTCGCAGCGCTCACGCTGGGCGCCATCGGTGTTGTGTATGGCGATATCGGCACCAGCGTGCTGTATGCCGTCAAGGAGGTGTTCGGGTCCGGCCATGTGCCTTTCACGCCCGCAAACGTCTACGGCATCCTCTCCATCTTTTTCTGGACCCTCACGGTCATCGTCTCCCTGAAGTACGTGGTGCTGGTGCTGCGCGCCGACAACAACGGCGAAGGTGGTCTCATCGCCATGCTGGCCCTGGCCTCGCAGGCCGTCAAAGACAAACCCCAGCTGCGCAGCGTGCTGCTGGGCGTGGGTATTTTTGGCACGTCGTTGTTTTATGGCGATGGCGTCATCACCCCGGCCATCTCGGTGCTGTCGGCGGTGGAGGGGCTGGAGGTGGTGTCCGAGCACTTCAAGCACTACGTGATCCCGATCACGCTGGTGGTGCTGTTTTGCCTGTTTGCTGTGCAAAAGCGCGGCACGGGCGGCATTGGCAAGTTTTTTGGCCCCATCACGCTGGTGTGGTTTATCACCATCGCGCTGCTGGGCGTGTCGCACATCGTGGGCCACCCGGAGATCTTGTGGGCGCTGAGCCCGCACCATGCGCTGGGCTTCATGTGGGCCAACCCGGGCACCAGCTTCATCATTCTGGGCGCGGTGGTGCTGTGCGTGACGGGGGCCGAGGCCCTGTATGCCGACCTGGGCCACTTCGGCAAGCGGCCGATCCGCATGGCCTGGTTTGGCGTGGCCATGCCGGCCCTCACGCTCAATTATTTTGGCCAGGGCGCGTTGCTGCTGGCCGAGCCCGAGGCTGTCAAGAACCCATTTTTTCTGATGGCGCCTGACTGGGCACTGGTGCCCTTGGTCATCCTGGCCACCATGGCCACTGTGATTGCCTCGCAGGCGCTGATCACTGGCGCGTTCAGCGTGACCAAACAGGTCATCCAGCTGGGCTACCTGCCGCGCCTGAACATCCAGCACACCAGCGTGCGCGACACGGGCCAGATCTATATGCCGCTGGTCAACTGGGGGCTGTTCGTGGCCATCGTGCTGGCGGTGGTGATGTTCCGTTCGTCCAGCAATCTGGCTGCGGCCTACGGCATCGCGGTGACGCTGGACATGCTGATCACCACCACGCTGACCTTCTTCGTGATCCGCTACGGCTGGGGCTATCCGTTGGCGCTGTGCATCGCGGCCACGGGCTGCTTCTTTGTGGTGGACCTGGCGTTCTTCGCCTCCAACCTGCTCAAGCTGTTCCAGGGCGGCTGGTTCCCGCTGATGATCGGCGGCATCGTGTTCTCGCTCATGATGACCTGGAAGGAAGGGCGCCGCCTGCTCAACGACAAGCTGCGCGCCGATGCCATCGACCTCAAGGACTTTCTGGAATCGATCTTCATCAGCCCGCCCACACGGGTGGATGGCACTGCCGTCTTCCTGACGGCCGAAACCGGCGCAGTGCCTAATGCCTTGCTGCACAACCTCAAGCACAACAAGGTGCTGCACCAGCAAAACCTGTTTGTCACCGTGCACAACCATGAGACACCCTGGATTGGCCTGGACAAGCGGCTGCAGGTCGAGTCGCTGGGGCACGACTGCTGGCAGGTGGTGGTGCACTACGGCTTCAAGAACGACCCCGACCTGCCCCGTGCGCTGGAGCTGCTGCGTGGGCGAGGCTGTGAGCTGGAGCCCATGACCACCAGCTATTTCCTGTCGCGCGACACCGTCATCCCCACTATCGGCAGCGGCATGGCGCCCTGGCGCGAAAAGCTGTTCGCTCAGATGCACCACAACGCCAGCGGTGCGGCCGACTTCCTGCACCTGCCCAATAACGCGGTGGTCGAGCTCGGCTCCAAGATCGAGATCTGACCGCAGGGGCTCTTCAGGCCCCCTGCAGGTACTGCGAGGCAGTTTGAGGCGGTTTTTGCTTGGTAGCGCTAGTGTTAATTGCCTGGAGTGCTATTAATAATGTAGTGACAGGTGCGAGCTGCCGGTCTGTCTCATTGCCCGATGCGCGCGGTGACAGAATCGCACCCATGCAATTTTTCAAAGACCTGAGCCTTTCCACGGCAGTGGCGGGCTTCGTGGCGGTGCTGGTGGGCTTTACCAGTTCGGTGGCCATCGTGTTCCAGGCCGCCCAGGCGTTTGGCGCCACGCCTGCGCAGATTACGTCCTGGATGTGGGCGCTGGGTCTGGGCATGGGGCTGTGTTCGCTGGTGCCCTCGCTGATCCTGCGCCAGCCCGTCATGGTGGCCTGGTCCACACCGGGCGCCGCCGTGCTGGCCACGGCGGGGTTGGCGGGCGGCTTCAGCATGGGCGAGGCCATCGGCGCCTTCATGCTCAGCGCCTTGCTCATCACCCTGGCGGGCGCTACCGGCTGGTTTGAGCGCGTGATGAACCGCATCCCCATGGAAATCGCTGCGGCCCTGCTGGCTGGCGTGCTGGCCCGCTTCGGCCTGCAGGCATTTGCGGCAGCCCAGACCGCGTTGCCCTTGGTGCTGCTGATGTTGATGGTCTATCTGGTGAGCCGCCGTCTGGCTGCGCGGTATGCGGTGGTCATCACCCTCGCAGTGGCGGTGGCGTTTGTGGCCACCCAGGGGCAGATGGCCTGGTCGGCGGTGCAGCTGGAGTTGGCCCTGCCGGTTTTCACCGCGCCCCAGTTCAGCGTGGCTGCCGCCATCAGCCTGGCGATTCCTTTGTTTGTGGTGACCATGGCCTCGCAAAACCTGCCCGGTGTGGCGGTCATCCGTGCGTCGGGCTACGACCTGCCCATTTCACGGCTCATCACGCTCACGGGTCTGGCCACCCTGGTGCTGGCGCCTTTTGGCGCATTCGCTCTCAATTTCAGCGCCATCACCGCGGCCATGTGCATGGGCCCCGAAGCGCACGCCGATCGCAGCCGGCGCTACACGGCCGCAGTGGCATGCGGTGCCATCTATGTGGCGATCGGTCTGTTTGGTGCGGTCATCACGGGGCTGCTCACCGCCTTTCCCAAGGAACTGGTGGTGACCATCGCGGGGTTGGCCCTGCTGGGCACCATCGGCAACGGTCTGGCGGCGGCGCTGCGGGACGAGTCGCACCGCGAGGCGGCGCTCATCACCTTTCTAGTCACCCTCAGCGGTGTGGTCATTGTTGGGGTGGGCTCTGCCTTCTGGGGAGTGGTGGCCGGCAGCATTGCGCTATTTGTGCAACAGTACAGGCGTTCGCAGGCCAACGGCGCGTAAGCCGCCTTGGCTGCCTGGGCCCCTGGCCTCCTCCCTTTCTTGACCCGACACCATGAAACTGCTCTTCATCGCCGACCCGCTGCAAAGCTTCAAGATTTACAAGGACACCACCTTCGCCATGATGCGCGAGGCACAGCGTCGCGGCCACACCCTCACGGTGTGCGAGCCGCCGCACATCACCTGGCAGCGCGGCAGCAAGGTCACTGCCCGGGTGCAGGACATCCGCCTCACGGGAGATGCCACCGACTGGTACGAGGCCCAGCCGCAGCGCAGCGCAGCGTTGGCCGACTTTGACGCGGTGCTCATGCGCAAGGACCCGCCCTTCGACAGCGAGTACTTCTACGCGACGCACTTGCTGGAGCAGGCAGAGCGCGACGGCGCACGCGTATTCAACAAGCCCAGCGCCTTGCGCGACCACCCTGAAAAGCTGGCCATCATGGAGTTCCCGCAGTTCATCGGGCCCACGCTGGTCACCCGGGATGCGGAAGACATTCGCCGTTTTCATGCGGAGCACCAGGACATCATCCTCAAACCCCTGGACGGCATGGGTGGTATGGGGATCTTCCGCGTGGGGCCAGACGGCCTCAACCTGGGCAGCATCACCGAAACCCTCAACCGCCACGGCGCACAGAGCGTGATGGTGCAAAAGTTTCTCCCCGAGATCGTTGAGGGCGACAAGCGGGTTCTTATCATTGGCGGCAAGCCGGTGCCGTTCTGTCTGGCGCGCATTCCCCAAGGCAGCGAAGTGCGGGGCAACCTGGCCGCTGGCGGCAAGGGCGTGGCGCGCCCTCTGTCAGCGCGGGATCGTGAGATTGGCGAAGCACTGGGCCCTGTGCTGGAGTCGCGTGGCCTGCTGCTGGCTGGGGTGGATGTGATTGGAGACTGCGTTACGGAGATCAATGTCACCAGTCCGACCTGCTTTCAGGAAATCTTTGATCAGACAGGCTGCGATGTGGCCTTCCTGTTCATCGATGCGCTGGAGGCGGCTGTGGCGGGTGCGTGCAACTGATCATCAGAGCGGGTTTTCGAATAAGTCTCTGGGGTTTTCCCTGCCGTTCATTGAAACCGTGCTATAGTCGAAGGCTTCGCTACTGAGACTTGAGCGCAAAAGTGTTCAGGTGCTATGGGTGGTTTGTGGTGGTGCTTCGGTGCTGCTGCGGATGACCTGGAAAGGTGGTGGAAAAAGTTTGGTTTTGTGTTCTGAGTGGGTTAAAAACCGGTATAGAATACAAGGCTTCGCTCGGTGGAGATGGTTGCTGCGAAATGCGGGAGTCGTCGAAACGGGGTAAAAAAAGAAGACGAAAGTTTGACAGTTCTTTAAAAACTGTGCTAGAATTCAAGGCTTCGCTGATCGCAGCGAGGTTTGCAAAATAAAGAAGATTGTGGTCTGATTTATTTTGTTGGGATCCTTAAAAACATACAGCCGATAAGCGTGGGCGTTTGATGGCGAGTGCCAAGTTCTTTGGAACTAGTGCTTAGCACTACAAACGCTCATGAGAGAGAAGTGAAGTTCACTTCAATTCTTAATTATGAGTTGCTCGAAAGAGCGAAAAAATCAAGATCGAACTGTAGAGTTTGATCCTGGCTCAGATTGAACGCTGGCGGCATGCCTTACACATGCAAGTCGAACGGTAACAGGTCTTCGGATGCTGACGAGTGGCGAACGGGTGAGTAATACATCGGAACGTGCCCGAGAGTGGGGGATAACGAAGCGAAAGCTTTGCTAATACCGCATACGATCTCAGGATGAAAGCAGGGGACCGCAAGGCCTTGCGCTCACGGAGCGGCCGATGGCAGATTAGGTAGTTGGTGGGATAAAAGCTTACCAAGCCGACGATCTGTAGCTGGTCTGAGAGGACGACCAGCCACACTGGGACTGAGACACGGCCCAGACTCCTACGGGAGGCAGCAGTGGGGAATTTTGGACAATGGGCGCAAGCCTGATCCAGCCATGCCGCGTGCAGGATGAAGGCCTTCGGGTTGTAAACTGCTTTTGTACGGAACGAAAAGACTCTGGATAATACCTGGGGTTCATGACGGTACCGTAAGAATAAGCACCGGCTAACTACGTGCCAGCAGCCGCGGTAATACGTAGGGTGCGAGCGTTAATCGGAATTACTGGGCGTAAAGCGTGCGCAGGCGGTTATATAAGACAGATGTGAAATCCCCGGGCTCAACCTGGGAACTGCATTTGTGACTGTATAGCTAGAGTACGGCAGAGGGGGATGGAATTCCGCGTGTAGCAGTGAAATGCGTAGATATGCGGAGGAACACCGATGGCGAAGGCAATCCCCTGGGCCTGTACTGACGCTCATGCACGAAAGCGTGGGGAGCAAACAGGATTAGATACCCTGGTAGTCCACGCCCTAAACGATGTCAACTGGTTGTTGGGTCTTCACTGACTCAGTAACGAAGCTAACGCGTGAAGTTGACCGCCTGGGGAGTACGGCCGCAAGGTTGAAACTCAAAGGAATTGACGGGGACCCGCACAAGCGGTGGATGATGTGGTTTAATTCGATGCAACGCGAAAAACCTTACCCACCTTTGACATGTACGGAATCCTTTAGAGATAGAGGAGTGCTCGAAAGAGAGCCGTAACACAGGTGCTGCATGGCTGTCGTCAGCTCGTGTCGTGAGATGTTGGGTTAAGTCCCGCAACGAGCGCAACCCTTGCCATTAGTTGCTACGAAAGGGCACTCTAATGGGACTGCCGGTGACAAACCGGAGGAAGGTGGGGATGACGTCAAGTCCTCATGGCCCTTATAGGTGGGGCTACACACGTCATACAATGGCTGGTACAGAGGGTTGCCAACCCGCGAGGGGGAGCCAATCCCATAAAGCCAGTCGTAGTCCGGATCGCAGTCTGCAACTCGACTGCGTGAAGTCGGAATCGCTAGTAATCGCGGATCAGAATGTCGCGGTGAATACGTTCCCGGGTCTTGTACACACCGCCCGTCACACCATGGGAGCGGGTTCTGCCAGAAGTAGTTAGCCTAACCGCAAGGAGGGCGATTACCACGGCAGGGTTCGTGACTGGGGTGAAGTCGTAACAAGGTAGCCGTATCGGAAGGTGCGGCTGGATCACCTCCTTTCTGGAAAACTGCATTCAATATTGAACGCCCACACTTATCGGTTGTTGGAACAGGGTCTGTAGCTCAGCTGGTTAGAGCACTGTGTTGATAACGCAGGGGTCGTTGGTTCGAGCCCAACTAGACCCACCAAATTCCGATGGCTAGATGCGGTAAGAGGACACTGGGGGATTAGCTCAGCTGGGAGAGCACCTGCTTTGCAAGCAGGGGGTCGTCGGTTCGATCCCGTCATCCTCCACCACCCAACGACAAGAGAAGACTTCGGTCATTCAACACCAAAGCGGCTTTGCTAAGAGGCTGCTTTGTTGTTGATCAATATCGATTGATCAATCGGCTGTTCTTTAAAAATTCATAGAGTCGAAATCAGAGTTGCCAGGGGAAACTGCACATTCGTAAAGGTTTAGTGCAGACCGTGCCCCTGGTGACAAATTTTTGATTGCGTCAAAACGAATGTTCAATGAGCAAACGTGATTGCGAAAGCGATTGCGAAGTAATTTGAACTCAGTAATGACGAATGTTTCTTGATAGTGATATCGAGGAATTATTCACATTACGGCATAACGCGCCAGGTGAAAGACCTGGCAAGTCCTTGAAGATGATGGCGATATCTTGAAAGAGATGTCAAAGTTATAGGGTCAAGTGACTAAGAGCATGTGGTGGATGCCTTGGCGATTACAGGCGACGAAAGACGTGATAGCCTGCGATAAGCTTCGGGGAGCTGGCAAATAAGCTTTGATCCGGAGATTTCTGAATGGGGAAACCCACCTCGCAAGAGGTATCGCATACTGAATACATAGGTATGCGAGGCGAACCGGGTGAACTGAAACATCTCAGTAGCTCGAGGAAAAGACATCAACCGAGATTCCGAAAGTAGTGGCGAGCGAAATCGGAAGAGCCTTCTAGTGATAGCACGACTGTTAGCAAAACGGGATGGAAAGCCCGGCCATAGCAGGTGATAGCCCTGTATGCGAAAACAGACGTGTGGTACTAAGTTAGAGAAAAGTAGGGCGGGACACGAGAAATCCTGTCTGAATATGGGGGGACCATCCTCCAAGGCTAAATACTCGTAATCGACCGATAGTGAACCAGTACCGTGAGGGAAAGGCGAAAAGAACCCCGGGAGGGGAGTGAAATAGATCCTGAAACCGCATGCTTACAAAAAGTAGGAGCCCGCAAGGGTGACTGCGTACCTTTTGTATAATGGGTCAGCGACTTACATTCAGTGGCAAGGTTAACCGAATAGGGAAGCCGTAGAGAAATCGAGTCCGAATAGGGCGAATCAGTCGCTGGGTGTAGACCCGAAACCAAGTGATCTATCCATGGCCAGGATGAAGGTGCCGTAACAGGTACTGGAGGTCCGAACCCACTAGTGTTGCAAAACTAGGGGATGAGCTGTGGATAGGGGTGAAAGGCTAAACAAACTTGGAAATAGCTGGTTCTCTCCGAAAACTATTTAGGTAGTGCCTCAAGTATTACCTGCGGGGGTAGAGCACTGTTTAGGCTAGGGGGTCATGGCGACTTACCAAACCTATGCAAACTCCGAATACCGCAGAGTACAGCTTGGGAGACAGAGCACCGGGTGCTAACGTCCGGACTCAAGAGGGAAACAACCCAGACCGCCAGCTAAGGTCCCTAAAATTGGCTAAGTGGGAAACGAAGTGGGAAGGCTAAAACAGTCAGGATGTTGGCTTAGAAGCAGCCATCATTTAAAGAAAGCGTAATAGCTCACTGATCGAGTCGTCCTGCGCGGAAGATGTAACGGGGCTAAGCCAGTTACCGAAGCTGCGGATTTGCAATTTATTGCAAGTGGTAGGAGAGCGTTCTGTAGGCCTGTGAAGGTGTCTGGTAACGGATGCTGGAGGTATCAGAAGTGCGAATGCTGACATGAGTAGCGTTAAAGGGGGTGAAAAGCCCCCTCGCCGTAAGCGCAAGGTTTTCTACGCAACGTTCATCGGCGTAGAGTGAGTCGGCCCCTAAGGCGAGGCAGAGATGCGTAGCTGATGGGAAACAGGTCAATATTCCTGTACCGATCAATAGTGCGATGTGGGGACGGAGAAGGTTAGCTCAGCCAACTGTTGGATATGTTGGTTCAAGCCTGTAGTCGTGCCTGGTAGGCAAATCCGCCGGGCTTAGATGAGGGGTGATAACGAGTCTGCTTGCAGACGAAGTGAGTGATACCCTGCTTCCAGGAAAAGCCACTAAGCTTCAGCTATTGACGACCGTACCGCAAACCGACACTGGTGCGCGAGATGAGTATTCTAAGGCGCTTGAGAGAACTCAGGAGAAGGAACTCGGCAAATTGATACCGTAACTTCGGGAGAAGGTATGCCCCAAGTAGGTGAACTCGTACAGAGGGAGCCCAACGGGGTTGCAAAAAATCGGTGGCTGCGACTGTTTAATAAAAACACAGCACTCTGCAAACACGAAAGTGGACGTATAGGGTGTGACGCCTGCCCGGTGCTGGAAGATTAAATGATGGGGTGCAAGCTCTTGATTGAAGTCCCAGTAAACGGCGGCCGTAACTATAACGGTCCTAAGGTAGCGAAATTCCTTGTCGGGTAAGTTCCGACCTGCACGAATGGCGTAACGATGGCCACACTGTCTCCTCCTGAGACTCAGCGAAGTTGAAATGTTTGTGATGATGCAATCTCCCCGCGGAAAGACGGAAAGACCCCATGAACCTTTACTGTAGCTTTGTATTGGACTTTGAACAGATCTGTGTAGGATAGGTGGGAGGCTTTGAAGTGAGGACGCTAGTTCTCATGGAGCCAACGTTGAAATACCACCCTGGTGTGTTTGAGGTTCTAACCTAGGTCCATTATCTGGATCGGGGACAGTGCATGGTAGGCAGTTTGACTGGGGCGGTCTCCTCCCAAAGCGTAACGGAGGAGTTCGAAGGTACGCTAGTTACGGTCGGACATCGTGACGATAGTGCAATGGCATAAGCGTGCTTAACTGCGAGACTGACAAGTCGAGCAGATGCGAAAGCAGGACATAGTGATCCGGTGGTTCTGTATGGAAGGGCCATCGCTCAACGGATAAAAGGTACTCTGGGGATAACAGGCTGATACCGCCCAAGAGTTCATATCGACGGCGGTGTTTGGCACCTCGATGTCGGCTCATCTCATCCTGGGGCTGTAGCCGGTCCCAAGGGTATGGCTGTTCGCCATTTAAAGAGGTACGTGAGCTGGGTTTAAAACGTCGTGAGACAGTTTGGTCCCTATCTTCCGTGGGCGCTGCAGATTTGAGGAAGCCTGCTCCTAGTACGAGAGGACCGGAGTGGACACACCTCTGGTGTATCGGTTGTCACGCCAGTGGCATTGCCGAGTAGCTAAGTGTGGAAGAGATAACCGCTGAAAGCATCTAAGCGGGAAACTCGTTTCAAGATGAGATCTGCCGGGGCCTTGAGCCCCCTAAAGAGTCGTTCAAGACCAGGACGTTGATAGGTCAGGTGTGGAAGCGCAGTAATGCGTTAAGCTAACTGATACTAATTGCTCGTGCGGCTTGACCCTATAACTTTGATAGCCAACACGCTCACCAGCGTGAAGCTCAAAGTCTGTTATGCCAAGTTAGACGCAGTCAAATACAAAAAATCTGATTCCAGACTCTATGAATTCGCCAGGCTGTTCACAAGAACAGCCCAGCACCAAGTTATGCCTGATGACCATAGCAAGTTGGTACCACTCCTTCCCATCCCGAACAGGACAGTGAAACGACTTTGCGCCGATGATAGTGCGGGTTCCCGTGTGAAAGTAGGTCATCGTCAGGCTCTTACAGCCCAGAAAACCCCAGTCTCCAAAGGACTGGGGTTTTTTGCTTTGGAGCGCCAGATTCGCCACAGGACTAGCTCTCAGCGCACACATCGGTTCCCTCTTCCTGATCCCTCCCTTGGCCTTTAGCCGCGAGACATTGCTTGCAATCAAATCGGCAGCCGCCGGCCTTGCTCGAACACCAGCAGCTCTCCCTTGCCGAATGCCGTCCAGCTCTCGTTGCTGGTCAATGGGCTCGTCACGATCACCGCGACTTGGTCGTGTTCGCTGGTTTCCTTCGAAAAATCCAGCTGCAGGTCTTCGTCACTCAAATGCGCTGCGCCAAATGGATGGCGGCGCTCTATGTAGTGCAGATTGGTGGAGGCGTGTGCCCACAAGGCCTGACCATTGGAAAGAAGGAAATTGAATGTGCCATGAGGGGCCATACGCGCAGCGAGTTCCTTGAGGGTCCGCGTGAGCTCTGGAACTGAAGGCACGCTGGCGTGTGACTTGGCCAACTCCTGCATGATCCAGCAAAACGCGTGCTCGCTGTCCGTATCGCCTACCGGACGGAAATGCGAATGCAGGCGTGGACGGAAGTCTTTCAGATCGCCGTTGTGGGCAAACACCCAGTACCGACCCCACAGTTCGCGCACGAAGGGATGGCAGTTCTGAAGGCTCACCACGCCCTGGGTGGCCTTGCGGATATGGGCAATGACGTTCCGGCTCTTGATGGGGTAGCGGCGAATCAGCTCAGCCACAGGGGAGTCCACCGCCGCCAGATGGTCCACAAAGTGCCTCAGCCCCTTGTCTTCGAAGAACGCGATACCCCAGCCATCGGTGTGATGGTCGGTCTTTCCGCCGCGTTGCGCAAACCCCGTGAAGCTGAAGGTCACATCGGTGGGGACATTGCAGTTCATGCCGAGCAGTTGGCACATGGCGAAGGTTCCGTTTCTTCGGTGTCGAAAAAAAGCTTGATAGAGTCTGGGCCACGCCGGCCCGAAAGCATCAGGATAGGGGGCGTGGTAGCGTCATTCGGAACGGGCTTCGCGCAGTTGCCAAGCCGCTACCAGAGCCAGCAGACACAGAAAAGTCAGCATCAAGAAAGTCTCGCCAAACGCTGCAATGCGGGCAGAGTTGCTGGCTCCAGCCGCCAGCGACGCGCCATGTGCGCTCAGGCGCCATTCCAGCACGATGCCACACAGGCTGACCCCTGCTGCGCCGCCCAGCATGCGCAAGAAGCCAATGGCGCTGGAGCCTTGAGAAATCAACGACTTGTCCAGCGGGCGCATCGAGCCGAGGTTCAGCGAGGGCAGAATGAATCCCAGCCCGATGCGCCCCAGGATCGCAAAAGCGACCAGCATCCACAGCGACGAGCCCAGGCCCACAAACACCATCAGTCCGAACGACAGCGCCAGCAAACCCAGCCCGGTGCTGACCAGCAAATGGGTCGGTTGACGGTCGGCCAGTCGGCCCACCACCGCGATGGTGGCGGCCAGCACGAATCCGGCTGGGAGCATCAGGGTGCCCACGTGGGATGCCGACAACTCCAGCCCCAATTGCATGAATACCGGCAACAGGTAGGTGGAGCCGAACAAGGCTGTACCGTAGATGAACGCCACCACACTGCCCATGGCGAACTGGCGGTATTGAAAAAGGCGCAGGTCCATCAGCGGCTTGCGCCCGGTGCGCAGTAGCCTGCGTTGCCAAGCCACAAAGCAAGCCACGGCCACGACCGCGCTCAGTAACAGGACACCTGCTTCGGTCATGGACCCACCATGCAGCGAGACCAGGCCATTGAGGAGGCACAGCGTGCCCACGGTGCCCAGCAGCAGCCCCCGCCAGTCCAGCGCCTGACCTTGGCGATTGGCCTCAACGCCCCCGGGCGCAGTGATCGGCACGAATTTGTAGGCCAGCCAAATGGATGCCAGGCACAGCGGCACGACCATGAAGAAAATCGAGCGCCAGCCAAACCAGTCCACCAGCAATCCCCCGATGCTCGGGCCAATGGCGGGTGCCAGCACCACGCCCATGCCAAAAATGCCGCTGGCGCGCCCTTGCTCATGGGGCTGGAAGGCGTAGAGGATGATGACGGCCGGGATGGGTTGCACAACACCGGCCGCCAGCCCCTCGGCCACCCGTGCGGCAAGTACCAGGCCAAAATCGCGCGCCAGACCGCCTCCCACACCGCCGACCAGCAGCAGCAACATAGCGCCCACATAGGTCGCGCGGTAGCCGTACCGCGACAGCAGCCAGGGGGTGGTGAGCATGGACACGGTGGTGGCCACCATGAAGCCCGAGGTGACCCATTGGGCGCGCTCCTGGCCCAGTGCAAAGTAGTGGCTCATGTCCGGGATCGCCACGTTGACGATGGTGGAGGACATGATGGAGGCCATGGTGCCGACCATGACGGACAGCAACAGCAGCCACCGATAGCGCTCGCCATAGCGCTCGCGCAAGACGGACAGTGACCCCGAGGAGGAGTTCATGAAACGGTCAAATGCTGAGGCAGTAGGACGGGGTTCACAACAGTGCTGGAACCTGCGTTCAGGACGTGCGCTCCAGCCACAGCTTGCCGCCCGTGGCCCAGTTTTCGCGCTTGATGTCGGTGATCAGGATGTCCACAGACTCGGGCGAGCCGCCCAGGATCTCGACGGACACACGGGTGATCTCTTCCACCAGCTTCTTCTTTTGCTCGACCGTGCGGCCTTCCATCATTTCGACGTGGTACGTGGGCATATCAGCTTCCTTGGGAGTGGGCAAAAAACGAAAGAGAAATCATATCGGCGGTTGCGCGGTGTCTTCGCTGCGTGCGCCGGGCGCGCCGCAGGCGGGGCAAATGCAGCGTTGGCCGCGCTGGGTCGCAGGCAGGGCCTCCAGGGCGCCGGGCGCAATGCGCTTTGTCATGCACCAGCAGCTGTCGGGCGGCAACCCCAGCGCCATCGCGCATTGGTTGGACTGGCCGCACAGGGGGCAACGAGAGGAGTCCGGTTCTGGGCGTGGCATGGAGCGGGATGAGATGGGCAGCGCGCGCAGGAAACAGGCACCGGCGCCCAGTGTACGGCGGCGCGTGGCGGGCCGGGGGCAAGCGTCGCGCAACGGCGCCCGCCTGCGGTTCATTCCACAATGCTCTCATAAAAGTAGCATCTTGCGCTTTATCTACGGGCGCAGGGGGCCATTTTGGCTTGGAATGGACTGGTTTCCGCCGCCCCGGCATCTTCGATGGCGCCGGCCCCTGGTCGCAATGGCGTGGGCCACCAGAGCCATTTCTGGAGCACTTAGTCGCGCAGCTGCTCCGCCACAAACTGGCGGAACAGGCCCATTGACGGCGCTTCGGTGCGTCCCGCCAGCGTGACAAAGGCAAAACGCGCGCCGCTGACCAGCGGTGGCTCGGTGGCCAGCTCGGAGAGCTGTCCCGCGGCGATGCCCACGCGTGCGGGTGCCAGGATGCCCAGGTAGATCGCGTCCGAGGCCGCGACGGTGGCGATCAGGCTGGTGATGTCGTCGCAGCGCAGGCTCACGGCCTGCTGCGGGTCGGCCTGCGGACCGAAACGGGTGACCAGCAGATGGGCGACTTCGGTGCTCAGGGGGATCGACGCCAGTGGGTAGCGCAGCAACGCGTCAAACGACACCGGGCCGCCGGCCTGCAGCAAGGGATGGCCGCTGCGGCAGACAAAACCGGCACGCATATCGGTGAGGTACTCGATGGCCAGGTCGGGCGCCGGCGCCGTGCGGCGAACGTCAACCACCAGCGCGTCCAGCGTGCGCTGGCGCAGCTGCATGAGCTGCAGTTCGGTCGCACCTGGCGACACGCTGACCTGTACGCCTGGATGGTGTCTGGCCATGTGGATCAGAAATGGCGTCATCAGCATCGCGCCCGGCCCCGACCCCAGACCCACGCGGATAGCGCCCAGATCGCCCTGCTTGAGCAGTTCGGCACTGCGGCGCAGTTCGGCCGCCTCGAACACCATGCGCCGGGCGCGCACCGCCACGGCTTCACCCAGCGGGGTGAGCTCGTTGCGTTTGCCGCTGCGGTCGACCAGGCGCGCGCCCAGATCCTCCTCCAGGGCCTGGATGCTGCGGCTCAGGGCGGATTGCGTGAGGTGCTGTCGCTCGGCGGCGCGGCTGAACGAGCCGGTCTCGGCCACAGCCAGCAGATGTTCGAGTTGTTGGAGGTTCATGCTGCAGCCAATGAATGAGTCAAATGAATGATAAGCAGAAAAATAATGCATTGGACACATCAATTCGGCCTATCTAGGATTCTTGAGGTGCATCCCCAGTGCGCCCGTTCCAGGCATTCCGATGCATTCCAAATATTCCAAGGAGACAACCCCATGAACGCATTCAAGACAGTCAGTCTGCTCCTGGCCAGTGCGCTGCTGGTCAACGGCGCCGCCCTCGCCCAGACCTACCCCAGCAAACCGGTCAACCTGATGGTGCCCTACCCGGCCGGGGGGCCATCCGATGCGACGGCACGCATCTTCACCGTACCTTTGGGCAAGGAGTTGGGCCAGCCGGTGGTGGTGGAAAACCTGGGCGGCGCCGCGGGGGGTCTTGCTGCCCAAAAGGTGCTGGCCGCGCCTGCCGACGGCTACTACATCTTCCAGGGCTCGCCCAACGAGGTCATCCTGTCGCCGCTGGCCAACGCCGCCGTGAAGCTCAAGACGGAGGACTTCCGCCTGGTGCATCCGGTGGCGGATGCCGTGATGGTTTTCGTGGCGCGCAAGGATCTGCCGGTCAACAGCGTGGACGAGCTGATTGCGCTGGCGCGCAAATCGAGCGACAAGCCGCTGACCTACGGCAGCGTGGGCGTGGGCTCGCTGTACCACCTGATCCTTGAGGACGTGCAGCAACGCGCCGGCATCAAGCTGCTCCACGCGCCCTACAGGGGCAATGCCCCCCTGATGCAGGACATCGGCGGCGGGCAGGTTGATTTCGCCGTGTTGGTGTACAGCGCGGCGATGGGCGCGATGGCCGATCAGGGCCGGGTCAAGATCATCGGCCAGCTCGGCGGGCAACGTTCCGAGCTGCTGAAAAACGTGCCGACCGCCAGTGAAGGCAAGGAGCTGAAAAACTTCTCCTACGGCATCTGGAGCGGCTTCATGGTGCCCAAGAACACGCCAGAAGCGGTGGTCCAGCGCCTGCACAAGGCCATTGGCGCGACGCTGCAGGACCCCTCCGTGCGCTCGCAGCTGGCAGCGCAAACGCAGCTGGCATCGCCGTCCACATCGCTGGCCGAAGCCACCGCGTTCTTCGAGGCCGAGACCGCGCGTTACCGTGCCATCGCCAAATCTATCAACCTGCAGCCCCAGTGAGCGTCCCCATGAGCACCCCTTTGCTGAAAGCACTGAATGCAACGGCCGACGAATTCATCGGCCTGCGGCGCGACATCCACCGCCACCCAGAACTGGCGTTCGACGAACACCGCACCTCGGCCCTGGTGGCCGAGAAGCTCCAGGGCTGGGGCTACACAGTCGAGCGCGGCCTGGGCGGCACCGGTCTGGTGGGCCAGCTGGTGCGCGGCTCCGGCCAGCGCCGGTTGGGCCTGCGCGCCGACATGGATGCCCTGCCCATCCATGAAGCCACCGGCCTGCCACACGCCAGTTGCCACGACGGGGTGATGCATGCCTGCGGCCACGACGGCCACACCGCCATGCTGCTGGCTGCCGCACAGCATCTGGCGCAGAGCGGGGACTTTTCGGGCACCTTGAACCTGATCTTCCAGCCTGCCGAAGAAGGCGGCGGCGGCGCGCTGCGCATGATGGACGACGGCCTGTTCGACAAATACCCCTGCGATGCGGTCTTTGCCATGCACAACATGCCTGGCTTGCCACAAGGCCAGTTGGTGCTGCGCGAGGGCGCCACCATGGCCTCGTCCGACTACGCCACGGTCACGCTCACCGGCGTCGGCGGCCATGGCGCCATGCCGCACCTGGCGACCGACCCCATCGTGGCCGCCGCCAGCATCGTGATGGCGCTGCAGACGGTGGTCTCGCGCAACATCGATCCGTTGCAGATGGCGGTGGTGACCGTGGGGGCGCTGCATGCCGGCAAGGCCAACAACGTGATCCCGCAAAGCGCCACACTGGAGCTGAGCGTGCGCGCGCTGGACCGCGCAGTGCGCGCCAGGCTGGAGCAGCGTATCAAGGCGCTGATCGCCGCGCAGGCGGACAGCTTGGGCGTCACGGCGCAGATCGACTGGCGGCCCGGTTATGCCGTGCTGGTCAACACGCCGGAAGAAACCGCCTTCGCCTGCGAGGTGGCCCTGGAGCTGGTCGGCGAGGCGCATGTGACCCTGCAGGGCCTGGCCTTGTCCGGCAGCGAAGACTTCGCCTTCATGCTGGAGCGCGTGCCCGGCAGCTACCTGTTCATCGGCAACGGCGACGGCGACAGCGCGGGGGCATGCATGGTGCACAACCCCGGCTACGACTTCAACGACGCCAATCTGCCCATCGGTGCGGCCTATTGGGCGCTGCTGGCGCAACGCTTTCTGGTCTGAACCCGCAGGTTGCTCCCAGAACCACAACGGCGCCCTCGGGCGCCGTTGTTTTTGGATCAGAGAGGCCTCGGGTGCCTATCCTGTATGTGCTGAGTGCTATCCAATAAATAGCATTTCGCTCAAGCCTGGTCAGGCCGTGGCGGCCTTCACCTTCAGGCGCCAGGCGTGCAGCAGTGGCTCGGTGTAGCCGCTGGGCTGCTCCAGGCCCTTGAAGACCAGGTCGCAGGCCGCCTTGTACGCCATGCTGGTGTCAAAGTGTCCGGCCATGGGCTGGTACAGCGGGTCACCCGCGTTTTGCTGGTCCACCACGGCGGCCATGCGCTCGAACGTGGCACGCACCTGGGCTTCGGTCACCACACCGTGGTGCAGCCAGTTGGCCATGTGCTGGCTGCTGATGCGCAGCGTGGCGCGGTCTTCCATCAGGCCCACGTTGTGGATGTCGGGCACCTTGGAGCAACCCACGCCCTGGTCCACCCAGCGCACCACGTAGCCCAGGATGCCCTGGGCGTTGTTGTCCAGCTCCTGCTGCTTCTCGGCGTCGCTCCAGTTGGGGGCGGCGGCCACGGGCACGGTGAGCAGGCCGGTCAGCAGGTTGTCGCGCTCGGCGTTCACATCGGTCTTTTCCAGCTCGATCTGAATGTCGCTCACCTTCACCTGGTGGTAGTGCAGCGCGTGCAGCGTGGCGCCCGTGGGGCTGGGCACCCAGGCGGTGTTGGCACCGGCCTTGGGGTGGGCGATTTTCTGCTTGAGCATCTCGGCCATCAGGTCGGGCATGGCCCACATGCCCTTGCCGATCTGCGCCTTGCCGCGCAGGCCACAGCTCAGGCCCACCAGCACGTTGTTTTTCTCGTACGACTGGATCCAGGCGCTGGTCTTCATGTCGCCCTTGCGCACCATGGGGCCTGCGTGCATGGCGGTGTGCATCTCGTCGCCCGTGCGGTCCAGGAAGCCGGTGTTGATGAAGGCCACGCGGCTGCTGGCGGCGGCAATGCAGGCCTTGAGGTTGACGCTGGTGCGGCGCTCTTCGTCCATGATGCCCAGCTTGACGGTGCTGTCGGGCAAGCCCAGCAGCTTCTCGACGCGGCCAAACAGCTCGGCGGCAAAGCCCACTTCGGCGGGGCCGTGCATCTTGGGCTTGACGATGTAGACGCTGCCCTTGCGGCTGTTGCGAATACCGTTGGCGCCATGGCCTTGCAGGTCGTGCAGGGCGATGGCCGTGGTCACCACCGCGTCCATGATGCCTTCAGGAATCTCGCGCACCTGGCCCTGGGCATCCTTCCACAGGATGGCGGGGTTGGTCATCAAGTGGCCCACATTGCGCAGGAACATCAGCGAACGGCCATGCAGGCGCACTTCACCGCCTTGGGGGCCGGTGTAGATGCGGTCGGCGTTCAGGCCGCGTGTGATGGTCTTGCCGCCCTTGGCGACCTGTTCGGTCAGCGTGGCCTGGATGATGCCCAGCCAGTTGCTGTAGCCCAGCACCTTGTCTTCGGCGTCCACGGCGGCCACGGAGTCTTCCAGATCGAGAATCGTGGACAACGCGGCTTCCAACACCAGGTCGCTCACGCCAGCGGCATCAGATTGGCCGATGGGGGTGGCGCGGTTGATCTGGATATCCAGGTGCAGGCCGTTGTGCTGCAGCAGCACCGACGAAGGCGCGGCGGCATTGCCCTGGTAGCCCTTGAACTGTGACGCGTCCTTCAGGCCCGTGGTGCTGCCGTTGGCGAGCGACACGACCAACTGGCCACCCTCGACCTTGTAGCCGGTGGAGTCCTTGTGAGAGCCGCTGGCCAGGGGCGCCGTGTCATCCAGCACCTGGCGTGCAAATGCGATCACCTTGGCGCCGCGCACGGGGTTGTAGCCCTTGCCCTTTTCGGCGCCATCGGTTTCTGGAATGGCGTCCGTTCCATACAGCGCGTCATACAGGCTGCCCCAGCGCGCGTTGGCGGCGTTCAGCGCATAGCGTGCGTTCAGGATAGGCACCACCAGCTGGGGGCCAGCTTGCGTGGCCAGCTCGTCGTCCACGTTGGCCGTGGTGGCCTTCACGTCGGCAGGCTGGGGCACCAGGTAGCCGATCTTTTCGAGGAAGCTGCGATACGCCACCATGTTCTGGATGGGGCCGGGGTTGGCCTTGTGCCAGGTGTCTAGCTCGGTTTGCAGGCGGTCGCGCTCTGCCAGTAGGGCGATGTTGCGCGGGGCCAGGTCCGACACGATGGCGTCAAAGCCCTTCCAGAAGGCGGCGGCATCGACCCCCGTGCCGGGCAGCACCTTGTCTTCGACAAAGCGGTACAGGGAGGTGGCCACTTGCAGGCCGTGAACTTGGGTGCGATCGGTCATGGGGTGCCTAGAGAAGAGTGGTGGAAACGGGGATCAAAGAAAAACGGTGCCCGCACAAGCAGGCCATGGACAGACTGTATTGCAAATGTTTGTCCATATAAATACGCTGAAAATCTCTAAACCAGTGACTTTTACGCAAAACTGAGGGCGGTCCGTAGTCGCCCTGAATGGTGCTTTGGCCCGTTACCCACTACGCTGCGCCCACAACAAACCCACCGGGAGACAAACCCATGCAGGCACCCCTGGACGCCAGCGCGCTCAACGCGGCCCACAAGAACAAGATCGTGAGCGCCGCCGATGCCGTGCAGCTCATCCACGACGGCGACACCGTGGCCACGGGCGGCTTTGTGGGCATCGGCTTTGCCGAGAGCATTGCGGTGGCGCTGGCCCAGCGCTGGGAATCGACGCAAACCCCACGCGATCTCACGCTGGTCTACGCCGCAGGCCAGGGCGATGGCAAGCAGCGCGGCCTCAACCACCTGGGCCATGCGGGTCTGCTCAAACGCGTGATCGGCGGGCACTGGAGCCTGGTGCCGCGCATCCAGAAGCTGGCGGTGGACAACCAGATCGAGGCCTGGAACCTGCCACAGGGCGTGATCACGCACCTGTTCCGCGACATCGCTGCGGGCAAGCCCGGCACGCTCACGCGCGTGGGCCTCGACACCTTTGTGGACCCGCGCCATGGCGGCGGCAAGCTCAATGCCCGCACCACCGAAGACCTGGTGCGCATCCTGCCCATCGACGGGCAGGACTACCTGTTCTACAAGGCCTTTCCGATCCACGTGGGCATCATCCGCGCGACCACGGCCGACGCCGATGGCAACCTCACCATGGAGCGCGAGGCGCTCACGCTCGAAGCGCTGGCCATCGCCATGGCCGCGCGCAACTCGGGCGGTGTGGTCATTGCGCAGGTCGAGCGCATTGCCGAGCGCGGCACGCTCAACCCCCGGCAAGTCAAGGTGCCCGGCGTGCTGGTGGATGCCGTGGTGCTGGCCACCGAGCCCGCGCACCACCACCAGACCTTTGCCGAGCCCTACAGCGCCGCGTTTGCGGGCGAGCTGCGCGTGCCCATGGACACGCTGGAGGCGATGCCGCTGACCGAGCGCAAGATCATCGCCCGCCGCGCAGCGCTGGAGCTGCGCCCGCACCAGGTGGTCAACCTGGGCATCGGCATGCCCGAGGGCGTGGCCAACGTGGCGGCCGAAGAGCGCATCATCGACCTGGTCACGCTCACGGCCGAGCCGGGCGTGATCGGCGGCATCCCGGCGGGCGGGCTGAACTTTGGCGCGGCGGTGAACCCGCAGGCCATCATCGACCAGCCCAACCAGTTTGACTTCTACGACGGCGGCGGCCTCGACATCGCCATCCTGGGCCTGGCGCAGGCCGACCAGCACGGCAACCTCAACGTGAGCAAGTTCGGGCCGCGCCTGGCGGGTGCGGGCGGCTTCATCAACATCAGCCAGAACGCCAAGACCGTGGTGTTCGTCGGCACCTTCACCGCCGGCGCGCTGCAGGTCGAGGCGGTGGACGGCCACCTGCACATCCTGCACGAGGGCGGCGCGCGCAAGCTGGTGCGCGAGGTCGAGCACCGCACCTTCAGCGGCGCCGAGGCGCTGCGGCGCGGCCAGCGGGTGCTGTATGTGACGGAGCGCTGCGTGTTCCGCCTGGTGCCCTCGGGCGAAGCGGATGGCGGTGGCGCGCTGGAGCTGATCGAGCTGGCGCCCGGTATCGATCTGCACCGCGACGTGCTGGCCCACATGGCGTTCACGCCGCGCATCAGCCCCGGCCTGCAGACCATGGACCTGCGCCTGTTCGAGCCCGGCCCGCTGGGCCTGCGCGAGCAGCTGCTCAACCGCCCGCTGGTGCAGCGCTTTGAGCTGGACGCCGCGCGCCAGCTGCTGCACATCGACTTCTCGGGCCTGCAGATCAACACCGCCAGCACCATCGACGCCATCGAGCAGGAGGTGCGCCGCCTGCTCGCCCCGCTCGCCGCACAGGGCGAGCGCGTGGGCGTGATCGTGAACTACGACCACTTCACCATCGCCCCCGACCTGGCCGACGCCTACACCGCCATGGTGCAGGGCCTCACGCGCGATCTGTACACCGAGGTCAAGCGCTATGGCACCGTGGGGTTCCTCAAGTCGCGCCTGGTGTGAAGTGCGGGTGATGCCGGTTTACTATCATTTGTGTAGCTGCTCAGGCATGTTGCGCTGGCGCATGCGGCCTGTTTGGCTTCAAAACCGATCACAGACCGCTCCCGAGTCTGCCACCAGGCCCTCCGCCGCTTTATCCCCATAATCAGCGCCCATGGACAAACTCAAGGCCTTCGAATCGTTTGTGTCGGTGGCAACGCGCGGCAGCCTCACCGCGGCGGCCAAGGCCGAGGGCGTGGCCCCGGCCATCATGGGCCGGCGGCTCGATGCGCTGGAAGAACACCTGGGCGTGAAGCTGCTGGTGCGCACCACACGCCGCATCAGCCTCACGCACGAGGGCAGTGCGTTTCTGGAAGACTGCCAGCGCCTGCTGTCCGACGTGGCCAATGCCGAGGCCAGCGTGTCCGAAGGCGGCGTCAAGGCCACGGGCCATTTGCGCATCACCGCACCGGCCGGTTTTGGCCGCCGCCATGTGGCGCCGCTGGTGCCGCGTTTTCGCACGGCGCACCCCGATGTCACGATCTCGCTCAACCTCAGCGACCGCGTGGTGGATCTGGCGGGCGAGGGCTACGACTGCGCCGTGCGTGTGGGCGACCTGCCCGACTCGTCGCTGGTGAGCGTTCGCATTGCCGACAACCGCCGCCTGTGCGTGGCCACGCCCGCCTATCTGCAGCGCCACGGCACGCCGCGCCACCCCAGCGAGCTGGTGCAGCACGACTGCCTCACGCTGTCGAGCGAGGCCTCGCAGACACGCGGCTGGGCGTTCCGCATGCCGGTCGAGGGTGGTGGCACCGAGGTCATCCACCTCAAGCCCGGCGGCCCGCTCGACTGCTCGGACGGGCAGGTGCTGCACGACTGGTGCCTGGCGGGCTACGGCATTGCCTGGCGCAGCACCTGGGAGGTGGAGGCCGAGATCGCCGCTGGCCGTTTGGTGGAGGTGCTGCACGACTTTGCCGCGCCGCCCAACGGCATCTATGTGGTGTTCCCGCAGCGCAAACACATGCCGCTGCGGGTGCGGCTGTGGATCGAGCACCTCAAGCACCAGTACGCACAGCCCGCGTTCTGGAAAGGCCCCCAGGCCGGCGGCTGATGGCGCCCGTGGCAGACTGCACAAACTCTATGTCCACCCCGCCCACGCTCCTCGTCGCTGACGACCACCCGCTGTTCCGTGCGGCCGTGCTGCACGTGCTGCGCGAGCGGCTGCCGCAGTTCCGCACGCTGGAGGCCGCCAGCGCCGCCACGCTGGGGCAGGCACTGCAGGACCACCCTGAGGTCGAGCTGGTGCTGCTGGACCTGAGCATGCCCGGCACGCGCGGCTTTTCGGCCCTGCTGCATGTGCGCGGCGAATACCCCGAGCTGCCCGTGGTCATCATCTCGTCCAACGACCACCCGCGCGTCATCCGCCGTGCGCAGCAGTTTGGCGCGGCAGGCTTCATCCCCAAATCCGCCCCCGCCGACGCCATGGGCGACGCCATCCAGGCCGTGCTGGACGGCGGCAGCTGGTTCCCGCCCATGGCGGCCGAGCGCTCCGAGGCTGACGCCGAGCTGGCCGCCCGGCTGGCGCAGCTCACGCCCCAGCAGTTCCGCGTGCTGCTGTGCCTGGCCGATGGTTTGCTCAACAAGCAGATCGCGGCTGCGCTGGGCCTGGCCGAGAACACGGTGAAGGTGCATGTCACCGCCATCCTGAAAAAGCTCGCGTGCTACAGCCGCACGCAGGCGGCGGTGCTGGTGAAAAGCCTGGAGACGGAAGAAGGCGTGTCTTCCTGAGGCTGGGATTTGAATCAAAGCGGCTGCTATCGCTTGTCCATAAAGCGCTGATAGCTATCAAAAGCATAGCCAAGAGCGCAGCCTCTCTATCCGGGCGCAGCGGCTCAGGGGGATGCGGCCTGTCTCAGCAGCGTCTGGCTCACCAGCGCCCGCAGTGCAGGCGCGCGCACCGGCTTGGCCAGAAAGCCCCAGCCGCGCTCGGCGGCCTGGCGGCGCAGGGTGGCGTCGCGCTCGGCGGTGACCAGGATCACGGCGGGCGTCTGGCCCCAGCGCTGGCACAGCTGCGCGAACACCTCGGGGCCGTGGAGGCCCGCGCCCAGGTGCACGTCCAGCAGCACCAGCTGTGGCGCATGGCCGGGCTGGGCGGCGGCCAGGGCCTCGGGCGCGCCGCCCGCCATCGGTACCGTGCAACCCCAGCGCTGCAGCAGGGCCTGCGTGGCGGCGCAGGTGGGGCCGTCGTCATCAATCACCCAGGCGCTGCTGCCTTGCAGGGGCGCGTCGTCACTGGGCTGTAGCGTGGTGGCGGGGGGCGCGGCCTGCTGTGCGGCGGCGGGGTTGCCCAGGGGCACACACACCCAGAACACGCTGCCGCGCCCTAGCTGGGAGCGCAGGCCGATCTCATGCCCCAGCAGGCGGCCCAGGCGTTCGACGATGGCCAGGCCCAGGCCTGCGCCCCGGTCGTCGGCGCGGCCTTCGTCCAGGCGGCGGAATTCTTCAAAGATCTCGCGTTGCAAGGCCTCGGGGATGCCGGGGCCCTGGTCGTGCACCTCGATGCGCAGGTGGTCCCCGTCCGCCTGCTTCACCCGTCTGCAGCCCACCACGATGCGGCCGTGTCGGCTGTAGCGGATGGCATTGGAGACAAAGTTCTGCAGGATGCGGCGTAGCAGGTTCTCGTCGGTGCGCACCACGGCGCGGGTGGGCATGCAGCGCAGCTTTAAACCTTGGCTCTCGGCCAGCACGCCGAAGTTGTGGCCCAGCACCTGCAGCAGCGGGCCCAGCGCCACGTCGTGGATGTGCACGTCGAACTGGCCCGACTCCATGCGCGAGATGTCGAGCAGGCTGTTGAGGATGGCGTCCTGCGCGGCCAGGGCGCCGTCGATGCTGTCCACCGCGTGCCGTTCGGCGTCGCCCGGCAGGTGGCTGCGCAAGAGCGAGGTGAACATGCGCGCGGCGTTCAGGGGCTGCAGCAGGTCGTGCACAGCGGCGGCCACAAAGCGGGTTTTGGAGCGGTTGGCCTGCTCGGCCTCGCGCCGCGCAGCGTCCAGGTCGCGGGTGCGGTCGGCCACGCGCTGCTCCAGCGCGTCGGCGAGGGACCGCAGCTCGCGCGCGGCGTTCTTGTAGCTGGTGATGTCGGCGTAGCTGGTCACAAAGCCGCCCTCGGGCAGCGGGTTGCCCCGGATCTCCAGCACCGTGCCGTCTTCCTTGGCACTTTCGTGCAGGTGGGACGTGCCGCTGCGAAGGTGGGCCAAGCGGCGTTCGATGGCTTCTTCCACCGGGCCCGGGCCCAGCAGGCCACGGCGCGCGTTGTGGCGCATCAGGTCTTCGATGGGGCGGCCCACCTGCATCAGGTCGGCGGGGTAGCGGAACAGCTGCACGTAGCGCGAGTTCCAGGCCACCAGTTTCAGGTCGGCGTCGATGATGACGACGCCCTGGGGCAGGTGCTCCAGGCTGCGGGAGAGACCCATGTCAGCCTGCTGCGCGGCCTGCACGATGCCGTCCTGCGCGGTGCGCAGCTCTTGCGCGTGTTGTTGCAGCACCGTCTCCAGCTCCTGGCGGCTGCGCTGGCGCAGGCGGGCCAGGCGCTGGCGTTGGCGCACAAACAGCACCAGCAGCGACAGGGCCAGCCAGCCGCCACCCCCGGCCGCAGCCGCCCAGCGGCTGTCGGCAATGCTGCTGTGGGTGGTGTGCACAAGGTGCAGTTGCCAAGGGGTGCCCGGCAACGGCTGGCTCAGCCACAGCATGCGGCTGGGTGGGGTGGGCATGTCGGCGGACGGTTGCACGCGCACCAGCCGCCCGCCGTTGTCCAGGTGGTCGTCCACCCGATAGTCGAGCGGGCGCAGGGGCTGGTCGGAGTATTGCCGCGTGGCGTTCAGCTCGCGGCGTTCATCGTCGTCCAGCGGCTCCAGCAGGCGGTAGCGCCAGGCGTCCTGGCTGGCCAGGAAGACCACGCCATGCGCGTCCGACGCCAGCACGATGTCGGGGGTCTGCAGCCATTCGCGCTCCAGCTCCTGCAGCGCAATCTTGATGGCCACCAGACCCAGGATGTGGCCGCTGTCGTCGCGGATGGCCTGCGACAGGAAGTAGCCGGGCTCGCCCGTGGTCACGCCAATGCCGTAGAAGCTGCCGCGCCCCTGGGCCAGTGCCTGCTGCACATAGGGGCGAAAGCTGTAGTCCACACCCACGTTGCTGGTGGCCGTGCGCCAGTTGCTGGCGGCCACGGCCAGGCCGTCGCGGTTGAGCAGGGTGAGGGTGGACGACTGGCTGGCGCCGTTGGCCTGCTCCAGCTTGCGGTTGAGCCGCGCCACCTCGTCGGTGCTCAGGGTGCGGCGCAGCGCGTCCTGCAGTTGCGCGTCCAAGGCCAGCACCTCGGGCAGGGTGCGGTAGCGGTCGATGCGCTGGGCCAGCGTCTGACCGTACAGGGCCAGCTGGCGCTGCACGCTGTCGCTTTCGTCCAGCAAAGACCGGTGCCAGGCCCACTGGCCGGCCGCGAACATGCTGGCCGCTGTGCCTGCAAGCAGGATGAGCAGCGTCCAGAACTGGCGAAGGCGGGGTGTGGGCATGGAAATCCGGCGGGGTGGTTGTGCGGCAGCAAGGCCAATTGGGTGCGGCTGGAAGTGTGCCGCACCAGGCTGGGGACTAAGTAGTTACCCTGATTTGGTGCACGCGTTCTCCTATGAAGCCGTGCTCGACTAATACCAATAGGTTATCGGCTGAAACAAAGTGCAGCGGTACAAACGGCACCCTAACGCGCGCCGGAGGCACCCCGGTGGTGCAGCCCCGTGACCCCAGGAGACCCGTTCCATGCACAACCATTCCGCTCCCGCAGCCTCAACCTTGAAGCTGCCTTTTTATCGGCAACTGTACTTCCAGGTGGTGTTCGCCATCGTTCTGGGCGTGCTGCTGGGCCATTTCGAGCCCGCCTATGGCGAGGCGCTCAAGCCGCTGGGCGACGCGTTCATCAAGCTGGTCAAGATGATCATCGCTCCGGTGATCTTTCTGACCATCGTGACCGGCATCGCGGGCATGTCGCAGCTCTCCACCGTGGGCCGCGTGTTTGGCAAGGCCATGGCGTACTTTTTGTTCTTCTCCACGCTGGCCCTGGTGGTGGGCCTGGTGGTGGCCAACGTGGTGCAACCCGGCGCAGGCATGAACATCAACGTGGCCGACCTGGACCAGACGGCGGTGAAGACCTATGTGGCCAAGTCGCATGAGATGACGCTCACGGGCTTTGCCATGGACATCATCCCCAAGACCCTGGTGAGTCCGTTCGTGGGCGACAACATCCTGCAGGTGCTGCTGGTGGCCGTGCTGTTCGGCGTGGGCCTGGCGATGGTGGGTGAGGCAGGCCGGCCGGTGCTGAACTTTCTGGACGCGCTGACGACCCCCGTGTTCAAGGTGGTGGGCATCGTGATGAAGGCCGCTCCCATCGGCGCGTTTGGCGCCATGGCGTTCACCATTGGCAAGTTTGGCCTGGGCTCGCTGGTCAACCTGGCGTGGCTGGTGGGCTCGTTCTACATCACCTCGCTGCTGTTTGTGGTGGTGATCCTGGGCCTGGTGGCGCGCCTTTGTGGCTTCTCGGTGTTCAAGCTGATCCGCTACCTCAAGGCCGAGCTGATGCTGGTGCTGGGCACTTCGTCGTCCGAATCCGCCCTGCCATCGCTGATGGAAAAGATGGAAAAGGCCGGTTGCAGCAAGTCGGTGGTGGGCCTCGTGGTGCCCACGGGCTACTCGTTCAACCTGGACGGCACCAACATCTACATGACGCTGGCCGCGCTGTTCATCGCCCAGGCCACGAACACCGAACTGACGCTGGGCCACCAGGTGGCGCTGCTGCTCGTCGCCATGCTGTCGTCCAAAGGCGCAGCGGGTGTGACGGGCGCGGGCTTTATCACCCTGGCTGCCACCCTGGCCGTGGTGCCCGAAGTGCCCGTGGCCGGCATGGCGCTGATCCTGGGCGTGGACCGTTTCATGAGCGAATGCCGTTCGCTGACCAACTTCATCGGCAACGCCGTGGCTACGGTGGTGGTGTCGCGTTGGGAAAACGCGCTGGATCACGAACGTTTGGACGCAGCGATGAACGGCCATCCACTGCCGCTCGCGGTATCTGCCGCTTCTGCGCCTGTGGTGTCGGCGGACGTACCTGTGACAACGATGGCACGCACCGTGGCCTGAGCGCGGGTACCTGCGCAATAGAGACCCCAGCGGCGCGGGCCTTCGGGCCCGCGCCGCTTTTTTTGCGGGTAGTGTCGAGTCACCGCCATCAAGCACAATGGCGGCCCTGCCTGACGGCTCTATGAGCGCTTGGCGCGGCTCAAAAGCCTGGGGCACTACAAGGAATCCTCACCATGACCCTCGAAGCCATCCTGGCCGCCTTTCACCTTCTGGCCATCCTGACCTTTGTGGTTTTCCTGTCGAGCCAGGCCGCGCTGTGCCGTATCGAATGGCTCAACGCCGCCGTGATCGAGCGCCTGGCCCGGCTGGATGTGATCTGCGGTGTGGCCGGGGCAGTGATGCTTGGGAGTGGGCTGGCCCGGCTGATCTGGGGCGTGAAGGGCGCTTCGTGGTACCTGTCGCAGCCCCTGTTCCACATCAAGATCACGTTGGTGCTGGCCATGGTGGTGCTGTCGTTTGTGCCATCGGCTGCTTTTCGCCGCTGGCGCCAGAACCTGCGCAGCACCGGCGCCCTGCCACCCGCTCAGGAAGTCTCGCGGGTGCGCCGCCTAGTGATGATCCAGTCGCATGTGTTGCCGGTGGTGGCGATGATTGCGGTGTTCTGGGCGCGCGGCTGGTAAGCGCGAATTCCCCCGAATTTCCCCAAAAGAAAAGCCCGCCCGGCTTGCTGCCGGCGGGCTTTTTGTTTTGTCGGGTGCGCCAGTGGCGGCGCACTGCGCGTGAACTTACTTCTTTAGGCACTCGCTCATGAAGGCCTTGCGCTCGTCGCCCTTGAGGGTCTTGGTCTTGGCATCGGCGTTGCAGGTCTTCATCTTGTCCTGCTGGGTGGCGGGCTTGTTGCTCAGGCAGGTCTTCATGAAGGCCTTGCGCTCGTCACCTTTCATTTCTCCAGCGTCCTTGTTGCAGGTCGCCATTTTCGATTGCTGTTTGGTGGGCGCCTTGGCGTCTTCGGCGGCGTGAGCACCAAAGCCCAGTGACAGGGCCAGGCCGAGTGCAGTCAGGGAAAGAAGCTTTTTCATGGAATCTCCTGGTGTGAATGCGTTATGGGGGGTCCCGATGGCATTGCACCATAGAACACGGCGTGCGACAACGCGCACAAGTCATGACAACCTTGTGCGGGGCTTGGAGGCCGCTGCTGCGTGAAAGGCTTTCAGTGTCGTTTGGATCTGCCGGGGGTCGTGCGCCAGCCCGCCGAGGGCAAACACCACATCACCCCGTTGCTGCCAGCGTTTGAGCGCCTTGATGATCACGCCCAGGGCAGAGTCCTTGTGGCCGGGTCGCAACTTGACCAGGATCACGCCTTCGTAGTCGTCCAAGTGCACACGTTCCATGGCTTCCCAGGGCACGGTGTGTGGGTCGTCCTGGCGCAGATCGGTGATGCCGGTGGCGTCAATGACCACTGCCGGGTCTTGCTCCCGGTAGGCCTCCAGAGCGGACCGGCCCAGGGTTCCGCCCACACAGAAGGAGACGAACGCGGCACACAGGCAGATGGCCGTGAGCAGCCGGTCGTTCGATACGGACGCCCAATACAGCGAGAACGCCAGGCACATCGTCATCAGCAGCACAAAAGGCACCTGAAACACCAGGGTCCAGCGGCGCCGGTAGAGCAAGATGGGTGGGGGCGGCATGTGCAATCTCCGGGTGAAAGGGCACGGTGGCCCATTGTGCCTTTGGCTGCGGGATGCCCCGTGGCGGCGCGTCTGGCGCCCCGCCGCTGGCGGGCCCGTAAAATCCGCCGATGCTCACAGCCAAAAATGAATTGCTCGCTGCGCTCGCAGCCGAGCTGGAAAACCTGTCTCCCGGCGCTGGCGCCAAGGCAGCCTTTGAATCTCCCAAGGTAGCGGCCCATGGCGATTTTGCCTGCACCGCGGCCATGCAGCTGGCCAAGCCGCTCAAGCTCAACCCGCGCGCCCTGGGCGAGCAGCTCAAGGCTGCGCTCGAAGCCACGCCAGCCTTTCAACGCTGGGTGTCCGCCATTGAAATCGCGGGCCCGGGCTTTCTGAACATCCGCCTGCAACCCGCTGCCAAGCAGGAAGTGGTGCGCGAGGTGCTGACGGCCGGTGAACGTTTCGGTTATCAGGCCAGCAACGGCCAGCAGGTGCTGGTCGAGTTCGTGTCGGCCAACCCCACGGGCCCGCTGCACGTGGGCCATGGCCGCCAAGCGGCGCTGGGCGATGCCATCTGCAACCTGTTCAGCACCCAGGGCTGGAAGGTACACCGCGAGTTCTATTACAACGACGCGGGCGTGCAGATCGACACCCTCACCAAGAGCACGCAGCTGCGCGCCAAGGGCTTCAAGCCCGGCGACGACTGCTGGCCCACCGACAGCGACAACCCGCTGGCCAAGAATTTCTACAACGGCGACTACATCGCCGACATTGCCGAGGCCTTCAAGGCCAAGGCCACCGTCAAGGCCGACGACCGCGAGTTCACGGCCAATGGCGATGTAGACGACTACGACAACATCCGCCAGTTTGCCGTGGCCTACCTGCGCAATGAACAGGACAAGGACCTGCAGGCCTTCAACCTCCAGTTCGACGAGTACTACCTGGAGTCCAGCCTGTACACCAGCGGCCGGGTCGAGGCCACGGTGAACAAGCTCATCGCCAACGGCAAGACCTACGAACAGGACGGCGCGCTGTGGCTCAAGAGCACCGACTACGGCGACGACAAGGACCGCGTCATGCGCAAGCAGGACGGCACCTTCACCTACTTTGTGCCCGACGTGGCGTACCACATCGCCAAGTGGGAGCGCGGCTTTACCAAGGTCGTCAACATCCAGGGCACCGACCACCACGGCACCATTGCCCGCGTGCGCGCCGGCCTGCAGGCGGCCGACGTGGGCATTCCGCAGGGCTACCCCGACTACGTGCTGCACACCATGGTGCGCGTGGTCAAGGGCGGCGAAGAGGTCAAGATCAGCAAGCGCGCGGGCAGCTACGTCACGCTGCGCGATTTGATCGAGTGGACCAGCAAGGACGCGGTGCGTTTCTTCTTGCTGTCTCGCAAGCCCGACACCGAGTACACCTTCGACGTGGACCTAGCGGTGGCGCAGAACAACGACAACCCGGTGTACTACGTGCAGTACGCGCATGCCCGCATCCAGTCGGTGCTGCGCGCCTGGCAAGAGGCGGGTGGTGGCGACGTGGCGTCGCTCCAGGACGTGGACCTGTCGGCGCTGGAAGGCCCCCAGGCCCAAGCGCTGATGCTGCAACTGGCCAAGTACCCCGAGATGCTCACGGCCGCTGCCGACGGCGAAGCCCCGCACGACGTGACCTTCTACCTGCGCGACTTGGCCGCCAGCTACCACAGCTACTACGATGCCGAGCGCATCCTCGTGGACGACGAGGTGGTGAAGAAGGCGCGCCTGGCGCTGGTCGCTGCCACCGCCCAGGTATTGCACAATGGCTTGGCTGTGCTGGGCGTGTCGGCTCCGGCCAGAATGTAAGCAGTTACTACCAATATGAAAAAGCAACAGACGGGCGGGACCATTGTCGGCTTCATCATCGGGGTCATCGTGGGCCTGGGCGCGGCGCTGGCCGTGGCGGTGTACGTGACCAAGGTGCCGGTGCCGTTCCTGAACAAGGGCAACGGCCGCGGCGCGGACATGGACGCGGCCGAATCCCAGAAAAACAAAAACTGGGACCCGAATTCGCCGCTGTATGGCAAGAACCCGGCCCGCCCCGCCGCGCCCCCGGTGGCCGCGGCTGCGTCAACCCCTGCATCGGCACCGGCCCCTGAGGTGCGCGCCGCCGCATCGGCCGCCAAGCCCGCCGCAAGCAAGCCAGACGCGAAAGCCGAAGCCAAGGCCGAGAGCAAGCCGGGTGCCGACCCCCTGGGCGATCTGGCCGTGGCCAAGGCAGCGGCCAAGGGCAGCGCGGACCCGTTTGACTACTTTGTGCAGGCAGGCGCCTTTCGCACCCAGGCCGACGCAGACGCCCAGCGCGCCAAGCTGGCCATGCTGGGTTGGGAGGCCCGCGTGAGCGAGCGTGAGCAAAATGGCCGGGCGGTGTTCCGGGTGCGCATCGGCCCCTTCACCAAGCGTGACGATGCCGAGGTGCTCAAAGAGAAACTCGACGGCGCCGGGCTGGAATCGGCGCTCGTGCGCGTGCAGCGCTGAAGTGCCTGTCAAAACGGCACCAACGCCAGGGCTGAACTTTTTGTAAAGGGATGTCTCACATCCCGCATACCTGAACCAGGAGAGTCTTTGTCATGAAACGCCGTGAGTTTTCTTTGTCCGCCGCCTCGGCGGTTGCCGCTTCTGCCCTGACGCTGCCAGTGGCCAACCCCGCCATGGCGCAAGCCCGCCAGTTCAAGGAGGGCAAGGACTTCAAGCGGCTGGACAAGCCCGTCGCTCCCGATGCCCCCGCTGGCAAGGTCGATGTGATCGAGTTCTTCTGGTACAGCTGCCCCCACTGCAACGCCTTCGAGCCTTCGCTGGACGCCTGGGTCAAGGCCGCGCCCAAGGACCTCTCCATCCGCCGCGTGCCCGTGGCGTTCAATGCCAGCTTTGTGCCCCAGCAAAAGCTGTACTACACGCTCGAAGGCATGGGCAAGCTCGACGCCCTGCACGCCAAGGTCTTCCGCGCCATCCATGTGGAAAAAGTCAAGCTCGCCAAGGACGACGAGATCCTGGCCTGGGTGACCCAGCAGGGCGTGGACGCCGCCAAGTTCAAGGAGGTCTACGGCTCCTTCAGCGTGGCCAATCAGGTGCGTCGCGCCTCGCAGCTGCAGGATTCGTACGGCGTCGAGGGCGTGCCATCCATGGGTGTGGCAGGCAAGTACTACACCGACGGCACGATGGCTGGCAGCATGCAGACGGTGCTGCAAGTGGTCGAATACCTGGCATCGACGGCGCGCAAAGCCTGACGAGTTGCCGACCCTGTCGGCAAGCTGTCCCAAAGGCCCGCTGATGCGGGCTTTTTTTCGGGATGGGTACCATCGGGTGGCTACAATCATTGCAAGATTCGTGCCCTATGACCCAACGCCTACTCCCCCTCCTGTTGCTCGCAGCCCTGACTGGCCTTGCGGGCGTGGCACACGCCGAAAAGGCCGACCGTGCCAAGCCCATGAACATCGAGGCTGATGCCCTGCGTCACGATGAACTCAAGCAGACCAGCGTGTTCTCGGGCCGCGTGGTGATGACCAAGGGCACCATCGTGCTGCGCGGCGCGCGGCTGGATGTGCGCCAGGACGCCGACGGTTACCAGTACGGCGTGGTCACGGCCGAGGCGGGCAAACGGGCGTTCTTCCGCCAGAAGCGCGACACCGTGACCGGAGCGCCGGACGAGTTCATCGAAGGCGAGAGCGAAGTCATCGAGTACGACGGCAAGGCCGACAACGTGCGCTTCATCACCCGCGCCGAACTGCGCCGCTACCGTGGGTCGGTGCTGAACGATGAGATCACCGGCGCCGTGATCGTCTACAACAACCTCACCGACGTGTTCACCGTGGACGGCCAGAAGGCGCCCGCGTCTTCGGCTGCGGCAGGCGACACCCCCGCGCCCGGTGGCCGTGTGCGCGCCGTGCTGGCGCCCAAGGACCCGCCGCCCGGTGCGGCAGCCCCGGCCCCTGCGCCCGACGCGCCCGCACCGGCGCTGCGCCCCAGCAGCAGCCTTGGCGGCGGCGCCAAGTGAGCGGGCCTGTGGTGAGTACCGGTCCTGATACCCAGGCGGGTGGCCGCCTGGGGCCTGATTCGCAGTCGGGCAGCCGCCTGGAGGTGCAGCACCTGGCCAAGTCCTATGGCAGCCGCAAGGTCGTCAAGGATGTGTCGCTGGTGGTGCAAAAAGGCGAGGTGGTGGGGCTGCTCGGGCCCAATGGCGCGGGCAAGACCACGTCGTTCTACATGATCGTGGGCCTGGTGCGCAGCGATGCGGGCGACATCCGCATCGATGGCCAATCGGTGGCCCACATGCCCATCCATCGCCGGTCGCGCCTGGGGCTGTCGTACCTGCCGCAAGAAGCCTCCATCTTCCGCAAGCTCACTGTCGAAGAAAACGTGCGCGCCGTGCTGGAACTGCAGCGCGCCGATGACGGCCAGCCGCTGTCGCGCGATGCCATCGAAGAGCGCCTGACAGCCCTGCTGCAGGAGCTGCGCGTGGACCACCTGCGTGCCTCGCCCGCCCTGGCGCTGTCGGGCGGCGAGCGCCGCCGCGTCGAGATTGCCCGCGCCCTGGCCACCCAGCCACGTTTCATCCTGCTGGACGAACCCTTCGCCGGTATCGACCCCATCGCCGTGATCGAGATCCAGCGCATCATCGGCTTCCTGAAGGCGCGGGGCATCGGTGTGCTCATCACCGACCACAACGTGCGCGAGACGCTGGGCATCTGCGACCACGCCTTCATCATCAGCGACGGCCGCGTACTGGCCCAGGGCACGCCCTCCGAGATCGTGGACAACGCCGAAGTGCGCCGGGTGTACCTGGGCGAGCATTTCCGCATGTGATGAAGCCTGGACTGTCGCTGCGCGTCTCGCAGCACCTTGCATTGACCCCTCAGCTCCAGCAGTCCATCCGGCTGCTGCAGTTGTCCACGCTCGAACTGTCGCAGGAAGTCGAGCAGATGCTCGACGAAAACCCGTTCCTCGAACGCAATGCCGACGAAGCCCCGCGTGAGGAGTTTGGCCTGGAAGCCGCCGACACGCCCGCACAGGCCGACGACTACAGTGCCGATGATGCTATGTTTTCAGGAGCTGCCAGCGCAAGCAGCACCAGCACTGAAAGCCAAAATGATGCTGAAATCTCCGGTGGAGGCACCGACGAGCCCGACTGGAGCGGCGACGGCACCGTCGAGATGGTGCCCAATGATGCCGAGTGGGGCGGCGACGCCCCCGCCCGCACCCATAACGGCGCCGAGGGCGACGAGGCCGACGCCACCGAACTGGCGCGCTCGCACGAATCGCTCACGGCCTTCCTGCACCGCCAGGCGCTGTCGCTGCGGCTGTCTGACGTGGACACGGCCGCACTGCGTTTTCTCATCGAATCGCTGAACGACGACGGTTACCTGGAAGAGCCTCTCGAAGAGCTGGCGATCAGCCTCGCCGGGCCCGACGACCTGGAGCAGATCGAAGAACTGGTACATCGCTTCACGGTGGCCCAAAGGCTGCTGCAAAGCCTGGAGCCTGTGGGCGTCGGCGCGCGCAACCTGGCCGAATGCCTGACGCTGCAGCTCACCGCCCTGGCGGCCGACGAAGACAGCGATGCCGACCCCGACGCCGTGCAGACCGCGCTGCGCATCTGCCAGCAGCCGCTGGAGATGCTGGCCCGCCGCGACATCCGCCGCCTGACGCAGCTGTGTGGCGATGGCGAGGAGCGCACGCGCGCCGCCATGGCCCTGATCGCCCGCTTGGAGCCGCGCCCTGGCCGCCGTTTTGCCGATGTTGAGCGCAACATCATCATTCCCGACGTCATCGTGCGCAAAGCCGGGCGTGCCAACGGCCGCGATGGCCAGCACAACTTCATCGTCAGCCTCAACCCCGATGTGATGCCCCGCCTGCGTGTGCACGACATCTACGCCGGCGCGCTGCGCGGTCACAAGGGCGGCGAGGGCCACCAGGGCATGCAGCAGCGCCTGCAGGAGGCGCGCTGGTTCATCAAGAACATCCAGCAGCGTTTTGACACCATCCTGCGTGTCTCGCGCGCCATCGTCGAGCGGCAGAAGAACTTCTTCACCCACGGCGAGCTGGCCATGCGCCCGCTGGTGCTGCGCGACATCGCTGACGAACTGGGCCTGCACGAGTCCACCATCAGCCGCGTGACCACCGCCAAGTACATGGCCACGCCGATCGGCACCTACGAGCTGAAATACTTCTTTGGCTCCGGCCTGGGCACCGAAACGGGCGGCAATGCATCGAGCACGGCCGTGCGCGCACTGATCAAGCAGTTCGTGTCGGCGGAAAACCCGGCCAAGCCGCTGTCCGACAGCCAGATCGCCGAGATGCTCAAGGAGCAGGGCATCGAATGCGCCCGCCGCACCGTGGCCAAGTACCGCGAGGCGCTCAAGATCGCGCCGGCGAATTTGCGCAAGGCTTTGTAGACGCTCGGCAGGTGGCGCACTGCCCGCCAGCGCCGCCGTAGTCTTTTCTGTTGTTTCCGTATTACCCACCGCAGCCCACCATGGCCCGCATCGTCTTCGACCTCCCCGCGCACTTCGGTTTTGCCACCGAGCTGCAGATCTACATCAGCCATGTGAACCAGGGCGGGCACCTGGACAACGCGCAGTTGCTCAGCCTGGTGTCCGAAGCGCGCGTGCGTTTCTTCCAGTCGCTGGGCTACCCCGAGGCGGACGTGGGCGGCCTGTCCATCGTCGTGGGCGACATCGTGGCGCAGTACAAGTCCGAAGGTTTCCACGGCGAAACCATGCGCGTGGAGATGGCGCCGGCCGACTTCAACCGCTATGGGTTCGACCTGGTCTTTTGCATGACCGAGAAGACCTCGGGCCGCGAGGTGGCGCGCGGCAAGATCGGCATCGTCTTCATTGGCAAGGCCGACCGCAAGGTGGCGGCTATCCCTGAATCCATCCGCCAGTTGCTGCTGGCGCGCGCCGGCACGCCGGGTTCCCACACGTTGCCCGAGCGCGTATCCTCCCCATCGACATGAACCAACTCCAACTTTTCCTCCCTTGCGCTGCGGGCGTCGAGGGCTTTCTGGCCGACGAGGTGCATGGCATCACCGGCCTCACGGGGCAAGACCTGCTGGTGGGCCGGGGTGGCGTGCTGCTGCGCGCCTCGTGGCGCCAGGCCATGCAGCTCAACCTGCACAGCCGCCTGGCGCAGCGCGTGCTGGTGCAACTTGCGCACCGCCCGTACCGCTCCGAGAACGATCTGTACGGAATGGCCAGCGACGTGGCCTGGGAGATCTGGTTCACCACACGCCAGACCTTCAAGGTCGAGGTGACAGCCCAGCACAGCCCGCTGCAGAGCCTGAACTTCGCGGGCCTCAAGGTGAAGGACGCCGTGGCCGACCGCTTCCGCCACAAGAGCGGCGTGCGCCCCGATGTGAACACCCAGTGGCCCGACGTGCGCATCCACCTGCACCTGACCACCGACGAGGCCACGCTCTACATCGACACCTCGGGCGAGCCGCTGTTCAAGCGCGGCTGGCGCGAGGACAAGGGCGACGCACCGCTCAAGGAAACCCTGGCCGCCGCCATGATCGCTGCCAGCGGCTGGGACCCGCATGGCGACAACCCCCTGCCCCTGTACGACCCCTGCTGCGGCAGCGGCACCATCGTGGTCGAGGCGGCGCAGATCGCCTGCCGCATCCCCGCGGGCATGCTGCGGCGCTTTGCGTTTGAAAAGCTACTGCCCTTCCAGGCGCACGTCTGGTCTGCTATCAAAAACGAAGCTGAAAGCGCAATTTGTACTAGCGCTGTACCCATATTTGGCAGTGATGTGGCCTTCCGCATGGTCGATTTTGCCCAGCGCAACGCCGAGCGCGCAGGCGTGGCCGAGGCCGTGCAGCTGCGCGGTGGCGACGCCCTGCAGCGCATGCCGCCTTGCGAGCAGCCCGGCGTGATGTTGCTCAACCCGCCCTATGGCGAGCGCATTGCGGCCGCAGGCAGCGCAGGCCGCAACGCCAGTGAGCGCGCGGCCGACCGCGCCCAGGGCCTGGCCGTGGGCCGCGAAGAGGCGCAGACCGAAGACGGCGGCGAGTTCTTCAGCCAGCTGGCCACGCACTGGAAGAAGAACTACAGCGGCTGGACGGCCTGGATGCTCACGCCCGACCTCAAGCTGCCCGGCAAGATGCGCCTGAAGGAATCGCGCCGCGTGCCCATGTGGAACGGCCCCATCGAATGCCGCATGTTCCGCTTCGACATGATCAAGGGTGCGGTGCGCGAACGTCCTGCCAAGCCATCCGCTGATCACGACGCTGGCAACGGCGCACCATGAAGGTCGAACTGAGCCTGCCTGCCGAGGCGGCGGCGGGCGAGCCCGTACGCCCCGTGGTGGTGGACACCAACGTCGCGCTCGACCTGCTGATCTTCAGCGACCCACGCACCGTTCCGCTGCGCACCCTGCTGGCCCAAGGTCGCCTGTCATGGATCGCCACGCAGGTCATGCGCGACGAGCTGGAGCGCGTGCTGGCCTACCCACACATCGTGGCGCGCATGGACTACTACCGGGTGGATGCGGCGCAGGTGCTGGCGGCGTTTGATGCGCAGGCGCTTCTGATGGATGTGGCGCCGCGCGTCACCTATGTGTGCAAGGACGCCGACGACCAGAAATTCATCGATCTGGCCGCCGCGCACCGCGCCATCTTGCTGAGCAAGGACAAGGCGGTGATCTGCATGCGCAAGCGGCTGCTCACGCTGGATGCCCATGTGGCGACGGCACTGGTGCTTGAGCGCGCAGAGGAATCGGCGCCCGCCGGCGTTTGACGCTCAGCCATCGAACCTGAAGTCTGCAGCGGCGTGCAGCGCCCACGCGCCTTCGCCCTTGATTTCCAGCACATGCGTGTGGTGCTTGAGCACGGCGGGGCGGTGGGCAATGCTGATCAGGGTGGTGCCGCTCGCGCGCAGGCGCTCATAAAGGGCGGTTTCGTTGGCGCTGTCCAGCGCGCTGGTCGCCTCGTCGAGGATGACAATGCTGGGCTGGCGCGCCAACACCCGGGCAAAGGCCAGGCGTTGCTGCTCACCGATGGACAACTGCTTCTCCCAATCGTGCGACGCGTTGAGCCCACCCACGCGCTCTGCCAGTGATTCCAGTTGCACTTCCTGCAGCAACTCGAGCAAGCGCTCATCGCTCAACCCGGTCTGCCTGCTCGGGTAGATGATCTGGCTGCGCAGCGTATCGATCTGCATGTAGGGGCGTTGGGGCAGGAAGAAAACGTCTTGCAGGGGCGGGTGCTGCACGGTGCCGGTGCCCGTGCGCCACAAGCCGGCAATGGCACGCAGGATAGAGCTTTTGCCGCTGCCACTCGGGCCTGTGATCAGCAGTGCATCGCCGGGCTGCAGCTGAAGCGACAGGTCACGCACCAGGAGGCGACCAAACTGGGGGGTGTAGAGGCACAGGTCCTCAATGGCCAATGTGTCGCCAATGCGGGTGATGATTTGCGGGGGCGGCTCGGTGGTGCCGGGGGACGCATCGCGCATCGGCAAATCGTCCGCCGTTTTGCCCCCCGCGCTAGGTTCTGCCCACGGGGTGGGTGCGGCAGGGGTTTTGAGCACCACCTGCGACAGTGCGTGCAGCCGGTCGATGCCCGCCACAAACCGGCTCAGGCTCTCGAAGTTGTCCACTATCAGTGAAATGGCGCCCAGCACAGCCGCGAACGCACCAGCAGCCTGGATGGCCCGCCCCACTTCCAGCTCGCCCGACAGCACGCCGTCGGCCAGGAGGATGCTGGGCAACACCAGCGTGAGCTGGCTGAAAGAGCGCTGATACAGGTTGAGCGAGCGCTGCTTCTTGATGAGCCGCGCGTAGTTGGTGAAGGCAGCTTCGAACCGGTTGTCGATCTGGGCGCGTTCTTGCGGCTCGCCGCTGTAGAAGGCAATGGATTCGGCGTTTTCGCGCAGCCGCATCAGTCCAAACCGGAAATCTGCCTCACGCCGGATCTGCCAGAAGTTCAGCCGAATGAGTGGCGCGCCAAACAGGTACAGCGCCCCGAAAGTGCCCAGCAGGGCATACACGGCCAGAAAGGCCACCAGGGTCTTGGAGATGGACCACAACACCGCACTGAAGGCCACCAGCTGCATCAGCGAACCCAGGAAGATCAGCAGGAAGTGCGTGGACCGGCCCGTGAAGGTGTTGATGTCTTCGCTGATGCGCTGGTCGGGGTTGTCGATGTCGCTGCCCGCACCAATTTCATAGTACTTGCGCTCGCTCAGGTAGCCGTCCAGAAAGCGGTAGGTGAGCCAGCGCCGCCAGTGGTTGGAGAACGCGTCGCGCATGTAGTAGTAGAAGGCGTATACCGGTACGGCGAACGCCAGCACCACCAGGGTGGTGCGCACCGCCGACCAGAAGCGGTCGGCCTGCTTGGCCGCCAGTGCCGATGTCATCTCCCCCGTCTTGTCGATCAACATCACCGCAAGCTGCGTCTCACACACCATGAGTCCGATCAGCAGCGCGAGCAGTCCCCATGCGGTGCGCTTCTTGTCCCCTGCCCAATAGGGTCGGGCCACGCCCATGAACTGCTTCCAGGCGGCCAGCGACAGGGTCGGCGGGCGCTGGCGTCGGTGTTTGGTATCGGGGGGAGGCAACGGAGCGGGCGCTGAAGGGCCGGGAATCGCGGCGGCAGGAGAGGTCATTGCAAAGAAATAGGTCGAAGCGAAGCTCCGTCTGCACATTAAATCGCTGTTCGGCCTGGTGCTGCCAGCGGATGACGACCGCCCGCTAACGAGGGCTGCGCCGGTGGTTCATCTGTGCATGACTGCTTGACTCCACGATCTGGCCCCGGACGCACACCGTGGCTTACGGAACCAGCAGGTCATACGCCGCCCGCACCCGCTGCAAATCCCGCCCCAGCCGACGGCTCGCGGGCAGGTGCCGCATCCATCCCATCCGGCGGATACTGGTCGCCAGCAGCGCCTGCATCTCCTCGTCGCCCTGTGCGACCCATGCTGCCCAGCGTTCGCGGGCCTCGGGCAGCCGGCCGCTTTGGTGCAAGAAGATGGCGGTGGAGTGCGCGTAGCACAGGGCATCGCGCACATGGCACAGCGGCAGTGGCAACACGGCGGCCGGGTCGTCCTCAAAGTCGATGCAGACAACCGCACCGCTGGGGTCGCGCACCATGTTGCGCGCAAACGCCTGGCTCAGGCAGGTGCCCTGGTGGTGTACGTGGGCCAGCGCGTCCAGCCCTTGCTGCCACAGCGAGAGCACGGCGGCGGGGTCATGCGCACGCAGCGTCCGCTCGATCGCGTTGCCCAGTGAATGGGCCTCCTCGCCCACGCGGCCCAGGTGGCGCATGGCAAAGCCATTCTCTTGCGCGGCCAGCACTTCGGGCACGCGCACGCCGCGAGCGGCCAGGTCCCGCAGGCGCCGCACCTCGGTGGCAATGGCGGCGGGGCCGCCCGGGTTGGGCACAGGGCGCAGCACCGGCAGCCGCAGCAGGCCTGCCAGCATGGCCATGGCGCGGTAGCGGCCCGTGCCATGGGGGGCGCCTGCGCGCTTGATCCAGATCTGCTCATTGCCCAGCACATGGCTCATCACGTTGTGAGGCTGCGTGGCCAGCTGCTGGCGCAGAAAGGCGCTGTAGTCGATGGCCGAAACGTTCGTTGTCATGCGGCCGCATCTCCCGCCACCACGGCAGCCGTGCCCGCTGCGGCGGCGGCGTGGACCATCTCCACATGGTGTGGCACCGACGGCTCCAGAGCAGGCTCGCTGGCCTGAAAGCTGTGGGCGCTGGCCAGGGGCCAGTACAGGCGAAACACGTTGTGCTGCGCGTCGAGCGGGCCCAGCAGCGCGCCGGGTTGCATGCGGGTGATGAGGTTGGACAGCAGGCGCACCTCGGTGTCGCTGATGCGGCGCACGATGTGGTGGGCCGTGATGTCCTGGGGGTGGCGCAGGCCGGCGGCCTGCACCAGCTCCTGCAGCGCGTGCAGCGTGCTGCGGTGGAACTGCGCCACGCGCGTGGCCTTGTCGGGCACCACCAGCGCCTGCTGGCGCAGCGGGTCTTGCGTGGTCACACCGGTGGGGCAGTGGCCGGTGTGGCAGCTCTGCGCCTGGATGCAGCCCAGCGCCATCATGAAGCCGCGACCCGCGTTGCACCAGTCGGCACCCAGCGCCATCATGCGCGCGATGTCAAAGGCGCTGATCACCTTGCCCGCGCAGCCCAGGCGCACGCGGTCGCGCAGGTTCACGCCCACCAGCGTGTTGTGCACCAGCAGCAGGCCCTCTTGCAGCGGCGCGCCCACGTGGTCGGTGAACTCGACAGGCGCCGCGCCCGTGCCGCCCTCGGCGCCGTCCACCACGATGAAGTCGGGCGTGATGCCGGTGACCAGCATGGCCTTGACGATGGCAAACCACTCCCACGGGTGGCCCAGGCAGAACTTGAACCCCGTGGGCTTGCCGCCCGAGAGCAGGCGCAGTTTTGCGATGAACTGCATCATCTCCACCGGGGTGTGGAACGCGCTGTGGCTGGCGGGCGAGATGCAGGTTTCCCCCTCCTTCACGCCGCGTGCGGCCGCGATCTCGGCCGTCACCTTGGCGCCGGGCAGCACGCCACCGTGGCCCGGCTTGGCACCCTGGCTTAGTTTGAGCTCGATCATCTTGACCTGTGGGTCGGTGGCATTGGCGGCAAAACGCTCTTCGCTGAACGTGCCATCGGGGTTGCGGCAGCCAAAGTAGCCCGAGCCGATCTCCCAGATCAGATCGCCCCCATGCAGCCGGTGGTGCTGGCTGATGCTGCCCTCGCCCGTGTCGTGCGCAAAGCCGCCTTTTTTCGCGCCCTGGTTGAGCGCCAGGATGGCGTTGGCCGACAACGCGCCGAAGCTCATGGCCGAGATGTTGAACACGCTGGCGTGGTAAGGCTGGGTGCAGGGCGACACGGACTGCGACGGCGCATCGGGGCTGCCCCCGATCCACACCCGAAAGTCGTGCGACGGCAGCTGTGTGGGCGCGAGCGAGTGATTCACCCATTCGTAGCCCTGCGCGCCCACGTCCAGGTGTGTGCCAAAGGGCCGGTTGTCCGGGTCGCCCTTGGCGCGTTGGTACACCAGCGAGCGCTGCGCGCGCGAGAACGGCGCGGCTTCGCTGTCGCTCTCGATGAAGTACTGGCGTACCTCGGGCCGCACGTATTCGAGCATGAAGCGGATGTGGCCGATGACCGGGTAGTTGCGCAGGATGGCGTGGCGCGACTGTTGCAGGTCGTACACGCCCAAAGCCACCAGGGCCGCGAACACCAGCACCACGGGCAGCCCCACTTGAAAGGCCACCAGCGCAAACAGCGACAACAGCAGCCCGAAAACGCACAGCACAAAAGCCGTGTAGCGCACCGGGTACAGGGAGTTCAGTTGGTGGATCATGGAGGTCCTGGTTCTGGGCCGCGGCGCGGGAGGGCTACACTGACCGCCTTTTTATCGGGTTGCCGGGTGGTGAGCGGCCTGCCTTGCGCCGCCCCAGCCCACGTCTGCGGTGCCGCTGCTGCACCATGACCGTGACATGGCCGTGGCACAAGGCCTGCGCATCATAAAAGTAAAACTTTGCCCGCCAATCCCCGCTTTCTCCCTTGACGACCGGAGCCAACATGACCGAACCCACATCGCCCACCCCCGCCACTGACGAACTCGACCCCACGACCGCCCCGGCCGCTGCGCTGGGCCCGCAGGAGCTGGAGGAGATCGACAACATCCTCGACGACCTGCGCGCGCGCGGCGAGGAAATTCCGCAGTGGGAGTTCTGCGACGGCTTCATGACGGCGCTGATCTGCAGCCGCCGCCCGATTGCCCCGGCCGAATACCTGCCCATGCTGCTGGGTGACGGGGCCGAGCTGGACGTGGCGGAGGGCGCGCCGCTGCCGCTGCTGCCCGCGTTTGCCGACGCCGCACAGCAGGCGCGGTTTCTGGAGCTGTGGGACCGCCGCTGGGCCGAGATCGTGACCCAGCTCGACACCGATGTGAAGACGCTGGATGACGATCGCACCTTCCAGCCCGAAGCCATGGACATGCGCGGTGCCGTGGCCAGCCTGACCGACGAGCAGCGCGCGGAGATGGGCGACGACCAGGAGATCCCGTCCTTCGGCCAGGTCTGGGCGCTGGGCTTCATGTTTGCCGTGGAGAACTGGCCCGAAGACTGGGCCGCCCCGCGCGACAAGGAAGCCGCCAAGTGGCTGGACGACGCGCTGGACCGCATCGTGGCCCTGACCGAAGACGACACCGGCAAGCCCGAAGTCTGCATGTACGACGAAGACGGCCCACCCAGCACCAGCCAGGCGCGCGTGGAAGCCTTCGGCGAAGCCATCTGGGCGGTGTACGACCTCCGCCAGCTGTGGAAGAGCATGGGCCCGCGCGTGGAGACCGTGCGCAAGGCACCCGAGCCAGGGCGCAATGACCCTTGCCACTGCGGTAGCGGCAAGAAATACAAGAAGTGCCACGGGGCTTGAGTCCTCTTGGACCTCCCTGCAAACGCAAAAATGGCGCAATTCATCCAGGCCGTGATGGATCACTTTGAATGGGGGCAGTACGTACTGTTCTCGGTGGTCCTGGGCATTCTTGCTTTGACAGAGCACTTCTGGCCTCGCCGTGTGACCGGCGAAGGCTGCCAAGGGCGGAGAAAGGTCAATCTATTGCTGTATGGGTTGGGTGGTCTGTTGATGTGGTGGGTGGCCGAGCCCGTGCAGACCGCAGCGGTACGACTGGGGACGTCCTTAGAGTGGACAGGGTTGGCCGGATCGGCATTGCCCGGTGTTCCCAAGATCGTCATTGGCGTTTTGCTGGTTGATGCGATTCAGTATCTGCTGCACCGTGCTTCGCACTCCATTCCACTACTGTGGCGAATGCACCAAGTGCATCACGCAGACGCCGCGTTCGATGTGACGACCAGTGTGCGACACCATCCGCTGGAAGTGGCGGCACTTGCTGCACTGACGCTGATGCTTTGCGCGGCGCTGGGCATTCCTCTTGTCTCCTTGTTGTTGTACGCGGTGTTTCAACTGGTGCACTCCGCGTTTTGCCATGCCAATGTTGCGATTCCTTTGCGCTGGGATCGGAGGCTGCGTTGGGTCATGGTGACCCCGGATATGCACCGTGTGCACCATTCTGAACGCATGGATGAGGGCAACAGCAACTTCGGAATGGTGTTCCCCTGGTGGGACCACTTGGCAGGAACCTACTGCGTGCAACCAGTGTTGGGCCACAAGGACATGCACCTGGGACTGGCCAACGACAACGATGCCCGGCCTGACGGGCTCTGGCGGGCCTTGAGCCAACCCTTTGACAAGCTGCCTTGAGGCGCTAGTTCAAGACCGAGTGCGCGCGGTCATTTTTTGGAAGACATTTTCAAAACATTGAAGTACAAACGCCACTCTCTTGATTGAGCGTTCAGAAAGCCTGCATTTTTTAGAGGACGATATGTCGAAAGTTCGTTGGATGGGAGCGCTGTTGATCGGCGCCGGCGCATTGTGGGCAACTGGCGCGCAAGCGGGCGTTGTCTTTACTTTTAGCAAGGCGTTTGGAGTGCCAAGCGTGGCGGTCGGAAGCTCTACCTCGCTGGCGTTCACCATCAATCGGATGGGGGGGGCTGCTAACAACATCACGTTCACGGACAACTTGCCTGCTGGCTTGGCGGTGTCCACTCCCAACGGTTTGGTGGGCGACTGTGGGGTCGGTAGCGTGGTGACCGCCGTACCGGGTTCCTCCGCGGTGGCCTTGGCCGGCGGGGCGCTGGCCGCAGGGGGCAGTTGCACCTTTTCTGTTCAGGTCACGGCGACAGCGCCGGGCGTAAAAAATAACGTCACTACGGGCCTGAATTCCAGTGCCGGCAGTGCCCCTGCCGCCAACGCCACGCTTAACGTGCTGGCTGCCAGCGCAACCTCTGTTCCGACACTGAGCGAATGGGGGCTTATGGCGCTGTTGCTGGCCATGACAGCATCGGCATTCAATGCGGTGCGTCGCAAGAAGACTTGAAGCTCAAGCGCAGCCAATTGCACAGGGGGCTTGTGTCGTATTTCGCGGGCCTGGTGTGCGGGTCATAGCGGCCGTGCCTCCTGCGCCAGAAACTTCTTCAGATTCCCCGCCGCTGTACTACGCACCTTGCGCTTGAGCGATGGCGACCAGCCCAGCAGCAGCCCCGGCGCACCTAGCGCCTGCCGCGCCCAGCGCCAGAAGTTGAAGCGGTCGCGGTGGGTGGCGATCAGCCCGTCGGGCGTGAAGGTGAAGGTGCCGTCGATGATGTTGTGCACCTTGCGCCCCGTGGCGCTGAAGAGGTAGTGCGCTTCCCAGTGCGCCTTGCCGCCCTGCGCATCGGCGTCAATGCCGCTGAACTCCAGCTTCCAGTGTTCGGCGGCGCCGGGCTTTTGGGTGGCAGTGCACAGCATGCGCCACATGCCTGCCACCTGCTCGCGGCCTTTCAGGGAAAAGGCCTCGTCGTCAAAAGTGGCGTCGGGTGCATAGCAGGCGGCCATGGTGGCGTGGTCCAGCTGCGCAAACGCGGTGTAAAAGAGTTGCAGGGTCTGGGCGTTGGGGTGCATGGGTTCTCCTCCTCAAGGGCTGCCCATGCTACACGCACGCTCCGGTCATCACAGCACGAGCAGTGCCCGAAAGTCGTTGACGTTGGTATGGGTAGGACCGGTCACCACCAGGTCGCCCAGGGCTGAGAAAAATCCGTAGGCGTCGTTGCGCTGCTGGTGCCCGGCCAGGTCCAGGCCCAGGGCATTCGCCCGTGCCAAGGTATCGGGACTGACGATGGCGCCCGCGTTGTCCTCCATGCCGTCGATGCCATCGGTGTCCGCTGCCAGGGCCCACACGCCAGGCTGCCCTTGCAGGGCCTCGGCCACGCCCATGCAGAACTCGCCCGCACGGCCGCCGCGCCCGCGCGGGGCGGGGCCCTCGGCCCGGCGCACCGTGACGGTGGTTTCCCCGCCGCTGAGCAACACGCACGGCCGTTGCAGGCTGCTGCGCCCCTGGGCCACGGCACGCGCCATGGCGCCGTGCACCCGGCCTACGTCGCGTGATTCGCCCTCGATGGCATCGCCCAGCAGGTACACGGCCAGCCCGGTTGCACCCGCTGCCTCAGCCGCTGCCTGTAGCGACTGCTGGGGCGTGGCCAGCAGGTGAACCTGCTGGCCGGCCAGACGCGGGTCGCCGGGCTTGGGGGTTTCCAGGTCGCCGCGGCGCAGCGCGGCCTGCACGGCGTGGGGCAGGGTGATGCCGTAGCGGGTGAGAATGGCCAATGCATCGGCACAGGTGGAGTCATCGGGCACGGTGGGGCCGCTGGCGATGACGGCAGGGTCGTCGCCCGGCACGTCGCTGATGGCCAGGGTGACCACTTGGGCGGGCGCGCAGGCGGCGGCCAGGTGGCCACCCTTGATGCGGGACAGGTGCTTGCGCACGCAGTTCATCTCGGCAATGGTGGCCCCGCTGTGCAGCAGCGCGCGGTTGAGGGTCTGCTTGTCCTGCAGCGTCAGGCCCTCGCAGGGCAGTGTCAGCAGGGCCGAGCCGCCACCCGAGATCAGGCACAGCACCAGGTCGTCGGCTGCAAGGCCATGGGTAAGGGCCAGCATGCGTTCAGCGGCCTGCAGTCCGGCCGCATCGGGCACGGGGTGCGCGGCCTCGGCAATCTCGATGCGCGCGGGTAGACCCGTCGGGAGAGGTGGCGTGTGCCCGTAGCGCGTGACCACCAGGCCGGACAGCGGCGCATCCTGTGGCCACAGGGCCTCCAGCGCATGCACCATGGCACCAGCCGCCTTGCCCGCACCCAGTACCACGGTGCGTCCCCGAGGCGGCGCGGGCAGCGCCTGCGCCATGCGGTGCACCGGCTGCGCGGCGCGCACGGCGATGTCGAACAACCCCCGCAAAAAGCCCCCGGGCGTTGCAGTGCCTCCGCGGGGCGGCGGTGCCGTCACGCCAGCCACTGCTTGAGCTGGGCGGCCATCTTGTCGGCAGAGATGCCGTAGCGATCGTGCAACGTTGGCAGGGCACCTGCGTCCAGGAACGCATCGGGCAGCGCCAGCATGCGAAAGCGCGACGGTGTCACGCCCTCGCGCAGCAGCAGGCCTGCCACGGCCTCGCCCAGGCCACCCACCGTGGAGTGGTTCTCGGCCACCACCACCAGCCGGCCGGGCTTGCGCACCTCGGCCAGGATGGTGGCGTTGTCCAGGGGCTTGATCGTGGGGCAGTGCAGCACAGCCACGCTGATGTGGTCGGTGGCGAGCTGCTTGGCGACCTCCAGCGTGCGCATGGTCATGAAGCCGCTGCTGATCACCAGCACGTCGGCACCGTCCTGCAGCAGCTTGGCCTTGCCCAGCTCGAAGCGGTAGTCGTATTCGTCCAGCACCAGCGGCACGTTGCCGCGCAGCAGGCGCATGTACACGGGGCCGGGGTGTTGCGCGATCTGCGGCACGGCCTGCTCGATGTCCAGCGCGTCGCACGGGTCCACCACCGTCAGGCCAGGGATGGCGCGCATCATGGCCAGGTCTTCGGTGGCCTGGTGGCTGGGGCCGTAGCCAGTGGTCAGGCCGGGCAGGGCGCAGCAGATCTTGACGGGCAGGCTCTCCTCGGCAATCACCTGGTGGATGAAGTCGTAGGCGCGCCGGGTGCCAAACACCGCGTAGGTGGTGGCAAACGGCACCAGGCCCACCTTGGCCATGCCGCCTGCCGCGCCCATCAGGAGCTGCTCGGCCATTCCCATCTGAAAGAATCTATCGGGGTAAGCCTGGGCAAACAGGTGCAGGTCGGTGTACTTGGCCAGGTCGGCCGTCATGCCTACCACTTCGGGGTGGCTGGCGGCGTATTCCACCAGCGCCTTGCCAAAGGGGGCTGCCTTCACGCGCTGCCCTTCGGACGCGATGGAGGCGATCATGGCCGAGGTGGTCAGCCGGGGTTTCTTGTCGGTTGCTGCAGTGTTCATGGTGTGGCCCCGGGTTCAAGGACGATGGGCATCGAGTACCTCAAGGGCCTGTTGCCATTCGGGCGGATCGACGCGGATGAAGTGGTTCTTGTCGCGCGACTCCAGGAAGGGAATGCCCTTGCCCATGAGCGTGTCGCACAGGATCACCCGGGGCCTGGGCTCTGCCAGCTGGCGCGCCGTGTCGAAGGCGCGCACCACGGCCGGCAGGTGGTTGCCGTCCACGCGCTGCACATGCCAGCCAAAGGCCGCCCACTTGTCGGTGAGCGGCTCAAAGCCCATCACCTTGCTCGACGGCCCGTCGGCCTGCTGGTTGTTGATGTCCACGATGCAAATCAAGTTGCCCAGCCGGTGGTGGCTGGCAGACATGGCGGCCTCCCAGGTGGAGCCTTCGTCCAGCTCTCCGTCGGACATGGAGTTATAGACAAACGCCGGATTGCCCCGGTGGCGCAGGCCCAGTGCCATGCCCACAGCGATGGGCAGGCCCTGTCCCAGTGAGCCGCCCGACATCTCCATGCCCGGCGTGTACGTGGCCATGCCGGACATGGGCAGGCGGCTGTCGTCGCTGCCATAGGTTTCCAGCTCCGATTCGGGGATGGTGCCGGCCTCGATGAGTGCGGCATAGAAGGCGATGGCGTAATGGCCATGCGAGAGCAGGAAACGGTCACGACCGTCCCACTGTGGGTCGTCAGGGCGCAGGTTCAGCGCGTGGGCGTAGGCCGTGGCCAGGACGTCGGCATAGCCCAGTGCCTGGCCGACGTAGCCTTGGCCCTGGACTTCGCCCATGCGCACGGCGAAGCGGCGGATGCGCCATGCGGCCTGTGCAATGTGTTGGAGGGTGCTCATGGATCGTTCGTCTCCGGGTGAAGGATCATCAGTGCAAGGTCAGCCACGGCAGGTAGGCAAAGCCCAGCAGCAACAGCAATGCGACCATGTAAAAGGGAATCAGCTCCTTGACCACGTCGCCGATGCGCACCTTGGCGATTGAGCTGGTGATGAACAAGGTGGTGCCGATGGGCGGGTGGTACAGCCCGATGGACAGGTTCACGATCATCATGATCCCGAGCTGCACGGTGTCCATGCCCACGGCGGACGCCAGCGGCACGAACATGGGCGTGAGTAGCAGTACGGCCGCCGGCAGGTCGATGAACATGCCCGTGGCGAGCATGATCAGGTTCATCGCGAGGATGATGAGCCACGGCGACTGCAGCGTTTCCTTTGCGTACAGCGTGAAGGCGGCAGGCAGCTGCTCGTAGGTGACGATCCAGCCCACGACGCTGGAGGCCATGATGATCAGCAGCACCACTCCTGTGGAGATGCCGGCCTCCACCGCAGCGGCCTTGAGCTTGGCGATGGTCAGGTCACGGTAGACGATGCCTGACACCACCAGCGCGTACAGCGTGGACATCACGCTCACCTCGGTCGGCGTGGCAATGCCGAAGCGCAGAAAGATGATGATCAGCACCGGCATCAGCAATGCCGGCCCCGCATGTAGCAGCTGCCGCAGGAACGCCGGCCACTCGAAGGGCGTGGTGTCGCGCGGGAAGTTGCGGCGGCGCCCCTGGATGTAGCACACGGCCATGAAGCCGCCGCACATCAGCAGCCCCGGCAGGATGCCGGCCACGAACAGCGCGCCGATGGAGGCGCCCGACACCAGCGCGTACACGATCATCGGGATGGACGGCGGGATCAGGATGTCGATGGTGGCCGCCGCTGCCAGCGTGCCAGCCGCGAACGGAGCCGGGTAGCCCAGCTTCTTGAGCCAGGGGATCAGCATGGATCCAATGGCCGAGGCGTCGGCCACGGCGGAGCCGGACACGCCGCCGAAGATGGTGGACGACAGCACCCCCACCTGCGCCGGGCCGCCGTGCACGCGGCCGATCATCATGCTGAGCAGCTGCACCAGGCTCTGGCCCAGCCGACCGCTGACCATCAGCGCGCCTGTCATCATGAAGAAGGGAATGGCGATCAGCGGAAAGCTCTGCGTCTGCGTGATCATCTGTTCGACCGCCAGGTGTACGGGCACACGGTCAATAATCAGAAGCCCACAGACAGACGCCAGCACCAGCGCGTGCGCGATCGGTATGGAGGCCAGCGCGGCCAGGATGAAGAGGCCGATGATGAGTGTGGTCATGCGTCGGCTCCCGGTTCGTCGTGCGCGGTACCGCGCCACACCTGAGGCAGCCGGCACAGCGTCACAACGGCCAGCATCACGAAGCCCAGCAGCAGACAGCCCACGCTCACCGACCCCGGCACCTGCATGATGGGGCTGCGCTCGTCTGCTGCGATCTCGAACACGGGCCACGCGGCCCAGGACAGACCCAGGTACAGCGTTACCACCACCAGCGAGCCCGCGGTGAGCACCCAGCGCCGTGCAGCGCCGAGCTTCTGCGTGACCAGCACCACGGCAATGTGCGATCCGTGCTGGGCGGCCAGCACCACGCCGGCCATGATCATCCAGGGAAACATCAGCTCAGGTAGTTCCGAAGCCCAAGACAGACTGGTGCCAGCCACGTAGCGCAACACCACGTTGATGCTCAGGATGGCGAACACCACCGACAGCGTCACATACAGCACGGCATGGCACCACCAGGCGATGGCAGTGTCCACCGCTCTCAAAAGAGGATTCATCAGGATCTCCTTGCGGGCGCACCAGCCGGTGCGCCCCGGAATGGCGAAGGAATCAGCGGGCGGCCTGCTGCACGCGGCCGACAAAGCTGCCAATGGGGCTGGCCAGCCACTTGGTGTAGACCGGCTGGGCGGCTTGCATGAAAGCGTCCCGCTCCACCGTGTCAACCTGCACGCCCCGGGCCTTGAGGTCAGCGACCAGCTTATCGTCGATCTCCTTGTTCAGCTGGCGCTGCAACTGCGTCGCCTCTGTGGCGGCGTCTGCCACGATCTGGCGATCTCCCGGCGCCATGCGGTCCCACGAGCGCTTGCTCATCAGGAACGGCGTGCTCTCGTACTTGTGACCCGTGAGCGAGATGTACTTTTGCACCTCGTAGAGCTTGGCCGATGCAATGTTGGTCAGCGGGTTCTCCTGGCCGTCGACCACGCCCTGCTGCAGAGCGACGTACAGCTCGGAGAACTTGATTTGCTGCGCGTCGGCGCCCAGGGCCTGCATGATGTCCACCGTCACCGAATCTGGCGGGGTGCGCATCTTCAGCCCCTTCATGTCGGCGGGCGTCTTGATGGGGCGCTTGCTGTTGGACATCTGGCGCACGCCGTTGTCCCACAGCCCCAGCAGCACCATGCCTTTGGCGGCCGACTTGTCGGCCAGCTCCTTGCCGATGGGGCCATCCATCACCGACCAGGCCTTGGGCGCATCGGCGAACAGGAACGGCATGCCCAGCGCGGCATATTCGGGCACCACGGCGGACACTGCGCCCTGGCTGTTGGCCGAGAAGTCCAGCGTGCCCGAGCGCAGGGCCGTCACCATGGCGGCATCGTCGCCCAGTTGCGCTGAGTGGGCCACCTGGATCTCCACGCGGCCGCCCGTCTTGGCCTTGACCGTTTCCGCGAACTTCACGGCCGCCACGTGGCGTGGGTTGTCGGGCGGGTTGCCGTGCGCCAGCGTGAGCTTGACGGGTTGGGCCGAGGCGAATGAGGCTGCGCCTGCCACGGCGGCGGCCAACAGGGTGCGGCGAAGAATGTGGATCGATGGCATGGTTTTGTCTCCTGGGTTTTTGGTATGGCTTATGGGGATGGCGCTTGTGGGAAGGCCGGGTGGCAGCGGTCGGTGCCCACGTCAGTGGATCAACATGCCGCCGTTCACGTCGAGCGTGACGCCCGTGCAGTACTTGGCCAGGTCGCTGGCCAGGAAGACAACGCAGCCGGCCACGTCGTTAGGCTCGCCGATGCGGGCCAGCGGAATGCCGTCCAGAATCCCTTGCCGCTTGTCGTCGGGGATCTTGCCCTTGTTGATGTCGGTGGCGATGAGGCCCGGCGTCACGCAGTTCACGCGGATGTTGTTGCCGCCGTATTCGCGGGCCATGGCGCGGGCCAGGCCCAGCACGCCAGCCTTGGCGGCCGAGTAGTGCGGGCCGCCCAGGATGCCGCCGCCGCGCTGTGCCGACACCGACGAGATGCAGACGATGGCGCCACTGTTCTGCGCCACCATGAACGGCAGCACGGCCTGCGATGCGTAGAGCGTGCCGCGCAGGCTCACGTCCAGGATGCGGTCGTAATCGGCGCCCGTGATATCGAGGAACTTCACCGGCTGCGTGATGCCGGCGTTGTTCACCAGGATGTCGATGTGGCCATAGCGCGCCTGGATGGCTGCTGCCGCCGCCTCACACGAGGCCTTGTCGGTCACGTTGGCCACCAGCCCCAGGTGCTCTGTGCCGAGCCGGGCAGCAGCGGCCTGCGGGTTGGCCCCTTCCAGATCGAGGATCACCACCTTGGCGCCCTGTTCGGCCATCATGCGTGCCGTGGCAAAACCCAGGCCGTTGAGTCCCGCACCGCCGGTGATGACGGCAACCTTGTCTTTGAGCAGCATGCGTGTCTCCTTGTATGTACTGCATTGCGATGGGCTGGATTCTGGAAGGCAGGGTCTTTGAAAACAAACGATATAAACTCACCCAAGATTTAATTTCGTTCATGTTGCGTCGCAATAAGTGAACAACTGTCATCCACATGATTCCTCCCCTGAGTGCCCTGCAGGCGTTTGAAGCCATTGCCCGCCGCAAGAGCTTTTCGCTGGCCGCCGGCGAACTGAACCTCACGCCCTCGGCCGTGAGCCACCAGCTCGCCAAGCTCGAAGGGCTGCTTGGGGTGCGGTTGTTTGAGCGTTCGGCGCGAGGCGTGGAGCTGACCCCGGCAGGGCAAAGCTACTTGCAGCGCGTGGCCAACGCGCTCGGAGCCATCAACACCGCCACCGAAAGCCTGCGCCACGGCATGCAGGACACGCTGCACCTGCACTGCAGCCCCAGCTTTGCCAGCCTGTGGCTGATGCCGCGCATCTCGCGTTTCACGCGGCGGCACCCGGACATTGCGCTGTCGCTGTCGGCCTCGCACGTGCATTCGGACTTTCAGCTGGGCCTGGTAGACATCGATATCCGCTACGGGCTGCCCAATTGGCCGCACCTCGAGGTTGAACCCGTGTTTGCTGAAAAAGTCATGCCGCTGGCCAGCCCCGAGTTCATTCGCACCCATGCGGTGCATACGGCGCAAGACCTGCTGCGCGTGCCGCTGATCCAGTCGGTGGTCAACGTGGCACAGTGGCCCGACTGGTTTGCGCGGTTTTTGCCTGGCCAGCGGCCCGAGCGCATTGCGCTGCGCTTTGACCGCGCGATGATGAGCCTGGACGCTGCCGTGCAGTCGCTGGGCGTGGCGCTGGAGAGCACCAGCCTGGGCCAGGCCCTGATCGCCACAGGCCGCCTGCAGCCTGTGTTCGGCCCCGAGGTGGAGCTGCAGGTGCAGGCGCACTTTCTGGTCTACCCGGGGCGCCACGCGGCCCGGCCCGAGGTGCGGCGGTTTCTGGACTGGGTGCGCGAGGAGGCGCTGCAGTCCCAAGGGCGATGAGATCGGTCAGGCGGGGGCGGTGAATGAACTGATTTCATGTATCCCTGAATAAACGTCGCTTGTCTTCATGAATTCGGGCGCAAAGAATCCGGGCTGATTCCTTTGCCACAACCACCCGGAGACAAGCGGCAGCCCCTGGCATGCCGCGCACCCCATGAGTGCCCACCCCCTGCAGCCCCTGGCGCATGCCATCCGCTTCTTGTCGATCGACGCCATCGTTCGCGCCACCGAAGGCCACCAGGGCGTGCCCCTGGGCATGGCCGAGATCGCAACGGCGCTTTACACCCAGCACCTCAGGCATCACCCCGCTGACCCCACGTGGTGGGACCGCGACCGCGTGGTGCTCTCCAACGGCCACGGCTCCATGCTGCTGTACTCGCTGCTGCATCTCACGGGCTACGAGGCCATCACCCTGGAACAGATCCAGCGCTTCCGCGAGCTGGGCGCCATCTGCGAAGGCCACCCCGAGCGCAACCCCGGGCACGGCATCGAGGTCACCACCGGCCCGCTGGGCCAGGGCATTGCCAACGCCTTCGGCATGGCCGTGGCCGAGGCCTACCTGCGTGCCCGCTTCGGCAGCGCCCTGGTGGACCATTTCACCTACGCCTTCGTGGGCGATGGCTGCCTGCAGGAGGGCGTGGGTCAGGAAATGATCTCGCTGGCCGGGCACCTGCGACTGGGTCACCTCGTGCTGCTGTGGGACGACAACCTCATCACCGACGACGGCGCGACCTCGCTGTCCATCAGCGAAAACGTGCCCGACCGCTTCCGTGTGGCGGGCTGGCATGTGGAGGAGTTGGATGGTCACGACATCGACGCCGTGTCGGCCGCGCTGACCCTGGCGCGCAAGGACCCGCGCCCCTCGCTCCTCGCCTGCCGCACGGTCATCGGCAAGGGGCTGCCGCGCGTGCAGGGCCAGCGCGGTGGCCACAGCGCACGCCTGCACCCCCAAGACGCCGATGACGCGCGCGCGCTGCTGGGCTGGCCCCACCCATCCTTCGTTGTCCCACCCGACGTGTTGCAGGCCTGGCTTGATGCCGGACAACGCAGCGCCGCCGAACACGCCGCCTGGCAGCAGCGTCTGCAGGCCCTGCCCACGGCGGAGCGCGAGGAGTTCTGCCGGGTGATGGAAGGGCGCCTGCCCACGGGCTGGCAGCAGGTGTTGCAGGACTACAAGGCGCGTGCCCATACCCAGCCCGAAGGCCAGGGCGGCATCCTGCTTTCGGCCGAGATCAACGACCTGCTCGCCCCCGTCATCCCCGAGCGCATGGTGGGCTGCGCCGACCTGGAGGCGCCCACCAGCCACAAACGCGGCCTGCGCGCCTTCACGGCAGCCGACCCCGGTGGGGCTTACGTGCACTGCGGCGTGCGCGAGCACGTGATGGGCTCCATGGCCAACGGCATGGCCGCGCACGGCGGCATCGTGCCGCTCAGCGTGACCTACCTCGCGTTCTCGGACTACGAGCGGCCCGCCATGCGCATGGCCGCCCTCATGGGCCTGCCGGTGAAGTTCGTGTTCAGCCACGACTCCATCGGCATCGGCAAGAACGGCCCCACCCACCAGCCGGTGGAAATTCTTGCGTCGCTGCGCGCCACGCCCAACATGTGGGTCATGCGCCCGGCCGATGCGGTGGAGGCCGCCGAATGCTGGGAGGCCGCGCTGGCCCATACCGACGGCCCGGTGAGCCTGGTGTTCGCACGCCAGACGCTGCCGCTGGTACGCACCGCCCACGACGCCCGCAACTGCAGTGCCCGCGGCGGCTACGTGCTGCACGAGGCCACCCGCGGCCCGCGCGAGGTCACGCTGCTGGCCACTGGCTCGGAGGTGGCGCTGGCCGTGGCCGCACGCGACCTGCTGGAGCAGGGCGGCGTGGGCACGGCCGTGGTATCGCTGCCCTGCTGGGAGCTGTTTGACCAGCAGGACGCAGACTACCGCCGCGCGGTGCTGGGCAGCGGCGTGCGCGTGGCGGTGGAGGCCGCCTGCCGCATGGGCTGGGACGCCTACCTGGGACCTCGCGGCAGCTTCGTGGGCATGCGGGGCTTTGGTGCTTCGGGCCCCGCGCCCGCGCTTTACGAGTTGTTCGGCATCACCGCCGAGGCCGTGGCTGCCGAAGCCCACCGCCTGCGTGCGGCATGAATGGCCTGAACCACCCCACCCAGAGAGTTCCCATGCACATCGTCTTTCTCGATCGCGACACCCTTTCTCCCACCACCCAGTTGCGCCGCCCGGCTTTTGACCACACTTGGGCTGAGCATGCCGCCACCGCTCCGGCCGACGTGGTGGCGCGCATCCGCGATGCCGACGTCGTGATCACCAACAAGGTGCGCATCACCGCCGAGGCGCTGGCCCAGGCGCCGCGCCTGCGCCTGGTGGCCGTGGCCGCCACGGGCACTGACAACGTGGACCTGGCGGCCTGCCAGGCCCGGGGTGTGGTGGTGAGCAACGTGCGCAGCTACGCGACCCACACCGTGCCCGAGCACACCTTTGCGCTGATCTTTGCCCTGCGTCGCAGCCTGTGTGCCTATCGCGACGCGGTGCGCGCCGGGCGCTGGCAGCAGGCCGGACAGTTCTGCTTTTTTGACCACCCGATCCGCGACCTGGCGGGCTCCACGCTCGGTGTGATTGGCGACGGCGCGCTGGGCCAGGCCGTGGCCGCCATCGGCCGCGCGCTGGGCATGCGGGTGCTGATGGCGGCGCACAAGGGGCGCAGCGGCCAGGGCCGCCTGTACACCCCATTCGAGCAGACGCTGCGCGAAGCCGATGTGCTGACGCTGCACTGCCCGCTCAACGCCCACACGCGCCACATGATCGGTGCGCCCGAGTTTGCGCTCATGCAGCGGCGGCCCTTGCTGATCAACACCGCACGCGGTGGTTTGGTGGATGAGCAGGCCGTGGGCCCCGCGCTGCAGGCGGGGCAGATCAGCGGCGCGGCCTTTGACGTGACGAGCGTGGAGCCGCCACCCCCTGACCACCCCTTCATGGCGCTGCTGGACCGGCCGGACTTCGTGCTCACGCCCCATGTGGCCTGGGCCAGCGCCGAGGCCATCCAGGCGCTGGCCGACCAGCTGACCAGCAACATCGAGGCCTGTGTGGCGGGCAACCCCGTGAACGTGGTGCAGCCGCGCGCCTGAATCTGCGGCAGTGGGCTCAGGCGCTGAAAAATTGGACCAGTGCCTGGGCGGTCTCTCCAGGCAATTGCTCGGGGATGAAGTGCCCTGCCGGCACGGCCTGGCCCGTGACCACGCCCGCGCACTGCGCCTGCCACAGCGCCAGTGGATCAAACAGCCGGTGCACCACACCGTGCGCGCCCCAGATCACCAAGGTGTCGCAGGCGATCTTCTCGCCGCGCGCGCGGCTGTCACGGTCGTGGTCGAGGTCGATGCCTGCGCTGGCGCGGTAGTCCTCGCAGGCGGTGTGGATGGCTTCGGGCGTGCAAAAGCATCGCTCGTAGTCGGCCAGGGCCTGGGGCTCGATGTGGGCCAGGCCAGCGCTGCCCCAGCCGCCCAGCTTGGCGTGCAGGTAGGCGCGCGCGTTGCCGCCAATCATGGTCTCGGGCAGCGGCGCGGGCTGGATCAAGTGGAACCAGTGGTAGTAGGCGCGCGCAAACTCCATGTCGGTGCGCGCGTACATGTCGAGCGTGGGGGCGATGTCGATCACGCACAGCTTCTTGACGCGCGCGGCGTGGTCCAGCGCGAGCCGGTGGGCCACACGGCCGCCCCGGTCGTGGCCGCACAGGTAGAACCGGTCGTGGCCCAGAGCGGTCATCACCTCGGCCATGTCCTGCGCCAGGGCGCGTTTGCTGTAGTTGCTGTGGTCGGGCAGGCCCGGCGCGTGGGATGAGTCGCCATAGCCGCGCAGATCGGGCAGCACCAGAAAATAGTGGCGTGCCAGTTGCTGTGCCACGCGGTGCCACAGCGCATGCGTTTGCGGAAAGCCGTGCAGCAACAGCAGCGGCGGAGCGCCCACGGTGCCCCCGGTGCGCACAAAGATCTCCGCGCCCGAGGTGGTGATGCGCTGAGTGGCAAAGCCGTCAAACCAGGGAGATGTCGTTGTCATGGCCGTATGGTGTGGCAAGGGGCGGGTGAAGCCCTGTCTTGTGGACGACAGCGGCTACTCAGGCCAGGCCTGGGCATGGTGCCCCGGTAAAGTCAGGCAGGCAGCAGGCTCAGCAGACGCTTCAGGGCGTACCGCAGCGTGGCCGTGCGGACGGCGGCGCGGTCCCCAGCAAAGTGCTGCATTTCGCTGTGGGTTTGCCCGCCCACGCACCAGGCGAACCACACGGTGCCCACCGGCTTGGTCTCGGTGCCGCCCGTGGGGCCCGCGACGCCCGTCACGGCCAGACTGACCTGCGCGCGCGAGTGGGCAAGGGCGCCGTCGGCCATGGCGCGCGCCACAGGCTCGCTCACCGCACCGTGCTGCTCGATCAGGCCGGGGGGTACGCCCAGCATCTCGGCCTTGGCCTCGTTAGAATAGGTCACAAAGCCGCGCTCGAACCACTGGCTGGAGCCCGACAGGTCGGTGCAGGCGGCGGCGATCATGCCGCCAGTGCAGCTTTCGGCAGTGGCCAGTAGGTGGCGGCGGGCCAGCAAACGCAGCGATATTTGCGTCAAATTGGCATCAAGCGCTTGTACTTCTTGCTCTAGTAGCTCACTTTTTGATAGTGATGTGGGTGCCATCAGAACCTCCACAGTGCAATGACCAGCAAGGTACAGAAGGCTGCCACAAAGTCGTCCCACAAGATACCCCAGCCCCCGCGCCAGCCAAAGCCCTTGAACAGGCTGTCGGCCCAGCCCACCGGGCCGGGTTTGGCGGCGTCAAAAAAGCGGAACAGCCCAAACGCCACCACCTGCCCCCACAGCCCCATGGGCATGGCCAGCCACAGCACCAGCCAGAAGGCCACCACCTCGTCCCACACGATGCTGCCGGGGTCGGCCACGCGCATGTGGCGTGCCGTGGTGGTGCAGGCCCACCAGCCCACCACGGTGCTGACTGCGATCAGCAAGCCCATTTGCCGCTGGTTCAGCCACTGCTGCAGCACCAGGTAGGCCAGCCAAGCCCACAGGGTGCCCACGGTCCCCGGCGCCTTCGGGGCCAGGCCCGCACCAAAGCCCAGCGCCATGAAGTGGGCGGGGTGGGACAGCATGAAGCGCACGCTGGGGCGCTGAGGGGCAAGGGGTGGCAGGGGCTCGGAAACGGTCATGGCATGGAAGAAAAAGGGTCAGGCGCCGGCGGCACCGCCGGCAGCTTCGGCGGGCAGGCGCACCAGCAGCACGGGCACGGGGGCGGTGCGGGCGATCTGCTCGGCATCGCTGCCCATCAGCACGCGGGCCAGGCCACGGCGCCCATGGGTGCCCAGCACTATCAGGTCGGCGCCCCAGGCCCGAGCGTGTTCCACCAACAGGTCAGCCACCCGGGCATCCAGGTTTTCGATCAGCACCGTGTCCACGGGAACGCCCTGCTGTTCCACGCGCTGGCGTGCCTGCTGCAGCAGGGCTTCGCCCGCGTTGCGCAGGCGGGGTAGCACTTCCTGGCTGTAGACCTCGGGCCGCTCAAAGCCGCTGATGTGGGCCACGGGGTCCATCACGTTCAGCAGGCGGATGCGGCCGCCCGAGGCCTTGGCCAAGCCCGTGGCTTCGGTCAGCGCGTGGTCGGAGGTGGGGCTGCCGTCAACGGCAACGAGGAGGTGTTGGTAACTCATGGCGGCGGGCTCCTGGGGGCTCGGTCGCGCCTTGGCGGGCGCTGTGACGGATTGTGACCGACCCGTTGTTGTGTGCGGCGGGCGGTCGGCTGCAGGGTCTCTGGGTCATTGGCGTTCGAGCAACTCCACATCCTTGGGGTAGCGGATGGTGTGCTCGGCACTGAACTGCGCGGTAGCCCCTGCAGCCACAGGCTGCTGCCAGGCCACGGTGCCGGGCGTGCGGTTCCAGGCCGTGTCCGCCGGTTGGGGCTGGTAGCGCGATTCGACCTCGATCTTTTCATTGCGCGAGACTGGTGCGGCATGCAGCACCTGCAGCGTGATGACCGTCTTGTGGCGGTTCTCCACGCTGTAGGCCCGGCGCGTCTTGCGCTCCACGCGCGAGCTGGTGAAGCCACTGCTGCCGGTCAGATCCTGCGCGGGCTCCGCCCGCACGGTGACCAGTTCATCGCGGCCAAACGACAGGCTGGTGCTGCCGGCCGGGGCACCCGCGCTGGGCGCGCCAAAGTCGATGCGGCCGTTGCCTACAAAGGCGCCGTCGCGGTACAGGCCCGCTGCACCTGCGGGCCATACACCGGGCGGCTGCGCAATCTGCGCGACCAGGTAGGCCGCTTCTTCCACGGCGGGTGCCGTGCGGGTGATCAGCGTGGCGGGGGCGCTGTGGCTGCCCAGCGCAAGCGTCACGCGCTGGCCGCTGGAGGGCACGGCGATGCGCTGGGGCACGGCGAACTCGGTGGCAAATCCTTTGTCGAGGGCGTTCACGTCGAACGTGGGCATGGCCTCTTCGGCGGCATTGCGGGACCGGGACAGTGACGCAACGGTCGGTGCGGGCGCTGGTGCCATCGCCATCGCGGGTGCAGGCGAGCCTTGGGGCGGTGGCGCCACGTTCAGCCACCAGGGGCGCGGCAGTTGCCCTTGTGTGGCGCGCCCGGGCTGGCCCGTCGACAAAGTCAGCTGCACGTTGCCCCAGTCTTCACCACTGTTCTGCGCCACCAGCGCCTGGCGCTCGATCAGCACCGTGGATTTGGTGGCATCGAGCGTCGCCCGGTAGATGGGCTGCCAGCCGGGGCCGCGCACCTGGTAGGACAGGCGCAGCTCGGCCTCGCGCTCGGTGGCCAGATTGATGGTGACCGACACCACCCTCGCGCGCTGGCTGGCCACGCGGTCGCGTTCTGCCACCAAGGGCTTGAGGGCCAGCTCCAGCGCCTCCTGCTTGCGCTGAAGCTGGTGCGCGCGCGCAGCGCTGTCCTGCCCGGACTTGCGCAGTACCTCTGCGGTGGCGGTGATCTGAGCGGGCGTGGGGGTGGCCGCACGGGGAGCGGTGGCGGCAGGCGCTGTCCCCTCAGTGCCCGCGCCGGTTTGCGCCACGCTGCGCAGATAGCCATCCACCAGCTGCAGGGCCGAGGCCTCGGCCTTCACCCCGGCGATCTGGTCCTCCAGTTCGCGGATGCGGCCGTCCAGCGGACTGGAGCAGCCTGCCGCCACATCGCGGTCCTCGGTGAGCACATTGAATTCGCCCACGCGCACGGCGGGGTCGGCGTTGATCTGCAGGCTTTGCACATCCAGCGACGCGGGTAGGCAGGCCAGCGTGAGGCTGCGCGCGCCAGCGGCCACCCTGGCTACGCGCTCCACCGTGGCGCTGCCGGGGTAGACGGTGACGCGGGCGATGCGGGAGGTGTCCTGGGCGAGGGCCGGCGAGGCCGCGTTGCAGAGCAGGGCCATGCTGACCAGGCACAGGGGGCACAGGGGGCGCAGCGGGCGTGGGGAGTGCAAGCGCGAGGCAAGGGAGGAATGGATCACGGGGCTCCTTGGCGCGGTGGACAAAGGGAATGGGATGCTAGCAGCCGCCGTGGCCTGGAACGGGCGCGGAGAACGTCAACATGCTCTCAAAGCACCAGAGGCACCTCCGCCGCCAGAAAGTCATACACCGCCCGGATCTTGCGGCTGGTGCGTATCTCGCGGTGCACTGTCAGCCAGATGGGAAGATCCGGCAGCGGCAACCGGGGCAGCACGGCCACCACGTTCGGGTCGGTGCGGGCCATGTAGTTGCCCACAAAGCCGATGCCCAGCCCTGCGCGCACGGCCTCCCAGTAGGCCATGAGGTCGTCGGTGCGGAACGCGAAGTGCTGGCGTTCCACCGGGTAGCCCATGGCAGCAAAACCTTGCAGGATGTCTTCGTGCCGGTCGTTGCCCACCAGCTCGTGCTGCAGCAGGTCGGGCGGCTGCCGGGGCGTGCCCTTGCGGCGCAGGTAGTCGCGGTGGGCATAGGCGCCCAGCGTCACCGCGCCGATGCGCTTGGCCACCAGGCTGGCCTGGTCGGGGCGCACCATGCGCAGCGCAATGTCGGCCTCGCGCCGCAGCAGGTTGGTGACCTGGTTGCTGGCCACCAGCTCCACCTGCACCTCGGGCAGGGCCTGGCGCATGCGCACCAGGACCGGAGGCAGCAGCACGCAGGCCACAGGCTGGCTGGCGGTGATGCGCACGGTGCCGCTCACGCCGTCCTCCGCGCCCGACACGCTGCGCGCCAGCTGGTGGGCGCCGGCTTCCATGGCGCGGGCCGATTCGGCCAGCCGCAGTGCCGTGGCCGTTGGCAGCAGGCCACGGCCCGTGCGCTCGAACAGCACCACGCCCAGCTGCGATTCCAGCTCGGCAATGTGGCGGCCGATGGTGGGCTGGCTGGCATTGAGCGCGCGTGCGGCGCCCAGCAGGCTGCCCTGGTCGAGAGCAGCCAGGAAAGACTGCACCAGGCTCCAGTCAAAGGTTTGATTCATGTTGATAGCGTGCCCGCGATGGGGCGGCAGCGGTGGCGGGTGGAGATATTCATATTTGCATTGCTGTTATGAATGATTAGCCAATTGTGTAGTGGTGACCACGATTTCACAATCGCTCCATCCCTTGTGAATGGAGCCCTGACATGACCCCCCATCCTCTTTCTCGACCCTGCACGGACAACCCCTCCACCGTGTTGATTCTGGGCGCTCGGGGCCGGCTCGGCCTGGCGGCCGCCCGTGCGTTTGCACAGGCCGGGTGGCAGGTGCTGGCCCAGGTGCGGCCAGGCGCCCAGGGGGCGGCACTGCCCGCCATCGCAGGTGTGTGGTGGCTGCCCGTAGCGGTCGATGACACCGCTGCGCTGGCCGCCCAGGCACAAGGCGCGCAGGTGGTGGTGCATGCGCTCAACCCCGCCTACACCCACAAGGCATGGCGCGAGCAGGTCCCCGCACTCATGGAGGCGGCGATTGCCGTCGCCCGCCAGCTGCACGCCACCCTGATGCTGCCGGGCAATGTCTACAACTTTGGCGAAGGCATGCCGCCCGTGCTGCGCGAAGATACGCCCCAGGCCGCCACCGGTTTCAAGGGCCGCATGCGGGTGCAGCTGGAGCAGCGCCTGCAGGCTGCCACGCAAGGGGGCGAGATGCGCGCCGTGGTGCTGCGCGCTGGGGACTTCTTTGGCAGCGGCACCGGCAGCTGGATCGACCAGGCCATCGCCAAGGACCTGCCCCGGGGCCGCGTCACCTGGCCCGGTCCGCTCGACGTGGCCACGCCCTGGGCCTATCTGCCCGACCTGGCCCGCACTTTCGTGCGCGTGGCCCAAGAGCGCGAGCGGCTGGCCGCGTTTGAATGCCTGCATTTCGGGGGGCATCACGTCACTGCAAAGCGGTGGCTGCACAGCTTCACGGCCATTGCGGCAGAGCAGGGCTGGTTGCCGGATGCGGGTGCGCTGCGGGTAGGCCAGTTGCCATGGCCCTTGCTGCGTGTGGCGGGAGTGGTGGCGCCCACGTTTGCTGCGCTGGCGGCCATGCGCTACCTGTGGCGTACCCCCCACCGCCTGGACAACGCCCGCCTGCGTGCCCTGATCTGCGACGAGCCCCATACCCCGTTCGATCAGGCCGTGCGCCAGGCGCTGATGGACCTGGGACTGGTGGCCATGCAGTCCAGCCGCGCCGCGCTGGCCTGACGTCACGACCCTTGAATCACCGGAGCATGCTCATGAACCGTCGCAATTTCATCCGGCTGGCCGGTGGTGGCGCCATCGCCGCCGCCGCAGCGGGCACGCTGGCCGCCTGTGGCGTCCTGGACTCGCACTATCCCGCCGAGGCGGTCGAGGCCTGGCAGGGCCCCGTGGGCGAGACCGAGGTGCGCCGCCGCGCCGTGGCCTACGCCATCACCGCGCCCAATTCGCACAACCTGCAGCCCTGGCTGGTGGATTTGCGCGAGGACGGTGTCATCACACTGCGCACCGACCCCGGGCGGGTGCTGCCACAGACGGATCCGTTGGGCCGGCAGATCCTGATCGGCCATGGCGCCTTTCTGGAGCTACTGGGGATGGCGCTGGCCGAGCAGGGTGTGGCCAGCCAGGTCTTGCTGTGGCCGCAGGGCGAGATGCCTGCGGCGCTGAAGGACTGGGACGACCGCCCCGTGGCGCGCATCACGCTGCAACCCGGTGGCCAGCCCGACCCGCTGTTTGCGCAGGTGCTGCTGCGCTACACACCCAAGACAGATTTCGACACCACCCGCGCCGTGGCGCCCGCACTGCTCGCCCAGTTGCTGAACAGCGCGCCAGCCAACACCCCGCTGCGTTGCGGGGGCACCGTCAACGCAGACCAGCTGCCCGCGTTGCGCACGCTGTGCTGGGAGTCGGCCAGAGTCGAACTGCTCACGCCGCGCACGATGATGGAAAGCATCCACCTCACGCGCGTGGGCCCGGCGGAGATCCTGCAGCACCGGGATGGCATCTCGATCAATTCACCCTTCGTGCGCGCGGTGTCGGCGCTGGGGATGTTCGACCGCAGCGCGCCGCCCGCTGAAGGCAGCGCGGCCTACAAAAATGCCATGGGCCGATTCGAAGGCCACAGCAGCACGGCCATGGGTTTTGTGTGGATCTCCGGCCCCAACACCCGCAGCGACCAGGTACGGGCTGGGCGTGCCTACGTACGCCAGCAACTGCAGGCCACGGCCCTGGGCGTGGGCATGCACCCCATGAGCCAGGCCGTGCAGGAGTTTGCCGAGATGGCCCCGCACTACGAGCGCGTGCACCAGCTGGTGCTGGGGCGGCCCGCTCCGCGCACACCGCAAGATCCCACGGTGCAGATGTTCTGCCGCATTGGCTACCCGCAGGGCGAGGTGCCCGCCACGCCACGGCGGCCGCTGGCGCGTTTTATGCATACATGAGGACGAGGGCGTGAGCGCCCTCTGAGCGCCGCACCCCGTGCGCAGGGCTGATGCAGGTCAACCCCGGGCCACAAGCTGCCGCGCTTTGCAGATTCTTCACATGCGGTTCAGGTGGCGTTCATCGCGGCTTTCTATATTTGTTGCATTGCAATAAATGGACAGAGGCGTGTGATGTGGAAGAAGGTCTTGGGTGGCTCTCTGGCAGTGGCCATGGGGGCGTGGCTGCTGGCGTTGTGGGGGCCCCAGCCAGCGCCACCCGCGTGGGGTGATGTCTGGTGGTGGCGCAACCAGCTGATCCTGCTTACCGGGGTGGCGGCGTGGGCGCTGATGTCGCTGATCATGGTGCTGGCCGTGCGCCCCGCGTGGCTTGAGAAGTCCTTGGACGGCCTGGACAAGAGCTACCGCCTGCACAAGTGGGCGGGCATCGGAGCCATCGTGCTGGGGCTGTTGCACTATGGGTTGCAGCTGTCGCGCAGCCTGCTGGCCGCCTGGGTGGGCCGCCCAGTGCGCACGCCGCGCGCAGACTGGTGGCTCAACACCTTCCGCCACCTGGCCGAAGAGATGGGGGAGTGGGCGGTGTGGTTCCTCGCGGCCATGCTGGTCATCACGCTGTGGCAGCGGTTCCCGTACCACGTGTGGCGCTACCTGCACAAGCTGCTGGCTGGGGTGTACCTGGTGCTGGCGTTTCATGCGGTGGTGCTGACGCCGCCCGCCTGGTGGGCGCAGCCTGCGGGCGTGCTGGTGGGCCTTTGCACGCTGGCGGGCGTGTTGTGCGCTGTGCGCTCGCTGGCCGGGGCCATCGGGCGCGGCCGCCGCCACGCGGCCCGCGTGGTCAGCGTGTCGCAGCAAGCCGCTGGCGTGCTGGAGGTGACCTGCCAGGTTAGCCCCGCCAGCGCCTGGCGGCACACGGCCGGGCAGTTTGCGTTTGTCACGTTTGGCAAAGCCGAAGGCGCGCACCCGTTCACCGTGCTCAATGCAGACCAGGGTGACGGCACGCTGCGTTTTGCGATCAAGGCGTTGGGCGATCACACGGCGCAGTTGCCTTTGCAAGTGCAGCCGGGCCAGCGGGTGGACATCGAGGGGCCGTATGGCTGTTTTGACTTTCGCAGCGACAGCGCGCCCGAGCAGGTGTGGGTGGCTGCAGGCATCGGCGCCACGCCGTTCATGGCTTGGCTTGAATCCTTGCAGTCCACGCCCGCGCTGGCACCCCGGGTGCACCTGCACTACTGCGTGCGCCATGCGGGCGAGGCGGTGTTTGCCGAACGCATGGCTGCGCTGTGCGCGCGTCTGCCCAGCGTGACGCTGGAGATCCACTACAGCGACGATGCCGGGCCCGTGACACCGGCCACGCTGCTGGCAGGCACCAGCAACGCGGCAAGTGTGTGGTTCTGCGGGCCGCAGGGTTTTGCCGAGGCGGTGCGGCAGGGCATGCAGCAGCTGGGGCGTTCGCCTGCGCGCTTTCACCAGGAGTTGTTCCAGATGCGTTGAGGGCAGGGGCCCTGCGTCTCTCCGTGGCCTAGCTTGTCGGGTGCTGGTCCGTGGGCACCAGGTATTCGCGCACCAGGGCCCGCGCGCGGTGCAGGCGGCTTTTGGCGGCCTCACGTGTCACGCCCAGCCGCTGCGCCATTTCTTCGATAGTCAGCTCCTCGAAGTCGCGCAGCAGCAGGGCTTCGCGGTAAAGGGGCGGCAGCGAGTCGATGGCCAGGGCCAGGTCGTGGCGCAGTTCGTGGTCGGGACGGTGCGACCAGGCGAGGCTGTCCTCTACCTGCGCCAGCGGCTCGCCCTTGAGCCAGGCCAGCATGGGCCGCATGCACAGCCGCTGCACGATGCGCACCACCCAGCCGCCAAACGCCGCCACCTCGCGCAGTGCGCCCACGCGGCGGTAGACGATGATCAGCGCTTCCTGAACCACGTCATCGGTGGCTGTGGTGGCTGCGCAGTGGCGCAGCGCATAGCGGCGGATGTCAGGACGGGTGAGGCGCAGCAGCTGCTCCATCGCCACGGCATCGCCGCTGCGCGCGGCGGGCAGCAGCTGGGCCACGGTGAGGGACGGGGACGTTGCTGTCATGGGGCGCCGCTCACTCGACGGGTTTGCGACCCACCATGGCGCAGGCGGGACAGTAGCCGAAAGCGCCGCTCAGAATGCTGCCGACGCCCGAGGCGGCCAGGACCAAGCCTAGGGGCGAGGCGGACAGCCACCAGAGCCCCGCGGCGATGAGGGCGACCCCACCGACAGCGCGCAGCAGGCTTTCGGGGCGGGTGATGTTCTTGCGGTACAGCATGGTGAAAAGCTCCTTGGTGTGGTGACGAAGGTGCCAGCACAGGGCGCCTTCACCACCAAGAGCCGCTGTTTGCGCAAAAGGATTCATGGGTTGAAAAAATTTTTGCCGTCCACCACCCATCACCCGAAATGGTCGAACGAGGCATAGCGGTTCTCCACCACCTGCCCCAGTGCATCCACCAACTGCAGGCCGGGCTCGGCCAGCACCGTGCCAATGCGGGTGACGGGCGTGCCGCTGGCTTGCGACGCGGCAGCCACGGCATCGCGCTGCGCGGGTGGGGCGGTGAAGGCCAGTTCGTAGTCGTCACCGCCTGCCAACGTGCATTGGTGGAGCAGTTTAGCGTCGAATACGCCGGATGCGCTGGTCGAATATGCCTTTTCTGCTATCAAATCAGTAGTTAATGAGGTGTCGATTCGGGCCCCCACGCCAGAGGCTTTCAGGATGTGCGACAGGTCGCCCAGCAGGCCATCGCTCACATCCATGGCACTGCTGGCCACACCGCGCAGCGCCAGGCCCAGGGCCACGCGCGGGGTGGGGCGCTCCAGCCGCTGGCGAGCGCGGGTCAGCACCTCGGCGGGCAGGGCAATGTGGCCCAGCAGCGCCTCCAGCGCCAGCCTGGCATCGCCCAGCGTGCCGCTCACATAGAGGTCGTCGCCCGGCCGCGCACCGCTGCGCAGCAGGGCCTGGCCGGTGGGAACCTCGCCAAACACGGTGATGCAAATGTTGAGCGGGCCTTGCGTGGTATCGCCGCCCACCAGCTCGCAGCCATGCGCATCGGCCAGCGCCAGCAGCCCGCGCGAGAAGCCTGCAAGCCAAGTTTCATCCACCCGGGGCAGCGACAGGGCCAGGGTGAAAGCGAGCGGCTTGGCGCCGCAGGCCGCCAGGTCCGAAAGGTTGACGGCCAGCGCCTTGTGGCCCAGGGCTTCGGGGTCCACGTCGGCAAAGAAGTGGCGACCCTCCACCAGCATGTCGCTGGAGATGGCCAGTTGCGTGCCGGGTGCGGGCGCCAGCAGTGCGCAGTCGTCGCCCACACCCAGGGCCGCCTTGCGCACGGGGCGGGTGAAATAACGCGCAATTAGGTCGAATTCACCCATGGCAGTGGTTGGTAATCCAGAAAAGGTCAAAAGGCGTCATGGGTGTCCAGCACCGCTGGCTTGCTTAGAGAACCACGTCGCCCAGTGGTCGATACAGGCCTGGATCTTGGGCAGCCGGTGTCTGCGAGTGAGGGTGATGGCGTGGATGGGCGTGGGCTGCAGGTCCACGCAGTGGGCCAGCACGGGCGCGAGCAGGCCCTGGCGTACCAGGGGATCGGCCACCACGGTGGCCAGGCGCGCGATGCCCAGGCCCTGCAACGCCAGGCGCGCGGTGATGGCTGTGCTGCCCGAGCGCCAGTGACCCTCGGCCACCAGTACCTCGTGCACGCCATCGATCAGAAAGGGCCAGTGGTTCAGAAAGGCCACCGCGCTGTTGGTGATGAGTCGGTGCTGGCGCAGGTCGCCCGGCCGCTGCGGCACACCGTGGGCTTGCAGGTAGCCGGGTGTGGCATACAGCGCGCGGGCCAGCGTGCCCAGCGGGCGCGCCACCACGGTGTCGGTCAGCGGCGGGCCGGTGCGGATGGCGATGTCGATGCCGTCGCGCGCCATATCGGCCATGCGGTCGTCCACCACCAGCTCCACACGCAGCTGCGGGTGCTGTTGCTGCAGGCTCTCAAAGCTGGGGATGAGCAGGTATTCGGCCACCACCGAGCTGGAGGCCACGCGCACCCAGCCGCTGGGCTGGCTGCTTTGCTGGGCGAACTCGCCTTCGAGCTCGTCGAGTGCGCCGGTGATGCGGCGGCAGTAGTCCAGAAAGGTCTGCCCCTCGGCCGTGAGCGTGAGCCCGTGCGTGCTCCGATGGACCAGCCGCGCGTCGCAGGATTGCTCTATGCGCGCCAGCGCGCGCGAGACCTGGCTTACCGGCGCATCGCGCTCGCGCGCCACGGCCGACAGCGAGCCCAGATCGGCCACGCGGGCAAACAGGTGCATGTCTTCAAAGCGGATGTCGCGCATCGGGCAATGGTAACGGGGGGGCTTTGCAGCAGGCGCAAAGCCGTCTTGCACAACCCGCCGTTTCCGCCGCGCCCTGTGCTGCCTACAGTGGCTCCACCCCGAAAGGAATGCCATGAACCCCCACCTGCACCCCGACGACTACCAGCGCCTGCGCGATGCCGCCAAGCGCCACGCGCTGCAGTTGCGCCAGGAGGCGATCCGCGATGCCCATGCCTGGGTAGCGCGGGGGCTTGTGCGCCTTTACCGACGGGTTCTTCATGCGATGCAGACCCAGTCCGCACCCTCCCACCCATCCACACTGGAAGCCACGACACCATGCCCACCCTTGTCCTGAAACTGACCCCGCTGCACAACCCCGAGCGCTACCAGGCGCTGGCCAGCGCGCTGACCGACCTCACGGTTCAGCTATTGGGCAAGCGCCGCGAGGTCACGGCCGTGGTCATTGACGACTTGCCCGCCGCGCGCTGGCATATCGGCGGTGCGCCTGTGGCGCAGCCCACGGCCTTGCTGGAGATCAGCATCACCCAAGGCACGAACACCGAAGAGGAGAAGGCCGCCTTCATCACCGCTGCGTTTGCCGAGCTGCAGCGCCGGCTGGCGGGTGATGGCGCATTGGCGGCGGCCAGCTACGTGGTGGTGCGGGAGCTGCCCGCCAGCGACTGGGGCTATGGCGGGCGTACGCAGCAAGCGCGCAGATTGGCGCTGGCTGCATGAGATAGCCAGCGCGTGATGTGGCCGGCTTCGAGAGTGCGGATCAGGCCGCCGCGCCGCGAAAGCGCTGTGCCGCCTGGCGGCTCACCTCGGCCAGCAGCTGCTCTTCGCTCTGGCGCTGGCGCAGCCAGCGGGCATCGTTCTGCCCCGCCTCGACCTCGGTGCGCAGCATGTGCATGGCGCTCGATGCGCCCTGCACGGCCGCGTGGCCGGCGATCTTGTCCATGGTGCGCAGGATGTGCTCGCGCAGCGGCATGTGGTCGCCCGTGGCCGGGTCCACATACACCGCGTCCATGCCAAAGCGGCAGGCCTGAAAGCGGTTGTAGGTGTAGACCAAGTAATCGTCCTCTTCGGGCATGAAGGGCTGGTCGGCGAGGAACCATGCGCCCAGCGATTGCACGTAACCCGCGAGGGCCGCAGCGCGCTCGATGGTCAGCGGCGTGTCGAACACGCGGATCTCGATGGTGCCGAACTCGGGCTTGGGGCGAATGTCCCAGTAGAAGTCCTTCATGCTCTTGACCACGCCCGTACGGGTCATCTTGTTGAAGTAGGTGGTGAAGTCGTCCCAGGTCAGCGCCATGGGGGCGCGGCCCGACAAGGGGAACGCAAACACCGAGTTGAGTCGGGCCGAATCAAACGCCGTGTCCTGCCCTTGCACATAGGGGCTCGACGCCGACAGCGCAATGAAGTGCGGGATGTAGCGCGACATGCGGTGCAGCATCAGCAGCGCGGCATCGGCATCCGGGCAGCCAATGTGCACGTGCTGGCCGAAGATGGTGAACTGCTTGGACAGATAGCCATACAGCTCGGACAGCTCGCGAAAGCGTGGCTTGTCATAGATGCGGCGCTCGTGCCATTGCTGGAACGGGTGCGTACCGCCGCCCACCACGGCAATGTTGAGCTTGTCGGCGCTTTTGACCAGCGCATCGCGGATCGGCGTGAGCTGGCCCAGCACCTCGCTGGCCGAGTGGCAGATGCCGGTGGAAATTTCGATCATGCTGTTCGTCATCTCCGGCACCACGCTGCCGGGCAGCGGGGTTTTCTGCATGAGGCGCAGCATGTCCTCCGCGTAGGGCGCGAGGTCGTAGTCGTTGGTGTTGACGAGCTGCAGCTCCAGCTCGACGCCCAGCGTCAGCGGCTCGGAATGGTTGAAGGCTTCAAGACTCACGGTGGTTTTCTCCGTTGTTGCTGCGCGTCAGGGGCGCCCAGGGTTTGGAGCTTTCGCCCGCACGGTAAATGGCCACGGTGGCAATGACGGCGCCGAACACCTCCATCAACAAGATGGCAGGCAGCGCCACGCCGGCAATCACATGGCCGGTGGACGGCGATGCGAGCACGAACTGCGAGGCAATCAGCAGGGCGATGGACGACATGGGTGTCATCGCGCAGCCCACCCACAGGGCCTGCTTCCAGCTGGCGCCGCTGCCCACATTGCCCAGTGCCACGCCGAGTGCCTTGGCCAGCAGGCGCACGGCGATCAGGGCCAGCACCACGCCGGCCACAGGGGCGCTCCAGTCGGCCTGCGCAGCCACGGTGGACACCAGTACGAACATCAACATGGTGAGCAAGGATGACGCGTTGCCCAGCTGGCGCGGCCAGGCCCAGGGGCGGGGGTTGAGCTGCTTGAGCAGCATGCCGCCCAACAGCGCAGCCAGAGGCGCCGACCCGCCCATGTGCGCGGCCACCGCTGTGCCAGCGGCCACCAGGGCCAGGAACAGCATGGAGGTGTTTTCGCTGGTGGGGCTCATGAAGCGCAGCGCCATGCGCAGCACCAGGGCCAGTACAGCGGCCACCACAATCGACACGCCCAGCACCACCACCACGGGCGAGATGGTTTCGAGCAGCGTGAGGCTCTGGCGGTTGATGAGTTCTGCCTTGGCGCTGCCCAGCGTCAGCGCGTACAACGTGGACAGCGTGGTGAGCACAATGGCGCGCTCGGTCACCGGGCCTGCGGCGCGGGTATCGGCCACCACGCGGGTCAGCACCGCAGGAGAGGCCGCCAGTGCCACCAGAGCGAGCGGGCCCGCTGCCTGCACGGGCAAGTGCAGCCACACCAGGACCCAGTACACGGCAAAGTAGGTCAGCACCGATTCGGCAATGCTTTGCACCAGCACCATGGGGTTGTGGCGGAACCAGCGCAGCGGAATGCGCCCGCCACATTCAAACAGCACAATGGCCACGCCCAGCTCCAGCAGGAACAGGCCAATGCCCTGCAGAGGCCAGACCGCGCCACTGAAGCCTGCCAGGCCGGCCGCCGTGCCCACCAGCGAATAGCCCACCACCTTGGGAAGGCCTGTGTGGCGCTGGGTCAGATAGCCCGCCATGGCCGCCACCGCCAGCAGCAGTGACCATTGCACCGTGGGCAGCCCGGCCGAGGGGCGCAGCCACTGCGCCCAAAAGCTCAGGATTTCATTCATGTCATCAAACCTCTGCGTCAGACGGGCGGTGCCCGTCGGTAGGGAGACTCCGGCACACGGGCCGTCCGCAGGCGGGACGGGGCGGGTCAGAGCATAGGTGCACCGAATTTACAGGCGGAAACACTCCACCGGTGTAGGACAGAGGCGGCGGTTGCCGCTTCACCCCTGCGCCGGCGTGCGCACCGGGCGGTGCCGTTCGGGCACAAAAAAACTCAGGGGCGCAGTGCGCAGGCGGGCGCGGATGGCCGCATAAATGCGTGCGCGGTCCACGCCGCTCACGTTCTGCGCGCGCAGTGCCAGGCTGAAGGCCAGGTAAAAGCTGACCGACACGTTCAACGCTCCCAGGAAGGGCAGTGACGCCATGGCCCACCAGAACGCGGGCAGCTGCAGCACCTGCAGACCCAGCGTAGCGCTGGCGGCGGCCATCTGGCCGGTGGAGAGAGTGACATGCCGTACGTCCAGCCCCAGCCCGAAAAACGCCGCAAACGCCGGCACCAGGCCGAGCATGAAGCCCAGCGAGATGTTGGCCGCGAAGCCCGACAGGTTCTCGCGCAGGAAGCGCGCCCAGCGCGCGGCGCGCTCGGCGCCCAGCAGCCTGGTGATGCGTGGGTTGTAGTGCAGGGCCGAGTCCATGCGGTGCAGCACAAACCAGTTCTCCGTCCAGCCCGCGATGATGCTGGAGGCAAACAGCAGCACGCCCGTGAAAGCGGCAAAGAACAGCGACGGCCCCAGCAGGTGCAGGGACTCGAACACATGCTCCGCTTGCTTGTCGCTGATGGCCGGGTGGCCCGTAGCCAGCGCAATCAGCGCGGCCAATGCAAGTACCGCCGGGAACACCACCAGCACGTTGCCCAGCACAGCGGCCACCTGCGAGCGCACCAGGTGCGTGATCTCGTCCACGAATGACTCGATGGCGTCGCCGGTGCCCAGCTCCTTGAGCTTGGCCGCCATGGCGGGCGCGGTCATGGCCGGTTGTTTGGTGGCCACTGTGAAGTGCAGCAACTGGATCAGCACAAAGCTCACGGCATAGTTGATGCCCGCCATGAAGCCGCCCCAGAAGGCCGAGAGCGCGAGCGCATACAGGCCAAACTTGATCAGGGTCGTGAAGGCCATCAGCGCCCCGCCCCCCGCCGCCTTGCGCAGCATGGAGCGGTATTCGGCGCTGGTGCGGGTGATGTAGTGCTCGCCCGTCTCGGCGCTGCGCTCGGCCACCTTGGCCGCCAGCAGCGAGGAGTTGGAAGCCAGCAGCGCGCGCAGGCTGCGCCGCTCCTGCCCCACCATCACCAGCTGTGCCATGAGCTGCGCCGCAGTGACGGCGGGCTGCGCGGACAGCAGGCAGTCGAGCAGCGCCCGCACACGCAAGATGCGCTCGCGCAACTGGCGCAAGCGGAACACCAGCCCTACCGAGATGCCGTTGTCTTCGAAATGGGTATACACCGTGGCCGCCGCCGCGCGGCAAGACTCCAGCCGCTCGCGCAGGCGTTGGGCGGTCTCGTTGAGCCGGTCGGGGGTGCGCAGCGCGTGCAGCACCTCGACCCGCAGGCTTTCCACGTCGCGGATGAGGGCGTGGAAGGGTTGTGCCTCCCGTGCAGATTCGCTCATGCGCAGCCGCAGTTCGGGTGCGAAACCGGTCGAGAGGATTTGCCCTGCGCAATAAGTGATGGCGTCCAGCAAAGCCTTGTGCCAGCGCGTGGCGCCCCCAGGGCTTTCGTTCGTGTCGTTCTGGGCCAGCAGTGTTACCAGCTGGTTCAGGGTGCTCTCGTCCAGCGCTGCCAGCCATTGGGCGTCAAAGGCGCTGGGCAGGGCCAGCATGAAGAGTTCTGACGCGTCAATGGTCTCGGGGCTGCCGGGTAAAAGCTTGGTGCGCAGGCGCTCTGCGACCTCGCTGACCAGTGCCGTGCGGGGGGCAAAGCCAAAGTCTGCGAGCAAGGTGGTGATGTCCACCTGGTCCACCAGCGTGGCCCACCAGTCCTTTAGCCGCTGCCGGATGTCGGGCCGCGCCGCGACGGCCTCCATGAAGAGCTGCACCCGTCCCACGGAGGCAGGGACGGAATCTCGCTTGCCGCGCACCCAATCCAGTAGGTGGATCAGCCACAGATGGCGATGGGCCAGGTCGGCGGCAGGGTCCAGTGCGGCCAGCAGGCTGGCCAGATCTTTGGGCTCGGCGGTCTTTTTCATCGCCGGGGGCCCCCGAGATGAACAGCGGCCCCTTCGGGGGGCAGCAACCGCACGGAGCGGGGAGAGGGGGGGCGATGGATCTTCAATGCAGGACCCGGCCGCTCAAGGGTTCGCCCGACGGGCCGTGGCTGATCGCCTCCAGCACAAACAGGGGCACTGGCGTGTTGAAAGGTTCGCCGTCTTCGGCCACGCAGTGGAAGGTGCCGTGCATGGTGCCGCTGGAGGTCCGCAGCCGGCAGCCGCTGGTGTACTGGAACGACTCGCCGGGCTTGAGCAGCGGCTGCTGCCCCACCACGCCCAGCCCCTTGACTTCTTCGGTGTGGCCGCGCGCGTCGCTGATGATCCAGTGTCGGGAGATCAGCTGCGCAGGTGTATCACCTGCGTTGGTGATGGTGATGGTGTAAGCGAAGCTGAACACCCCCGTGTCCGGGGCAGACTGCTCGGGCAGGTATTCGGGCTGCACTTCCACGTCAAACTGGTGCTTTGGCATGGGCCGCATGGTAACCGTGCCGACTGGTGCGTGGACAACTCCCCGGCGTCAAAAACCCCAGCGACTCTGCGCTTTGCGACAATCGGGGGATGAGCCGCACATTCCAAATCGCCCCCTCCATCCTTTCTGCCGACTTTGCCCGCCTGGGCGAAGAAGTGCGCAACGTCATTGCCGCTGGCGCCGACTGGATCCATTTTGATGTGATGGACAACCATTACGTGCCCAACCTGACCTTTGGCCCCATGGTCTGCCAGGCCTTGAAACCCCACGCAAAAACGCCTGCGGGCGTGGCCGTGCCGATTGACGTGCACCTGATGATCCAGCCCGTGGACGCCCTGGCCGCCGCTTTTGCCGATGCGGGTGCGGACTACATCAGCTTTCACCCCGATGCCTCGGGCCATGTACACCGCAGCATCCAGGCCATCCGGTCGAAGGGCGTCAAGCCCGGGCTCGTGTTCAATCCCGCTGAGCCGCTGGATGTGTTGGACTGGGTCATCGACGACATCGACCTCATCCTCATCATGAGCGTGAACCCCGGCTTTGGCGGCCAGAGCTTCATCGACTCCGCCTTGCGCAAGATCGAAGCCGTGCGCAAGCGCATCGACGCGTCCGGCAAGGACATTCGTCTGGAAGTCGATGGCGGCATCAAGACCGACAACATCCGCCGCGTGGCCGATGCGGGGGCCGATACGTTTGTGGCGGGCAGTGCCATTTTTGGCAAGCCGGATTACCGCGCTGTCATCCAAGCGATGCGTGGGCAGTTGGACGGCTGAAAGGCTTTTCCGACTTCTATGAAAAAGGGCCGACGCATGCGTCGGCCCTTTTTTCGTTGGTGCTCGCTGGATCAGCGTGCCTTCTCCTGGTACCAGTACGTGCGCTTGCGGGGCATATTAAGGTTAAGTTTTGGATTGTCGAACTCGATAGCGGCAGGCTTATTCTTTGCCGTCCCAGAGATGAATGGTGTCTGGACCTTCACCTCTGTGCTGGTTCCATCTCCATTGGGCTTGCTATAGGTCACGGTCGTAAACCCAGCAATAGGGCTGGGCGGCAATCCTCCACCAATGAACTTATTAACGGTGGGGGTCTGGCATAACAGCGGGACAGAGTAGGACTTTGCTTCGCCAAGATTTGCACTGCAGATGCCGCTTTTGGGTGGCGCGGGCATGTTGGTTCCGAAATAGGTGGTGCCAAGGAAGGTGAGTGGGGCATTGACGATTTTTTCGCCCGCTGTGCTCATGTTGATAAAGCAGCCATTGACTTTGCTGTCAGTAGTTCCCACCAGCCCCAGGTTTGACGGCACCACCGGGGTGAAGCCGCTCAAGGTTCCCTTGGTTGGGTTTTTGTCAAGCACAGTGAAGAACGCATCAGATGAGGTTTTATCCAGGGGCTTCTCGCGGTCGCCCGAGCCTGCCTGCACTGCTGCAAAGGCTTTGTACATTACGACATCGGGTGCATAGAAGAACTTGCGGGTGCCCGAGCCCTTGAGAGCTGCCAGCTTGTAGATGCCCCATTCGCTGATTGCTGTGGATGTACTGGTTTCGAAGTCAATCCGGTAGATGTTCCCACCCAGATCCACGGCATAGGCCCGATCTATATAACCGTCTGAGTCTGAATCTACCAGGGTGACATCGGCTGGTACGCTGCGGTCCGTATTGAACTGCGCAATCTTGTCACCCGTAAGTGCGTTCAACACCAAAATCGCATTCCCCATGCTGGTAGTGCCCACCGGCGTCACATCTTCTGCACTGGCATCATAGCCAGCGCCCATTACGATAACGGGGTCGGTCGATCCTTTGATTTTGGCAATGCGGGGCTCCGACCATGTTTGGCCAAGACTGCCAAATCCTGTATCGGTGTTGGCTTTTTTCCAGAGGAATTTAGGCTGTGCCGGGTCCGTGACATCCAGCGCGTACAGAAAACGTCCTCCACGTCGCATGGCAAAGTACAAATAGACTTTGGAGCTGGTTTGATATACAGAAATGGGGCCATCCACAAAGTAATCACGAGTAGTGGGCGGATTGGTTGCCGAGGAAAGTACCGTTGTGGTAGAGAGGCGTACTTCCGGGCTGTTGTTTCTCAACCGCTGGAGTTTTCCGAAATGCTCCTGCGGGATGAATCCCCACAATTCCTGACCAGCCCCGGTGCCGGATTGATTGCCATTGACTGCGCGAAGCGTGCCGTCATTGGATCCATAAAACACCACAATATTCGGAGATGCGTCGGTACCGTAGTTCACCACGGCAGGGCGGGAGTGCAGCACATCGCCATGAGCGCTGGGGCGAATGGTGGTGGTGCCTCCAGGGCCTTTTTCATCGCCGGCATTGTCGGTACCACGCACCCAGTTGATGATCAAATCACGCTGCGTACTATCGGTCGAAATGCCCGCCATGCTGCTGCTGTTGGCTGTGGTGAACTGGGTGGATGTATTTGTGGCCAAATTGGTATTGGTGCTGCAGCCGATGCAGGTATACAACTTGCGTGCAGACTGGCTAGTGGCATAAGTGGTACGAATTTGCTGCGCAATGCCGCCTTTCTCCACAATGTCCCCATCAGGCGAGTCGGACGTTTTGTCTGCCACATTGGGTGGCGTACCGAGTGGCTGATTAACCCAGAAGCTGCTGGGGGCGGTCCAATATGACACGGCCGAGGGTTTGATAAAGCCAGTGGCACTGCTGATCGCGCCGTCTCCGTTTGCGTCGGCCAAGGCAATACTGTCCGTTGTGGGGTCGTAGGTGAATTTGTACTGTTTGAGATTGCCTCTCCAACGCGGCTTGGCATCACCATCTGGGCGGAACATGCCCATAAAGATCTGATTCAAGTAGCTGCCACGTGCATTCGCGCTAACAGGCAAGCTGGCGGAAGAAAATACGCTGTTTGCCGCCTGCAACTGGCTGAACACCTCGCCCAGAGCGATGGAGAGCGCCGTTGAGTTTGAGGCCGTGTAGAAGTCTCCACCACCGACCTTGGCAATGCCTCTGAAGATTTCTGGATAGGTGGCCTTGTCACTGGGAGCACCCGTGACCGCGATGGTGTGGGTGGTTGCATAAGCTCCGTCGGCCACTGCGGTGCGATCCACGCCATTGACGAATCGCGCATATTCATCGGTCCAGTTGGCCGCATCTTTGGGGTCTACCGTGCCTGCCGCGTAGGTGATGGGTGCAACGCTGCCCCCCGCTGTGGCCAGCATCGCCTTCATGACGTCATTGGACATCTGATCGCCCTGCGGCGGTCCGTTCGCGATAATTATGAGGTAATTTCTGCCGCAATCAGAACCAGCGGGCAGCACATATTTTCCACCGCTGAATGCATTGGGGTCGTAGGGAAGTGTGCCAGCCCGTTGACCCGAGAATGGGGTTTTTTGCGAAAAATAGAGATATGCCTCGTGCATAGCCAAGGCATACGATGTGGGCGAGGGAGACTGATTCTGATCCAACGTCTTGAGGAAGTTTTTTAATTCAGTTTTCCCTGCGGAGGTTAGAGGGGTGAGCGCCTTAATGACTCGGGCACCCGTATCCACATTGGTTTCATTAAAAATCATGAAGCCAATATTGAACGGTGCAGAACCATCGGCATTCGGTTGTAACCCCTCAATGGCGTTATATATGGCGCATTGCTCCATCCCCCCTTTAGTTTGACCTTTGCTGGGAGCGCCAGTGCCGTCGCTGTAGACGCACGTGTGCTTTAGACTGGCGTTCCAGTTGGCAGAACTATCCAAAACAAAAAGTACGTTGGACGTTGACCCGGAGCCGGTGCCCGAGTAAATGTCAATATCGCTGCTGTATTGCGCCAGGGCAGGAAGTGCAACTAGTGCTGCCGTGGCGGTGATGGCCCAGCGATACAGGTTCTGTGTGATCGAATAGGACATATTGATATTTCTCCGATATTTCATTTGCACGATTCAGGCAAGAGCAATGCGGGAACACGGACACTGACACCTTGATTAACGGCTAGCTGGGCATTGCTGCGCGAGTCAGCGACTGCGGCCCGGATATTCCACTCAGTGGTAAGGCAACCCGGAATGAGGGTGGTACTTGACCGGCAGGCTGCAAGGGGGTCGGGTTCGCCTGGTACTGGGTCCGGTATGTCCGTGAGAGGGCGAACGCGTGTGCATTCAGGTGGTGGAGTCAATGTGGCTGTGTAGTCCGTAGTGCCATTTCCATCCACATCGACTTGCAGGGGTGATGCCGCCACCTTGGCTGGATTGGTGGCAAAGTCTGCGGAACTGATCGTTGCCTCCACCGCCACCTGGGCCGTTGCCAGGCTCTCCTGGCGAGCCTGGGTATTTCCCACTATGCGCAGGTTGCTGCTGGAGCTGTTGAAGGCGCTGAGGGCGAACAGGCTCATCAGGACCAGAAAGATCAGGGCCACCACCAGTGTCGCGCCGCGTTGGGAGGAAGGGGTTTTCATGGAGTGTCAGGGTGTGGAAGGAACTTCCCGGGGGCCGGCCACGTTGATCAGGCGGGCGGTGGTGGTGTACACCCGGCGTTTGAAGCCGGTGGTGTCACCACTAACCGAGGTAGGGCCCAAGGTGTAGGTTTTGCCCGAGTCGTTGTAGCCGGAGCTGGGCTCCACGGTGCGGGACAGCAGATGCAAGCGCACGGCCACCACGTTGCTCCAGTCGTTATCTCTTGCGCCTGCCGTACCGCTCAGGCCGGTGCGGAACACATCGGGCCGCCCTTTGTCGGCCGCGGATGCGGTCGCGGACGCCGGGTCGGTGGTGTCAAACCCGTATTCGAGCACCATGCTCTCAATGCCCTCTGCCAAGGGGACGGTGATCATGGCCGTGCCGCGCAGCTCAGCCATCTTGAGGGTGGGGGTGGCGTCCCCGCCGCTACCGCACTCGTTGCAGCTGGCGATGTAGTAAACGCGCGACAGGTAGGGCCGCACGGTATTGAAGCTCGTGCTTCCGCAACTGAAAGTTTTGAGATTCAGGTTACTGGCGACCCCGGACAGGATGAAGGGGTCGGCTACTGGGTCGCTGTTGCAGCGCGAGGTTTGCGCATAGGGTACATCGGTGGTACTCACAGTGGCTGGCGCCACGGCTTCCGTACCGAGCCGGTGTACAGCAAAGGCCACCGTACCGGGTTTGTAGTTGGGGATGCAGGTGGTTGGCAGCGCTGCGGCTTCCGTGGTCGACAGACCACGCACCGGTTGCGGCAAGCGGGGAGTCGAGGGTGTGGTTTTATCCCATCCCAGGTCTGCCAGCGCAGTGGCGCAGACGTCAGGGCTGGAATAGTTGGAAAGATCCCCGGGCACCTCGCCATAAAAGCCGGCCAGGGTAAGTTCGTCATGTAGCAGCTCGATCGCGTACCGACCGTTTTCGATCTGGCGAATGCTTTTTTCGAGTTCGTTGCCAGAACGACTTGTATTGGCAAACAGCACGGCTAATCCGGCGACTAGCACCATGCCAATGGTCAGGCCGACCATCAGCTCCATCAGCGAAAAACCTCGTTGCAACTGGGCACCGCGGTGCCAGCTGCGGGCACGTAAGATGGGGGATGAGCTCATGGTGCGGGAGTGTTGGCCAGGGTGCCGATTTGGATGACGACCGACGCAACGCGGCGCATGTCTTCGCTGCTGTAGGCGTTTTGGCCGCAGGTATTGGCGGGCGCGCCGGTGGCCTGCAGCCCTTGCCAGGCTAGCGCGATGAGGTACTGGTTGGCAGCGGGGGATGTGATGCAGCCTCGCGCATTGATCATGGCCCCCACCTTGGTGGTGCCTTGCGTCTCACCGGCGCCCTGGATGGCTTTGGACCACTCGCAAACATCTTTTTGGGCGATGGTCAGGGAGGGCTGGGTGCAATCACCAGGATCGGTCAGGCCGATGTTGTTGGCTACGTAGTCGGCGGCACTGGCACGGTTGAGGTTGATTCGCTCGGCCATGTCGCTGACCAGGATGAGCGCCTGGGAGCGTTGATAGCCCTCGAGATTGGCCAGAGTGGTCTTGGCTTGCAGGCCCGCGAAGCCCAGCACCCCGAAGGCCACGATTAGCATGGCGATCAGGGCCTCGATCAGCAGGACGCCTTGTTGGTGAGATCTGGCTTTCATGGGGACGGACAATTGGTGGTGGAGCTCTTGGGGCGACCGGAGGGGTCCAGGGAGATGCAGCGGCTGCGACTGGCGTTGCTATTGGCCAGTGCAAATCTCGCTACCGAGGTGGTGTTGGACACACGACCACTGGCGTCGAAGGTGACGGTTGCGGGGCCGGTGAACGTTACGCCACCACCGACGGCACTTTTGCGGCTCACGACTTCGGTGCCTACCATCACGCTCCAGCCCGACTCCCAATGGTCTTGGTTGCCCGACGTTGGGCTGAGGGTGACGGGAGACGCAAGCACACCGCGCTTGACGGCCTCGTTACGGGCTAGCGTCAGATCTGCCATCAGGTCAAAGGCTGCTGCCCGCATCCGCTGCGTTTCCAACAGAGCGCGGAACGATGGGGCCGCCAATGACACCACCACCGCCAGCAAAGCCACAGTGACCATGAGCTCTATCAGCGTGAAGCCGCGGGCCGGCGTGCGTATTGCGATGCGCATGATGCTTCCCTACCAGCAGCCCGTTTGGGCGCTTCCGCTTTTGACTGCGGTCTTTGTGCCGGTGCTATCAATCGCTAGCGTTCCGCACTTGTCCTTTGCCTGGTCACCCTGAGGGGTGGCTGTCGCCGTGAATGATGGAGGGGTGCTGGCTGGTGCAGACACGCTAATGGCGTAGTAAGTGGTGACCTGGGGAGGAACGGTGACGTTCAATGCCGCGGTGGTCGCGGCATAGGTGCGTGTATCCAGCAGCCTCTGTTGCTGGCGGGTGCCAATGTCCATGAGCGCGGACTGCGCCTCCGCACGGCGCGATTTGCGTACCTGATCCTGATAGGAGGGGTAGGCCACCGCCGCCAGAATGCCAATCACGGCCACCGTGATCATCAGTTCAATCAAGGAGAAACCCTTGCTGCGCTCCATGCTGTTTCTCCTTTGCGGGGCTCGGTGTTGTTTGTGTATGTGAAATTATCACATTTCAATTATTGCAAGTTGTTTCGTGGAGGCGCTGGAGATGAGCGGTATTGCATTGCCGATGAGCGGCAGCTTTTGAGGTTGCTCCTTGCCGTTGGATTGGCAACACGCTTTGCGCGCCAAACGTGGCCGACACGCGTCAATGTGCTGAAACTCGCGGAAAATCGCCGGTTACCCATCCATACCCATGCAAGATCGACTCTCCTGGACCCAAGCTGCTTTGGCACGCATCCTGCGGCCAGCGGTGCGTCTGGCGTTGGCCATGGGGCTGAAACATCCGCAGCTTGAAGAAGTGCTGCGTGATCTCCTGGTGGATGAAGCGCGAAATCTCTGGAACAAAAAAGACGGCTCCAAGCCCAATCTGAGTCAGCTTGCGACTACCACCGGGCTCAATCGCAAGGACGTGACAGCCCGAGTGCGCGACACCCGAACTGTTCTGCCTGCCACCGAAAGTTCAGCGGCAGCCAAGGCGTATACCGCTTGGCTTCAGGTCGTTGCTGAAGATACGTCGCAGCGCACGCTGCCGTTGGCGGATTCAGGGGACGGTCATTCCTTTGAGTTGCTGTCCCGGTTTGCGACCCGAGGAAATGTGCACCATCGCACCGTATTGGAGGAGCTGCAACGGCTCAACTTGGTTACGCTCTCGGACGGAGAGGTCCACTTGCTCGGAGACAGCTTTACTCCCACCGCGAGCGTGCGGGACATGCTGGCCTTTCTGGGAGATAACGTGCGTGATCATCTTCAAGCGGCCGTGTCCAACACCCTGGGCCAACAGCCTCGCATGCTGGAGCGCGCAGTTTTTGCCTCAGGCTTGTCCCTGGAAGACTGTGAGCGCATTCAGCAGCTTTCGCGTCAGCAATGGGAGAAGGTTCACCATCTTCTTGTGCGTGAGATGACGGATGCCGTGGAGCAGAGCGACGGTCAAGGTGCCGGACGCATGCGTGTCGGCATCTACGCTTACTACGAAAAGGAGCGTGATACGTCGGAAGGCGTTGACGTTCCTGCAGAACCTGCGCAACGAAATGTCGACGAGTTGGATGCATCTCGTCCTGTGAAAGATTAGCGATGAAAAGCCCCATTCACGTATTGATCCGATCCGTCTTGCTGACGGTGTGGGTCACATTGGCCGCTTGCGGTGGCTCTGCAGATTCATCTGTGTCGGGTGGAGGTAGCGATACCGCTGGACCTGGAACGGGTACATCCCCTGGCACTGGGGTAGGTACTGGCATTGGTACTGGTACTGGCTCGGATGCTGGCACAGGCACAGGCACAGGCACAGGCACAGGCACAGGCACAGGCACAGGCACAGGCACAGGCACAGGCACAGGCACAGGCACAGGCACAGGCACAGGCACAGGCACAGGCACAGGCACAGGCACAGGCACAGGCACAGGCACAGGCACAGGCACAGGCACAGGCACAGGCACAGGCACAGGCACAGGCACAGGCACAGGCACAGGTACAGGTACAGGTACAGGTACAGGTACAGGTACAGGTACAGGTACAGGTACAGGCGATGGTTCTGGAGATGGCGTGGCAGCAGGTCCCGGCGATGGCGGCGGAGTGGGCTCTGGTGGCACGGGGGTGACTGCTTCCGCGGTGGGTGTCGGCGTCGCAGACGGCTTTGGCAGTGTGATCGTGAACGGGGTACGTTTCGCTACGGATTCGGCCCAGATCACCACAGAAGATTCAGATGCATTGCGTCTCGGGATGACCGTTTTGGTCGGCGGCTCCATTCAGCCAGACCTTCTGACGGGTACTGCAACGACAGTGCTCTCGGTCCCCGAATTCCGGGGTGCTGCCACAGCGGTAGATGCTGCTGCAGGCGCGCTGGAGGTGTCAGGAACCCGCGTTTTGGTAGATGAGGCCACCATTTACGACGGCGTCACGTCTTTGTCGTCCATCAAAGTGGGCACCACTGTGCAGGTGTATGCGTTGCCCATTGGCGATGGCAGTTGGCGCGCCAGCCGGATCGAGAGCAAGAGTTCCAGCTTGCCTCTCATCTTGTCCGGGGCGGTGGGGCAACTCGATACAGCTTCCAAGACCTTCAGCCTGGGAGGATTGTTGGTCAACTATGGCGCCGCGTCGTTCAGCGGAACGTTGGTTGGCAGCTCATTGGCTAACGGGATGGTGGTGTACGTGCGAGCAACGGCCTTGCCTGTCAATGGGGTTCTCAACGCACAACAGATTCGGCGAGGACACACCCTGCCAACCACGGGGAGTTTCGCCGCGAATTTGCTGGGTATCGTTTCTAGCTTCGGGGGGCTGAATTCGGATTTCCTGTTGTACGGTCAGCGCGTGAATATCGCTTCTGCCCTGGTCACAGGAGGGCCTGCATCGAGCATCGGGAACGGCGTCCGGCTCGAAGTTGCGGGCACCATGGTGGGTGGCGTGTTGGTGGCCAAGCGGGCGCGCATCCGATACGCGCCCGGGGTTGGTGGCCCTGCAAGTTTCCAGCTCATCGGCACGGTGGGGCAGTACCGATCCGTAGCGGACTTTCGCGTCAATGGGCAGCCGGTGGATGCATCGAACAGTTCGGTTGTGTTCACCAACGGTACCGCGAAAGATTTGCGCAATGGTGCACGCGTATCGGTGAGTGGCAGCCAAGTGGTTTCGGGCGTGCTCCAGGCGACAACGGTCCAGTTCGAGTAGAGCGCTGCAGCACAATCGCCGTCCATCGCAGCGCCCCAGGGGCTAATGACGAGTGCTGTGCAAATCCTGGGCTGCGATAGCGCTGCTGCGGGTTCTCGGGACCCTCCGCACGAATTACCGCGCCGTGTGCACCTGCGATCTCGGGTGGTATGCGACGTTTCAAATACTCGCAATAGCTATGGCTATTGCTGCGCCTTGCAGCCCGTCTCTATCCGCAGCGCATCCTTTGCGCTCGATTCGTGCAGAAGACCCCTGGGGTCTCAGCCTAGCCGCTGAAAAGTCAGCGTGAATGCCACGCCCCCCTCGGTGTTGCGGGCGTTGATGGTGCCGCCCATCTTGGCCATGTAGGTCTTGGCCACGAACAGGCCCTGGCCCCGGTGTTCGCCCTCGCCCAACGGGGTGGGGCTGCCGGGGTCGGACACACCCAGTTCAAAAATCCGCTCCAGCAGGTCTTCGGCAATCGTCGATCCCTGGTTGTGCAGCGTGGCGCTAGCGGTGGATTCTGACGCAGTGAGCGTCAGCGTGATAGGGCTGCCCGTGGGGCGGTAGCGGTCGGCGTTGCGCAGGATGTGGGTCACCACGTCTTCCAGCGCAAACTCGTCGGCGCGAACGATGACCGGGCCTGAGTCGCTTGAACCCGGGGCATACACCACGTCCAGGATGCCCGCAAAGTGCGCGTTATCGGCCACGTTGCGCAAGAAGGCGTCCAGGTCCAGTCGCCCCTCGGGCACATCGGCGGCCTGCAGTGCTTCGGCGGGCGATGCCGTTCCATAGAGCACATGGATGGCCTGCTGCATGCGCTGCACATAGCGGTGGCCGGGGTCTTGCGGGCCGTTCAGCGCCATCAGCGACTGCAGGGGCGACATGATCTCGTGCCCCACGGCGTGCCACATGTCGCGCTCTTGCTGGGCACGCAGTTGTTCGCGTTGCAGGTCGTCCTTCACGCGCTGCAGCAGGTCGGCCAGGCCGCCCGCCAGAATGCCCAGCTCGTCCGATCCGCGCAGGTCGGACACGTCCAGGTCGCCCAGCCTGGGGCCGGTGTGGCCGGGCTGCACGTTGTATGACACCGCAGCGGCGCGGCGGGTGAGGGCCGTCACGCGGCGGATCAGGCCCACTTCCACCACCAGCCAGGCCAGTGCAATCGCCCCCAGCATGGCGCCCAGGTACCACGACAGGCGCGTGGCCACGGCCGCCAGGCCCTGCTCCACACCGCGCAGATGGCCGGTGAAGTTGACCACGTAGTTGCCGGTAGGCGTGTCCAGAATATCCAGCCCCGTGGGCGCTACGGGTGTTACCGCCGCCGGGCCCACGCCTGCGGCATCCAGCGGCAGCCAGCGGATCAGGCGCAGCAGCCAGGGCGCTGAGGGCTCGGCCTGCACTTCGACGCCCTTGAGGGTGATGGCGCTGGCCTCGTCGCTGCCCATTTTGCGGATCTGCACACGCTCGCCCGGCAGCAGGCTGCGCGAGAGGTCGTTCAGCGAGGCGGCCAACTGCGCGCCAGGCGCGTTGCTGTCAAACAGCGGCCTGGAGTCTTCGCCCGGCGCCAGCATCTCCACGCGCACACGCATTTGCCCCAGGTCTTCGGGCGGCCAGACCAGGCGTTCGTCCTTGCGGAACAGCGCTTCGCGAAACAGCTCGACGGGCAGACGGATCGAGTAGTGGGTGCGGCGCACGCAGTCTGTCGCTGCAGCATCGCCAGTGAGGGCGCCAGCAGAGGTGCCAGTGGAGGTTTGGTTGGTGGGCTTTGGCGGCAGGTCGCGGCACTGGCCGTTTTGCCACAGCCAGCCGCGAAAGTCGCGCACCGGCCGTGCATGGGCATCGAGCTGCGGCGCGCCGTTGTCCACAAACCCCGTGAGCCGCCCGCGCACCGCCGCGCTGCCTTGCGGCGGCATGGCCTCGTACGGCGCAATCCAGCGGTAGGTGGCGCCGCGCATGTCCAGGCTGATGCGCGCACGGTGTGATTCTGCAGGCACCAGCGCACCGCGCTCGCGGGGCGTCAGCTCGCCCGCATAAAAGCTGCCCACCAGGTAAATGAAGCCGCCCGCGTACGGGTTGTTGCCAATCGCCGCGCACACCGAGGCCCCGTCGGGATACTGCACCGAGCAGCCCGCCATCTCCACCGCCTGCTGCGATTTTTGCGGGTCGTCAAAGTCGATGGCGGCGTAGGGCAGCAGCAGCGGCGCCAGCGGCGTCACGCCCTGGCCGAGGTGGCTCGCATTGAGCAGCGCCAACTGGCCCGAGGGATGGCGCAGCCGCGCCATGACCTCGGCCTGACTGCGCACAAAGCCGTGCTGGTAGGCCTGCCAGGCGCGCTCCTTTTCGTCCTTGAGCACCACCACGCTCAGCGCCACCGTGGCCAAGGCCAGCAGCACAAACACACTGCGCACCAGAATGCGCAGGCGGAACGCCGGCAGGCCCAGGCGGGGGATGTCGAGTGCGGGGCGCAGCAGGCGTTTCATTTGCCAACCCAGCGGAAGCCGCGCATGGGCACGTTTTCAATGCCTTCAAAACTGGGGTCCACTTCACGCAGCGCCTCGCGGATGGTGCTCACATGCTTGCGCACGTTGTCGCGGTTGCGGCCGCTTTTCACCACCTCAAACAGTTCGTCGTAAGACACGACCTCGCCACTGCGCTGGTGCAGCGTGGCCAGGATGCGCTGGGCCGTGAGCGGCAGGTTGATGCGCTCGCCGCGCCAGGTGGGGGTGCGTTGCCACAGCGGGTCCAGCACCAGGGCGTCGCCCACGGGCGCAGGGGCTGCGCTGGCCGGGGCCTGTGCCTGTGTGGTGCGCAGGATGTCGAGAAAGGTCTCGATGAAGTCTGCCTCTTCAAACGTGGTTTTCTGCAGGTAGTCCCACGCGTCCAGCGCCTTCATGATGCTGCGGTAAATGGCCGCTGGCATGGCCGACACCACCAGCACCGGCGTGCCCTGGCGCAGCTTGTTGATGGCGTTGATCAGGGCTACGCCCGCATGGCGCTCGCGGCCCAGTTCGATGTCGAGCACCACCGCGTCGTAGTGCTCGCGGGCCAGCGCGGCTTCGGCCTCGTCGCGGGTGAACCACTGGTCGATGACGATGCCGCTCTTGGCGCTGCGTATCCACCCGGCCAACTGGTTGCTGGTGGGCAGGTCGTCTTCGATCACGGCAATGCGAGTCATGGGCAGGGCGGGCAGTAAGGGGTGGTCGGATTATCCCGGCGGCCCGCGCCGGGCTGTGTGAGTTTTTCTTCCGGGGCCGGAAGGTTCGTGCGGGCGGTGTGAGCGCATTGGGGGCTGCGCTGCATTGTTGCTTCCGGGGTGAATTCGAACAATCGGTCCTCAATGAGTCAGCCACTTTGACTGCTCAGAAGCGACAACAACATCGAAACCACCTGAGAGAGAAACACCATGAAAGCCACCTGGAACCGCATCGTGCAGACCCTGAAGGGCCGCCGCTCTACCCCCTTGCCCGAAGCGGGCACGGAACCCGTGCTGGACGCTGATCTGCAAGGCCCCACCCCCACGACGGCTCCCGCGTCGGCAGCCCCGTTGAACTGGGCCTACCTGCTGCCCACCGCCCGCACGGTGCGCTGGCTGGCCGCTGGTGCCGTGGTGGCTGCAGCGGGCCTGATGGTGTACCGCAATCCGCCCGTGCAACACCTGGCGCAAGGCGACCTGGGTGTGCGCCTGAACCAGTTCACCGGCGCGGTGAGCTTGTGGCGTGATGGCAGCGTGTGGGTGGTGCCCGGCCTGCACACGGTGCGCGTGTTCTCGCTGCGCGACCAAAGCTACCGCCCCGAAGCCATGCGCCAGGCCACGGGCAGCGCGCCGCTGCAGTCGGTCGAAGGCCTGTCGCTGGGGCTGGATCTGAGCGTGCGCTATGCGCTGGACCCCAACTCGCCCGCTGTGAAGGCTGGCAACCTGCCCGACAACGTGGGCGCCGACATCGTCGAGCCCGCTGTGCAAGGCCTGGTCTACAAGGTGTTTGCCCGCTACACCGTGCGTGAAATCTTCTCGTCCAAGCGTGCCGAGATTGCGCAGATCATCGAAACCGAGCTGCGCGCTCGCTTGGCGGCCGATGGCGTCACGCTGCGCAGCATCCAGATCGGCAAGGTGGATTTGCCCGCCGAGTACCGCCGGGGCATGGACAGCCTGTTGGCCGAAGAGCTGGCCTCCGAAAAAATGCGCTACACGCTGGAGCTGAAAGACAAGCGCGTGAAGGAAACCGAGCTGGACGCCAACGCCGACAAGGTGCGCCGCGAAGTGGCCGCCGAAGCCGCCGCCCGCGAGCAGGTCATTGCCGCCAAGGCGCAGGAAGAGGCCATGAAGCATGTGCTGCCCTTCAAGCAGCGCCAGATCGAGCAGCGCCAGCTAGAGGCCGAAGCCGAGCGCGTGGCCCGCGTCAAAGCCGCCGAAGGTGCCGCCCAGGCCCGCCGCATCGAAGCCAACGGCGAGGCCGACGCCCGCCAGAAGCTGGCCGAGGCCGAGGCCTACCGCATGGACCGCGTGGGCAAAGTCAACGCCGAGCAAATGGCCCGCGAAGGCGCGCTGGTGACCAAGCACCCGCTGCTCATCCAGAAGACGCTGGCCGACAAGCTCTCGGACAAGATCCAGGTCATCATCGCGCCCCCGCCCACCAACGGCGACTTCATCGGTGCCGCGCTGCTGGGCGGCCACCGCAATGCCCAGGCCGGTGCAGCCCAGGCTGCGGCCGTGGCCGACGACGCCACCACCACACAAGCCGTGGAGCAGTGAACATGAACGCCACCCTCGCCACCTTGCTGGCAGCCGTCGCCAGCGCCGCAGTGACCGTGGCGGCTGAGGCCGCCCCACAGCCATCTTCCAACGCCCAGGGCAGCGCCATCGTGGTGCAAGACCAGGCCAGCCTGCGCGCCGCACCCCGCGACGGCGCCCAGCAGCAGGCCAGCCTGTGGCAGGGCGAAGTGCTCGAAGTGCGCGGCGAGCGCCTCGACTATTTGCAGGTGTGGGACCACAAGCGCGAGCGCGGTGGCTTCATCCGCGCCAGCGATGTGCGCCGCGTGGCCCTGACCGAGACCGAAGGCCCCGCGCTGCTGGCCGTCATGCGCTTTGTGCAGGACACGCCGGGCGCCGAGGCGCTGGGCATTGGCCTGACAGCCGCCTACCTGCAAGCCGCGCCTGCCAAGGCTTTGGCTGGCGTGGAGGGCGCGCAGGCCTTTGATGCGCTGGGCACTTTTGCCGATCGGCTGGCCCGCCGCGCCTCGGTGGCCGCGCCGGGCAAGGCGTCAGGCGCCACGCTGTCCGCGCACCTGGATGTGGTCAACGGCTACGGCGTGCGCTTTGCCACCTACGAGGTCGAAGGCCGCATGCAGGTCTGCTACGAGGGCGAGGCCTTTCGCCGCCTGCTGGCCATGCCCGTGGCCGATGCTGAGCAGCGCGCCCGCGCCGCCCTGGCGCTGACCCGCCCCGAGTGCATCAACCCCGACCTGCCTGCGCACGAGCGCGCCAAGGTCACCACCTGGCAGGCTGACGTGCTGGAGCGCGTGGACGTGGCCAATCTGCCCGGCTACCTGCGCAACCGCGTGCAAATGCGCCGCGCCAGCGTGTGGGGTGCTGCCGCCTTTCAGCAGGCACGCAAGAACGCTGCCGACCCAGCGGTGGCCGCTGCCGCTGCGCGTGCCCTGACGGAACTCAGTGGCGTGAGCAAGGCCGAGCTGCCCGACGAAGACCTGGCCGCTTACAACGACGCCGCCATGCGCGTGAGCGCCGTGCGTTGGGCCTTGGTGCCGGCGGTGGCCCCTGTGGCAGCCGTAGGTGCCCGCCCCACACTGCTGACCGAACCCGGCGCCCCTGGCGAAACCTGTGTGCTGCTGGTGGACGCGCAGCACAGCGCCCAGGCCCCGCTGCTGCGCCGCTGCACCTACGGCGTGGTATGGGCCGCATCAGCCAGCACCAACCGCGAAGGCACGGCCGTGGCCCTGGCGGCGCAGCCGATGGAAGGCTGGCGCGAGCTGTGGGTGCTACGCAAAACCGAAGGCGGTTGGCTGGCCGATGTGCTGCCACCCGCCGCCGCCACGCCCGAGACCGGCGTGGCCGAATGGGCCGGCTGGGTGCCTGGCGGCCAGCAAATGCTGGTGGCCCGCGAAGCCCGGGGCCAGGGCCGCTACCGCAAGAGCTTTGAAGTGGTGCGGCTGGAGGGCCTGACCACCGAGCGCGTGACCGGCGATGTGGCCGCGCTGCCCCTGTTCCAGCGCTGGCAAGACCCGGCATGGAAGCGCGAAACGCTCAGCTTGCGTTGAATGAAGCGAGGTAGGCAGGGGGAGGATTTGACGGGGTCCGTAAACTTGGCCCCGTCTCTTTCACTGAATGCCTGTTTCATGCCCGCTGCCGTTACGCCTTTGCTGTCCACCTTGCTCGCCCGTGTGGACGCCGCCATCATCGACCTGGACGGAACCATGGTGGACACCATGGGTGACTTCAATGAGGCCTTGAACCGCATGCTGCGTGAACTGGAGCTGCCGTCGATTGCGGCCCAGACGATCGAGCACATGGTGGGCAAAGGGTCGGAACATCTGTTGCGCTCAGTGCTGCATCACGTGCTGGTGCAGGTCAACCATGCCTCCATTGCTACGGAAATTGAAGCGCTCTACCCTTCTGCCTGGGCCAGCTACCAGCGCCACTATCTCGCCATCAATGGTCAGTACGCCGGGGTGTATGACGGCGTGAAGGCGGGGCTGCAGGCTTTGCAGGGCCGGGGCCTGCGGCTGGCGTGTCTGACCAACAAGCCCCGGGACTTCGCGCTGCCCCTGCTGCAGTTGAAAGGCCTTGACGGGTATTTCGAGAAGGTCTTCGGTGGCGACTCGTTCGAGCGCAAAAAGCCAGACCCGTTGCCACTGCTCAAGACCTGCGAAGCCTTGGGCATAGACCCCGCGCGCACGCTCATGGTGGGCGACTCCAGCAATGATGCGCAGGCCGCGCGGGCTGCCGGGTGTCCGGTGGTGCTGGTCACCTACGGCTACAACCACGGCCAGCCCGTGCGGGCTGTGAATGCCGATGGTTTTGTGGATTCGCTGGCGCAGCTGACCTGAGCTTGCCTGGTCGGATTGCGGATTGCGGATTGCGGGGTGCTGGCGTTCAGGCGGTCAGCTGGCGCGGCGCCACGTTGCGATAGTCCAGACGCGATGCTGCGGGGGCGCTGCTGCGCACTGGGGCGGGTGCGGAGCTGTTGTGGCGCGTGGCGTTGTCCGAAAGGCGGAACACCGCCACGGCATCCACCAGCTGGCCTGCCTGGGTTTTGAGGCTGTCGGCGGCTGCGGCGCTTTGTTCCACCAAGGCAGCGTTTTGCTGCGTGGCCTGGTCCATCTGCGTGATGGCTTCGCCGACTTGCGAGACGCCCTGGCTCTGTTCGCTGCTGGCGGCGCTGATCTCACCCATGATGTCGGTCACGCGGCGGATGGCGCTGACCACCTCGGTCATGGTGGCGCCGGCCTTGTCCACCAGGGCCGTGCCACGCTCCACGCGCTCCACGCTGGTGCCAATCAGGCCCTTGATCTCTTTGGCGGCCTCGGCGCTGCGCTGCGCCAGGCTGCGCACCTCGCCCGCCACCACGGCAAAGCCCCGACCCTGTTCGCCCGCGCGCGCAGCCTCGACGGCAGCGTTCAGCGCCAGGATGTTGGTCTGGAAGGCGATGCCGTCGATCACGCTGATGATGTCGGCGATCTTGCGGCTGCTGTCGTTAATGCCCTTCATGGTGTCCACCACCTCTGCCACCACGTCGCCGCCTTGCTGGGCGACGGTGGATGCGCTCATGGCCAACTGGTTGGCGGTGCGGGCGTTGTCGGCGTTCTGGCGCACGGTGGAACCCAGTTCTTCCATCGATGCGGCCGTTTCTTCCAGCGCGCTGGCCTGCTGTTCGGTGCGGGCACTCAGGTCGTTGTTGCCTGTCGCGATCTCGGCGCTGGCCGTGGCCACGCCTTCGGCGCTGTAGCGTACGTTGCCCACGATGGTGGCCAGGCGTGATTGCATGGTGGCCAGCGCCTGCAGCAACTGGCCGGTCTCGTCGTTGCCGCTGGCGGCGATAGGGTGCGTCAGGTCGCCATCGGCAATGCTTTCGGCGGCGTGCTGGCCCTGCTGCAAGGGGCGCACGATGGAACGGGTGACCGTCAGGCCCATCAATGCGCCGAGCGCCACGGCCACCAGTGTGCCCACGCCCAGCAGCACCTGGCTGGCCTTGGCCAGGGTGGAGGTGTCGGCCTGGCTTTCGGCCAGCTGGGCGGCCATGGTCTTGCGCAGATCGTCCAGCGACTGCAGGTATTTGTCGGCCAGCGGGCGCAGGTCCTTGTCTACCAGGGCGGGCACGTTGGGTTCGCCACCGCGGTGCAGTTCCCGGATTTCGTTGAGCTTGTCGTTGTAGGCCTGCCGGGCCGTGGCAATCGCGGCCAAAAGACCCTTGGCCCGGTCGCCTTGCACCAGGGCTTCAATGCGCTTGACCTTGGCTTCCATGCCCTTGGCCGTCGCCTGGGTGTCGGTGGTGAGCTTGTCCATGTAGTCGCGGTCGATGGCCTTGAGGAAGGCCTCGGTGCGCACCCAGTTCAGGCGGATGTCTGACGCCCAATCTTCCACCAGGGTCTGCTGTTCGATCTCTTGCGTGGCGACGCGCTCGCTGGCGCTTTGCAGGCTGGCAATGCGCCACATACCCGTGGCGGCGATAAGGGCCGTGATGAGCAGGATGGCGCCAAACGATGCGCCCAGGCGCAGGCCGACGGAGAGGTGGCTGAGTTTCATGGTGGTGTCTGGCGCGAAAGGTGTCTGGGGCGGAGGAGGATGCGTGACAGGCGGCTCGCAGCGGTGCGCGGATAGCGCGAGAAGCTCGGTTCAGCCGTGACCTCGCGTGCCGCGGATGGCGCGCAGTGCAAGGTCCGTTGTTACGTCAAGAGAACAAGGGGTGAAAAAAAGGGGCGATCAGAAAGGTGCCATGGATCGGGCAAAGGCTACTCCCCGGTAGGAGGGGCGTCTGTCGGGCGTGCGACAGCGCCGAGCCGGTGAGCGTCGGGGTTTGCCCGGTGTCCAGAATCAGGCGGGCTTGCCGAGCAAGGCGTCCTTGAGCTTCCAGTCCGCCGGTGCGTTGCCCAGCCAGATGCCCAGCAGTGCATTGAAGAACTCGGGCTCCTTGAAGGGCTCTCCCTGCGGCTTGCCCTTGACGGTGATGATGGTGCCCGTGCCGGGAATCCAGTCGATCTGGAACTGGTCTCCCGCCACCAGCTTCTTGTGGTCCGAGAAGATCTGGCTCATGCGCAGCACGCCCGGGATGAGTTTGGAGAACGCCGCGCGGTCCATGTTGTCCTCCATACCGCGCGAGAACAGTTTGCCCAGTTCGGTGGAGTCGATTTCGCGCAGCATGGTGATGGTCAGGCGCTTGGGGCCTTTCTGGGCCATGATTTCGGCGGGTGTGCTGGCTTTCTTTTCGAGGTACAGGCCGGCCGTGTACACCTTGAACACGGCTTTGTAACGAACCCCGGCGCCATTGAGCTGAAGGCTGCTGCCACTCAGGCTCGCTGTCTCTTCATACTTGACGTCGGCCACGGTGATGGGCTGGGCAATGGCACTGGTCGCCAATAGGCATGCCACTGCTGCTGCGGCACATCGCTGGAGAAACTTCATGTGCAACTCCTAAAAAAAGAACGGTCGTTCGTTTCAAATTGTTGCAGTGCTCCTGGGGGCACGCAACAGGGTTTTCGAGTGGTTGTGTGATCTCGCGTTGCGGGGCGTCAAATCGGGGCGCCAAAAAAGCTTTGCTACACTTTGGCCCATGTTCATTCACCACGTGTTCATCACAGGTTGCAGCGACCGGGGAGCCTGGCCCTGGCGTCAGCCTGTCGCTTTGAACGCCTGATGGCACCTGGGCAGCCGCCCCAGCGTGCACCCGTGGCCTCCGCCCCGATGCGGTGAGGCCGATTGAATGGACCGCAGCGCCCCGCTTTCATGCACAGGGACACGCGCTGCGACAGCTGGGAGCTTTCCCCGTGATCACAGAACTTGAATTCAAAAGCCTGGCCAGCGAAGGCTACAACCGCATTCCGCTCATGGCTGAGGCCTTTGCGGACCTGGAAACCCCGCTCTCGCTCTACCTGAAGCTGGCGCACACCAAGGACGGCGGCAAGCACAGCTTCCTGCTCGAATCGGTGGTGGGCGGCGAGCGCTTCGGGCGCTACAGCTTCATCGGCCTGCCCGCACGCACCTTGCTGCGCGCCAGCGGCTTTGGCGACCAGGCCAAGACCGAGGTGGTGACCGACGGCCAGGTGGTCGAGACTGCCCAAGGCAACCCGCTCGATTTCATCGAGGCCTACCAAAAGCGCTTCAAGGTGGCCCTGCGCCCCGGCTTGCCGCGCTTTTGTGGCGGTCTGGCGGGCTACTTTGGCTACGACGCGGTGCGCTACATCGAGAAAAAGCTCGAAACCACCTGCCCGCCCGACACACTGGGCTGCCCCGACATCCTGCTGCTGCAGTGCGAGGAGCTGGCGGTCATCGACAACCTCTCGGGCAAGCTTTACCTCATCGTGTATGCCGACCCGGCCCAGCCCGAGGCCTACGCCAAGGCCAAGAAGCGCCTGCGCGACCTCAAGGAGCAGCTCAAATATTCGGTGAGCGCCCCCGTGGTCAAGGCCACCGAAAGCCACCCCGCCCAGCGCGACTTTGCCAAGGCCGACTACCTAGCCGCCGTGGAGCGCGCCAAGGAGCTGATTGCCGCCGGTGACTTCATGCAGGTGCAGGTCGGCCAGCGCATCCACAAGCGCTACACCGAGTCGCCTTTGTCGCTGTACCGCGCCCTGCGTTCGCTGAACCCGTCGCCGTACATGTACTTCTACGACTTTGGCGACTTCCACGTGGTGGGCGCCAGCCCTGAGATCCTGGTGCGGCAGGAAAAGACCGATGAAGGCACCAAGGTCACCATCCGCCCCCTGGCGGGCACCCGCCCACGCGGCGCCACGCCCGAGAAGGACAAGGCCACCGAGGTCGAACTCATCAACGATCCCAAGGAGCGTGCCGAGCACGTGATGCTCATCGACCTGGCACGCAACGACATCGGTCGCATCGCCAAGACCGGCACCGTGAAGGTGACCGAGGCCTTTGCTGTGGAGCGCTACAGCCATGTGATGCACATCGTGAGCAACGTGGAAGGCATCCTGCACGACGGCATGACCAGCATGGACGTGCTCAAGGCCACCTTCCCCGCAGGCACGCTGACCGGCGCGCCCAAGGTGCACGCCATGGAACTGATTGACCAGCTAGAGCCCACCAAGCGCGGCCTGTACGGCGGCGCGTGTGGCTACCTGAGCTATGCGGGCGACATGGACGTGGCCATTGCCATCCGCACCGGCATCATCAAGAACGGCACGCTCTATGTGCAGGCTGCCGCGGGTGTGGTGGCCGATTCGGTGCCCGAGCTGGAATGGAAAGAAACCGAGCACAAGGCCCGCGCGCTGCTGCGCGCGGCAGAACTCGTCGAGGAGGGCCTGGAATGACCCCCGCGATTGAGAAGGTCAAACCCTGCACCACCATGCAGGACGTGCGCCGCGAAGTGAACGCGCTGGACGACGTGCTGGTGCCCCTGTTGGTGGAGCGCGTGGGCTACATGACCCAGGCCGCCCGCATCAAGCAAGGCGTGGAACAAGTGCGCGACGAAGCCCGCATCGAAGCCATCGTGGCCCGCGTGCGCGAACGTGCCCAGGCCGAAGGCGGCGACGCCGATGTGATGGAAGCCATCTACCGCAGCCTCATGGAAGCCTGCATTGCCTATGAACACCGCGAGTTCGTCCGTCTGCGCGAGCCCGCCCTTGCTGGGAGCGCCGCATGACAAAACTCTTGATGGTCGATAACTACGACAGCTTCACCTACAACATCGTCCAGTACTTTGGCGAGCTGGGTGCCGATGTGGAGGTGTTCCGCAACGACGAAATCACCGTGGCTGAGATCGAGGCGCGACTGAATGCTGGGCAGCTTGACCGCCTGGTGATTTCGCCCGGTCCTTGTTCCCCCGCCGAGGCCGGCATCTCGGTCGCCGCGATCCAGCACTTTGCCGGCAAGCTGCCCATCCTGGGCGTGTGCCTGGGCCACCAGGCCATTGGCGCAGCCTTCGGCGGCACCATCGTCCGCGCTCAGGAGTTGATGCACGGCAAGACCAGCGTCATCACCACCACGCAAAAGGGCGTGTTTGCGGGCTTGCCGGAAAAGTTCACGGTCAACCGCTACCACTCGCTGGCAATCGAGCGCGCCACCTGCCCGGATGTGCTGGAGGTGACGGCCTGGACGGATGACGGCGAGATCATGGGCGTGCGCCACAAGACGTTGGCGATCGAGGGCGTGCAGTTCCACCCCGAAAGCATCCTCACCGAACATGGTCACGCCATGCTCAAGAACTTTCTGGAGCAGCGCGCATGAACTTCATCGACGCCCACCAGTTAGTGATGTTCATCGCCGCCGGTTGGCTGCTCAACCTCACGCCCGGGCCTGATGTGCTCTACATCGTGACCAACGCACTCAAGTCCGGCACGCGCGCGGGCATCGTGGCGGGGCTGGGTATCACGGCCGGGTGCTTCGTGCACATCTTTGCGGCCGCTGTGGGCGTGGGCGCGCTGCTGGCCGCATCGGCCACGGCGTTCACCGTGCTCAAGTGGATCGGTGCGGCGTACCTGATGTGGATGGGCGTGCGCATGCTGCTGTCCAAGCCCGGGGCCGATGGGGGCAACAGTGCAGCGCTGATGGCGGCGCAGGCGGCGCCAGTGCATCACACGCCGCTCTCCAAGGTGTTCCTCGGCGGCTTCTGGACCAATGTGCTCAACCCCAAGGTCGCCATCTTCTTCCTGGCCTTCGTGCCGCAGTTCATCGCGCCGGGCGCGGACAACAAGGCGCTGGCCTTTGTGCTGCTGGGCGTGCTGTTTAACGTCAACGCCATCCCCGTCAACGTGGGCTGGGCACTGGCCGCGTCGTGGATGGCGCGCCGCGCCGGGGTGATCCAGCGCGGCATGCACTGGCTGGACCGCGTGGCGGGCGCCATGTTCATCGGCTTCGGGCTCAAGCTGGCCTTCACAGACCAGCCCTCTGCTTAAATACCAGGAGACATTCCATGCCCATTACCCCCCAGGAAGCGCTGCAGCGCACCATCGAGCACCGCGAAATCTTCCACGATGAGATGCTGCACCTGATGCGGCTCATCATGAACGGCGAGCTCTCGCCCGTCATGACGGCGTCCATCATCACCGGCCTGCGCGTGAAGAAGGAGACCATCGGCGAGATCACCGCCGCCGCGCAGGTGATGCGCGAGTTCAGCACCAAGGTGCACGTCCAAGACGCGACCCACATGGTGGACATCGTGGGCACGGGCGGTGACGGTGCCAACACCTTCAACATCTCCACCTGCTCGATGTTCGTGGCCGCCGCAGCGGGCGCCAAGGTCAGCAAACATGGCGGGCGCGGCGTGTCGAGCAAGAGCGGCAGCGCCGATGTGATGGAAGCCCTGGGCATCCACATCAACCTCAAGCCCGAGCAGATCGCCCAGTGCATCGCTGAAGTCGGCATCGGCTTCATGTTCGCGCCCAACCACCACCCCGCCATGAAGAACGTGGCCCCGGTGCGCAAGGAGTTGGGCGTGCGCACCATCTTCAACATCCTGGGCCCGCTGACGAACCCGGCAGGTGCCCCCAACATCTTGATGGGTGTGTTCCACCCCGACCTCGTCGGTATCCAGGTGCGCGCGCTGCAGCGCCTGGGCGCCGAGCATGCGTTGGTGGTGTATGGCCGTGACGGCATGGACGAAGTCAGCCTGGGCGCCGCCACGCTGGTGGGCGAACTGAAAAACGGCCAGATCACCGAGTACGAAATCCACCCCGAGGACTTTGGCCTGCCGATGGCGAGCAACCGCGCCCTCAAGGTCGAAACGCCCGAGCAGTCGCGTGAGATGTTGATCGGCGTGCTCAAGGGCGAGCCCGGCGCTGCGCAGGACATTGTTTGCCTGAACGCAGGCGTGGCCTTGTACGCCGCCAATGTGGCCGACTCCATCCAGACTGGCATTGCCAAGGCACGCGCCGCGATTGCCTCCGGCGCCGCGCTGGCCAAGCTGGAGCAGGTGGTCACGCGCACGCACGCGCTGGCCACAACGGTCTGATACGACGGCCTGACCTAGCCATGTGGCACGACCCTGGCACCTGGATTGCACTGGGCGTCTCTGCCCTGTTCATCGTGGCCGGGGTCGTGATGCACCGCGTGTTCACCCGCATTCTGAAACAGGGCTCTGCCGAGCCCACTGAAACCGACAAGGCAGCCCACCATGAGCAGTGACATCCTCAACAAGATCGTGGCCGTCAAGCACGAAGAAGTGGCCGCCGCCAAAAAGCGCCTGCCTTTTGACGCCATGCGCGCCGATGCCGAGAGCCGCGTGCTCACGCGCGACTTTGAAGGCGCGCTGCGCGCCAAGATCGCCAAGGGCCAGGCCGCCGTGATCGCCGAAGTCAAGAAGGCCAGCCCCAGCAAGGGCGTGCTGCGTGCCAACTTCGAGCCGGCCGATATCGCCCAGAGCTACATGGAAGGCGATGGCAAGGTCAGCGCGGCCTGCCTGTCGGTGCTGACCGACCGGCAGTTCTTCCAGGGCCAGCCCGACTACCTGAAGCAGGCCCGCGCCAGCACGTTGTTGCCCGTGCTGCGCAAGGACTTCATGGTGGACGCGTACCAGATCTACGAATCGCGCGCCATGGGCGCTGATGCCATCCTGCTGATCGCTGCCTGCCTGGACGATGCCCAGATGGCCGACTTCGAGGCCATCGCCCACAGCCTGGACATGGCGGTGCTGGTGGAGGTGCATGACCGCGCCGAGCTGGAGCGCGCGCTGAAGCTCAAGACCCCGCTGGTCGGCATCAACAACCGCAACCTGCGCACGTTCGAAGTCACGCTGGACACGACCTTGGGCATGCTCAAGGACGTGCCCGCAGACCGCCTGCTGGTCACCGAGTCGGGCATCCTGAAGCCTGCCGACGTGAAGACCATGCGCGACGCGGGCGTTCACGCCTTCCTGGTGGGCGAGGCCTTCATGCGCGCCGACGACCCCGGCCTGGCGCTGGCCAAGCTGTTTGCTTGACAGTGATCGATCACTATGTTTTTGATAGCTGCTGGCGCATATCTCACCTGCGCTACCAGCTCATTTCGCCATGAATCCCTCTGAAATGCCCGCCACGCAACTCCAGACGGCCCAACCCGCCGACTGGCCGGTGGCCCCTGGCTGGCAGTCCTTGGTGGATGCGTTTTTTGCCGGTGCGCGCGGGCAGGCGTTGCTCGCGTTTTTGCAGGCACGGTTGCAGGCGGGGGCGGCGATTTTTCCGCCCCAGCCGCTGCGCGCGCTGGAGCTGACGCCGCCCGAGGAGGTGCGCGTGGTCATCCTGGGACAGGACCCGTACCACGGCCGGGGCCAGGCCGAGGGGCTGGCGTTTTCCGTCGCACCGGGCGTGCGCCTGCCGCCCTCGCTGCAGAACATCTTCAAAGAGATGCAACGCGACCTGGGAGTGGCTTTCCCCCCCTTCCCGAACCCGGGCGGCAGTCTGGTCAAGTGGGCCAAAAACGGCGTGCTGCTGCTCAACACCTGCCTCACGGTGGAAGAGGGCCAGGCCGCCAGCCATGCAGGCAAGGGCTGGGAGGAGCTGACAGACACCGTCATCCGCCACGTGGCCGAGGGGCCGCGCCCGGTGGTGTTCATGCTCTGGGGCTCGCATGCCCAATCCAAGCGCGCGTGGATTCCCACCGATCGGGGGCACCTGGTGCTCACATCCAACCACCCCTCGCCCCTGTCGGCACTGCGCCCGCCCGTGCCTTTCATCGGCAACGGGCATTTCAGCCAGGCGCGGGATTTCCGCCAGCAGCACGGCTACTGAGCGGCCTTGCTTCCCCTCACCAGGGGCTGGGCAGCCGCTCCTTGAGCAACTCCAGAAACGCCTGCGCCGCCACCGGCAGGCTGCGCCCGGCCAGGGTCTGGATTTCGATGTCGCGCAGGTCCATGCCGGGGTCGCTGATGGGCAGGGCCACGATGGCGCCTTCGGCCACCAGATGGCGCACGGCGATCTCGCTGGCTACCGACAGCCCGCCGCCCAGCTGCACAAAGTTGACCACCGTCTTGGCGTGGTTGCTGATGAGCACGGCCTCCAGTTGCAGGCCCTGGCGGCTGCAGACGATGTCGATCATCTGGCGCACTGTGGTCTCCGTCGGGGGCAGCGCCAGGGGGTACCCGGCCATCTGCGCCAGGGTCACGCTGCCTGCGCTGGCCAGGGGGTGGCCGGGCGGCAGCAGGGCCAGCACCGGCGCGCTCTGGCGGTAGGCCACGTCGATGTCCTTGTGCGGCGCGCGGCTGAAACACAGGCCGATGTCGGCCGCACCGCTGCGCACGGCGTCGGGCACCTGGGCCGTGGGTAAGGCGATCACGCTGAACTGCACGCCTGTATACGTGCGCTGGAACTCCACGCACAGGCGCGGCACCAGCTCGTTGGCAAACGCGTCGGACGTGGCCAGGCGCACCTGCCCGGCCCGCAGGCCCTGCAGCGCACCGATCTCGCCCAGCGCGCGCTCGGCGTCCAGCAGGGTGCGGCGTGCGTGCACCGCCAGGATCTCGCCCGCCGCCGTCAGCACCATGCCGCGCGGGTGGCGCTCGAAAAGAGGGGTGCCCAATTGGGCCTCCAGCCCGGCGATCTGGCGGCTCAGCGCCGAGGCGGCCACATGCAGGCGGGCCGAGGCCTCGGTCAGCGAGCCGCTCTGCGCCACTGCAAGAAAGTAGCGCAGGGTGGTGTCTTGCAGCAGGTGGGGGCGCATGGGGGAAGGGGCAGAGGGAAGCCCGCAGTATGCGCCGGTTTGCCGTGACGGCAAAGCAGGTTGCTGAAATGCTGGTGGTCAAGCAAGGCGCAGCTTCCTAAGATGGTTCCATCCTTTGTTGTGTCCGATTTCTTTGCGGGAGTGCTCTGTATGCGTCTACTTTCCTGGGGCCGTGGTGTCTGGGGCCTGGCCGGCCTGCTGGTGCTGGCATCTGCCGCGCACGCGCAAGCCAACTGGCCAGACCGCCCCGTGCGGGTGATCGTGCCCTTCCCGGCCAGCGGCGCGACCGACCTGGTGGCGCGCGTGGTCACCCAACGCGTGGCGGCCGACCTGGGCCAGCAACTGGTGGTGGACAACAAGCCCGGCGCGGGCGGCACCCTGGGCACGGCCGAGGCGGCCAAGGCCGCACCCGACGGCTACACGCTGCTACTGACCACCAGCAGCACGCACGCCATCTCGCCCCACCTCATGCCCAAGCTGGCCTACGACCCGCGCAAGGACTTCACGCCCGTGGCCCATGTGGCCGACGCACCCAGCGTGCTGCTGGTCACCAACTCGCTGCCCGTCAAGACCGTGGGCGAACTGATTGCGTATGCCAAGGCCCACCCCGGCAAGCTCAACTACGCCACCAGCGGCAACGGCACCATCGTGCACCTGAACACAGCGGCCTTCAGCGCCCAGGCGGGTGTGGAGATGACCCACATTCCCTACAAGGGCACGGCCCTGGCCATCCCTGATCTGATCGCCGGGCAGACGCATGTGCTGTTTGACTCGCTGCCCACCGGCATGCCCCACGCCAAGGCCGGCCGCCTGCGCGCGCTGGCCGTGACCAGCGAAAAGCGCAGCACCCTGGCGCCCGAGCTGCCCACGCTGGCCGAGTCCGGTCTGCCCGGTTATTCGTCGGTGACCTGGTTCGGTGTGTACCTGCCTGCGGGCGCATCGCCCGCGCTGGTCGAGAAGGTGCACAAGGCCTTTGCCAAGGCCGTGCAGGCGCCCGAAGTGGCCGAGAGCCTGGCCAAGCTGGGCGTGGAGCCTGCAGCGCCCCGCACGCCCGCGCAGTTCGCGGCGATGGTGCAGGCCGACAGCAACCGGTGGGCGACGGTGATTCGCCAGCACAAAATAAATATCGATTAACCCCCTGAGTCGCCTTCCCCCAAGGGGGACGACGCCCTCGGTGCGGGGGGCGGCCCTTCCTCGGCGTCTCTCGCCTGCGCCATGCCTGATCTACCCGTGTCTGGCTCACCGGACATGGGCCCTGGAGACACACGCTTTATGAATTCCAATTCTCTCGACTGGTCCCTTCCCTACGCCTCAAACCGCAGTGCGGTCATGGGCCGCAACGTGGTCTCCACCTCGCAGCCGCTGGCCGCGCAGGCGGGCCTGCGCATGCTGCTGGCGGGTGGCAACGCGGTGGATGCCGCCATTGCCGCTGCCATGGCGCTCACGGTGGTGGAGCCCACGGGCTGCGGCCTGGGCAGCGATGGGTTTGCCATCGTGTGGGATGGCAAGGAGCTGCACGGCCTGAACGCCTCGGGCCGCTCGCCTGCGGCGTGGACGCCTGAATACTTCGAGAAGCTGGGCGGCATTCCTGAAACGGGCTGGAATGCCGTGACCGTGCCGGGCGCCGTGTCGGCCTGGGTGGCGCTGTCCAAGCGCCTGGGCAAGCTGCCGTTTGCGCAACTGGCGCAGCCCGCCATCGACTACGCGCGCAACGGCTTTCCGGTGTCGCCCACCATCGCCCGCCTGTGGGCGCTGGGCGCGGCCAAGCTGGGCACGCAGCCCGGATTTGCCGAGTGCTTCATGCCGAACGGTCGGGTGCCTAAGGCAGGTGAAGTCTTCCGCAGCGAGGCCCACGCCCGCACGCTGGAGCTGATTGCCGAAACCGAGGGTGAGGCCTTCTACCGCGGCGTGATTGCCGAGCGCATCGCCGCCCATGCGCAAGCCAACGGCGGCGCCATGACGATGGCCGACCTCGCCGCCCACCAGGCCGACTGGGTGGGCACCATCCAGCAGCGGTTTGGTGACTCGGTCATCCACGAGATTCCGCCCAACGGGCAGGGCATTGCGGCGCTGATGGCGCTGGGCATGCTCGACGCACATGGCATTGGCAAGCATCCGCTGGACGACGTGGAAACCGTGCACGCCAGCATCGAGGCCATGAAGCTCGCGTTTGCCGACCTGCACCAGTACAACGCCGACATCGAGGCCATGCACGTCAAGCCCGATGCGCTGCTGCACCCCGACTACCTGCGCAGCCGCGCTGCGCTGATCGACACCACGCGCGCTGGCGACCCTGGCTACGGCGCGCCACGCCCCGGTGGCACGGTGTACTTGGCAGCGGCCGATGCGTCCGGCATGATGGTCTCGTTCATCCAGTCCAACTACATGGGCTTTGGCTCGGGCGTGGTGGTGCCGGGCACGGGCATCAGCCTGCAGAACCGGGGCCACGGCTTCAACCTGATCCCGGGCCACGCCAACCAGGTGGCGCCGCGCAAGCGCCCCTCGCACACCATCATCCCGGCCTTTGCCATGCATGCCGATGGCACGCCGCAGATGGCCTTTGGCGTGATGGGCGGCCCCATGCAAAGCCAGGGCCACACGCAGATGGCGCTGCGCGTGCTGCGCTACGGCCAGAACCCGCAGGCCGCGGCCGATGCGCCCCGCTGGCGCGTGACGGGTGGCAAGGGGGTGGCGGTGGAGCCGGGCTTTGACCCTGCTGTGGTCGCCGCGCTGCGCGCACGTGGGCACGAGGTGACGGTGGAAGAGGGCAACGGCGTGTTCGCCTTTGGCGGCGCCCAGCTGGTGCTGCGCAACGGCAACAGCTACATCGCAGGTTCGGACCCGCGCAAGGACGGACACGCGGTGGCGTTCTGATCCATCCTCAGATGGCGAGTGTGGTGCTATTGAATGGATAGCTGCTCAGGCATATTGCACCAGCGCTATCGGCTGTTTTGATGCTTAACGTGTCTCGCGCACGGTCAGCCAGGCGCTGGCTGCGCCGCTGAGCACGATGGCCGCCATGCCCGCCAGCGACCATGCGTCCGGCACATGGCGGTACACCAGCCAGCCCGCCAGCATGGCAAACCCGATCTGTGAATACAGAAACGGCGCAATCGTCACCGGCGTGGTGCGCGCATAGGCGTTGAGCAGCAGCATGTGGCCCACCGCGCTCGACAGACCCATGGTGAACATGCCCGCCCACATCCACGGGTCGCTCACCGGCTGCCAGAAGAACGGCACGCCCAGCGACACCAGCGCGGTGGCGATCCAGCTGGTGTAGAGCTGCGTGGTGGCGGGGCTCTCGTGCCCGGCCATCTTGCTGCTGAGTACCTGGTAGCCCGTGCCCGCTGCTAGCATGCACAGCGGCCACAGCAGCGCCCAGGTAAAGGCCTCGCCGCCGGGTCGGATGATGGCGAGCGTGCCCGCCAGGCCAGCCACCGCCAGCAGCCAGCGCAAAGGGCTCACGGGCTGGTGCAGCCACAGGGCAGCCACCACCGTCACGCACAGCGGCACCGTCGCCACGATGGCCGTGAACTCTGCCAGCGGCAGGGCCGTGAGGCTGATGAAGCCGAACAGGCTGGTCATGGCGAACAGCGCACCGCGCAGGGCCTGGAAGCGGGGTTGTGTGGTGCGCAGCGCAGAGCGCCCCGCGCGCTGCAGCACAAAGGCCGTGGTCAGCAGCGACTGGAACACATAGCGCATCCACAGCGCCATGACGATGGGCACGCCCGCGCTGACCAGCTTGCTGGCGGTGTCCAGCAGCGCAAAGAACGCGCAGGCCACCACGGCCAGCGCGATGCCTGCCAGCGCCGCACGCCGGCGGGCCGCAGGGGTGGTCGACAACGCAGGGCCTGGGGGGCTCACGGCGTGCTGCGTGCGCGTTCCAGCAGCATCGCGTCGCCATAGCTGAAGAAGCGGTACTGCTGCGCAATCGCGTGCCGGTACAGGCCCATGATGTGGGCGTAGCCCGCAAACGCGCTCACCAGCATCATCAGCGTGCTCTTGGGCAGGTGGAAGTTGGTGATCAGCACATCCACCACCTGGAACGCAAAGCCCGGCGTGATGAAGATGTTGGTGTCGCCCGTGGCCTGGCCTGTCTTGGCCCACGACTCCAGCGTGCGCACGGTGGTGGTGCCCACGGCCACCACGCGGCCGCCGCGCTGGCGGCAGCGCTCCAGCGCCGCGAGCGTGGCCAGCGGTATCTCATACCACTCGCTGTGCATCTGGTGCTCGGCCAGGTTCTCGGTCTTGCAGGGCTGGAAGGTGCCTGCGCCCACATGCAGCGTGACGCTGGCGCGCTCGATGCCGCGCGCGGCCAGGTCGGCCAGCACGCCTTCGTCAAAGTGCAGCGCGGCCGTGGGGGCTGCCACGGCGCCAGGGTTCCGGGCAAACACGGTCTGGTAGCGCTGGCTGTCCTCGGCCTCGTCGGGGTCGTGGTCGCTGTTCTGGTGGCGCTCGATGTAGGGAGGCAGCGGCAGGTGGCCATGGCGGTCCATCAGCTCCCAGGGCGATTCGCCCGCCGGGCCGTGCAGTGCAAAGCGGAACAGCGGGCCGTCTTCGGTGGGCCAGCGGCCCAGCAGCTGCGCGTCAAAGCCGCCTGCCTGGCGGCCTCCGGCCATGTGCACCACGCTGCCGGGCAGGGGCTTCTTGCTGACCTTCATGTGGGCCACGACTTCGTTGCCCGGGTTGCCCGCCTCGGCGGGCAGCACGCGCTCGATCAGCAGCTCCAGCTTGCCGCCGCTGGCCTTCTCGCCAAAGATGCGCGCCTTGACCACGCGCGTGTCGTTGAAGACCAGCAGGTCGCCTTCGCGCAGCAGGCCGGGCAGCTCGCGAAAGATGCGGTCCACCGGCTGCATGGCGCGGCCATCGAGCAGGCGCGAGGCGCTGCGCTCGGGCGCGGGGTGCTGGGCAATGAGTTCGGGGGGCAGCGAGAAGTCGAAGTCGCTGAGGGTGAACACGCGGGGTGTGGAAGGGCTGCCGGAGGCGAGGGGCGCATTGGCTGCGCCGCTGGAGAGATCAGTCATCGTGCTTGAGGGCCGAACGGGCCCGTGCCAAGGTAAAAATTACAGAGGGCGCGATTGTCCCACGGGGCTGCAGGGCTCTGCAGGCGCGGTGCTTTCAATCGGTGGTGAACGCCACCGGTGCGGGCACGCTGCGCACCAGCCGCTGCACGTCATTGGCTTGGGACAGGGTGGTGCCCGGGTGCAGCAGCGCGGCGGCGCCTGCGGCCACGCCCCAGCGCAGCGCCTCGGCAGGCGCATCACCCCGGTCCAGCGCCCAGACCAGCGCGGCCAAAAAGCAGTCGCCCGCGCCCGTGGTGCCGGTGGTGGCGGGCACGTCGAGGGCGGGGGCCTGCCATACCCCCTCCCGCGTGGCCAGCACGGCGCCTTGCTCGCCCACCGACAGGGCCACGGTGTCGGCCGCGCCGCTGCGCACCAGCGACTGGGCAGCCGTGCACCAGTCGGTGGCGTGCTCCAGCGGCTGTTGCAACAGGTCGCGCAGCTCACGCAGGCTGGGTTTGACCAGCGCCACTCCGGCTTTCAATGCCGCCGCCAGCGGCGGGCCCGAGGTGTCAACGGCCACCCGCACGCCTTGGCCAGATACAGCGGACACAGCGCGTACCAGCTGGGCATAGAAGTCGTCGGGCGTGCCGGGCGGCAGGCTGCCGCTGGCAATGAGCCAGCGGGGTGGTGGGGCGTGGGTTGCCAGCGCATCCAGGCAGGCCTGCCACTCGCCGGCCTGCAGCGTGGGGCCGGGCAGTACAAACCGAAACTCCTGGCCCGTGAAGGTTTCGACCACCGAAAAGTTCTCGCGCGTGTCGCCCGCAATGCGCTGCAGCTGCGTGGGCACGCCCTCGTCGGCCAGCAGCTGCTGCACCTGCGTGCCCGCCGCGCCGCCCGCCAGGGCCCAGGCGCACACATCCGCGCCCAGGCGGTGCAGCACCCGCGCCACGTTGATGCCGCCGCCGCCCGCAAACCGCCGCACCGGGCCGCAGCGCAGCTTGTGCGTGGGGGCCACGTGGTCGGTGGTGGTCGCCAGGTCGAGGGCGGGATTGAGTGTCAGGGTGATCAGTGCGGGCATGGGCTACCAGACCTTGTCGGAGAAGCCGGACCACAGCTCGTCCAGGTCGGGAAAGCGCCACTTCTCGGGGTCTTCGCGTGCCACGATCTTTTCGGAGCAGTCCGGGGCGGCCAGGTTCACCACCTCGGGTGGGATGCGCAGGTCGGACTTGGTCGAGAAGAACACCTTGACGATGGGGGTGGTGAGCGCGGTGGGCGATTGTTCCGTCACGATCCCGATGCGGCCCGAGGTCAGCCGCACCAGCGAGCCCACGGGGTAGATGCCAATGCTTTTGACAAACGCCTGGAAGATGCGCGCGTCGAAATGGTCCTTGGTCCACTCGGCCATGCGCCGCAGCGACTCGGCCGGGTCCCAGCCACGCTTGTAGGGCCGGTCGGAGGTGATGGCGTCGTACACGTCGCAGATGGCCGTCATGCGGGCGATCACGCTGATGCCGTCGCCCAGCAGCTTGTCCGGGTAGCCCGAGCCATCCACTTTCTCGTGGTGGTGCAGGCAGGCGTCCAGCACTGCGTCGGGCACGTTGCCGCCCTCCTTGAGCATGTGGTAGCCCTCCACCGGGTGGCTGCGCACCACGGAGAACTCCTGGTCGGTGAGCTTGCCGGGCTTGTTGAGCACGGTCAGCGGGATGGCGGCCTTGCCCAGGTCGTGCAGCAGGCCTGCCATGCCGGCGAGCCGTTGCTGGTCTTCCTTGAGCTTGAGCTGCTTGGCCAGCGCCACCATCAGCGCGCACACGGCCACCGAATGCATGTAGGTGTAGTCATCGGCCGTCTTCAGCCGTGCCAGGCTGATGAGCGCGCCCGGATTGCGGGTGACGGAGTCCGAAATCTCCTCCACCAGGCTTTGCGCACCTGCCGAGTCCACCGCGCGGCCCATGCGGGCCTCGTTGAACATCGAGACCACGGCCTCCTTGGATTTCACGCAGATGGCGGCGGCCATCCTGAGTTCGCTGTGCATGTCCGCCGGTTTGCGGTCTCGCTTGGGCGGGAGGGGCGGGGAGGGCAGCTTCACCTTGATGGGTGGAAGGTCCTCCAGGCGGCTGAAGTCGGTCTCGATCTGTGCGTCCACCTCTTCGCGCGACATCGAGGCGGTGCCCACGGCCACATCCAGGCCCTTGTCGGTATCGATCCATATTTCCTGGATGGCCGTGGCCTGGATGCTGGCCAGGTCCTTGGGGTCCTTGAGCAGGAACTTGGCCCGCCAGAAGGGGTGGTCCATCCACGAGCCGCAGAACTCGTGCAGGTACATGCCCAGGGTAAGGTGTTGGATGTGGATGCGCTTGAGCATGGCAATGGCCTGGGACTCGAAAACACGCCCTGATCAGACGTTAGCAATGGTAACCATGGTAGCCTTTTCAGGCTGCGATTTCCGCACGTTTTCCCTAGCAATTTGCTCCACATGTCCGTCGTCCCCCCAGTCCTCGCCAAAACCAGGGCGCCCGCTGCCGCACCGGCAGCGCGCAGCCCGGGTGCAGCCTCGGTGGCACAAAAGGCGCTGCAAAAGCTGGGCTTGCGCCGTGACATCGATCTGGCGCTGCACCTGCCCCTGCGCTACGAGGACGAAACCCGCATCACCCCGCTGGCCAACGCACGCGACGGGCAGATGGTGCAGATCGAGGCCACGGTCACCGCCAGCGAGGTGCAACTGCGACCCCGCCGCCAGCTGCTGGTGCAGGTGGAGGACGACACGGGCAGCTGTGAGCTGCGGTTTTTCAGCTTCTATCCTTCGCACCAGAAGACACTGGCCGTGGGCGCGCGCCTGCGCATCCGGGGCGAAGTCAAAGGGGGGTTCTGGGGGCGGCAGATGTTGCACCCGGCGTTTCGTGTGGCCGGGGGCGAGCTGCCCGCAGCGCTGACACCGGTGTACCCCACCACGGCCGGGCTGCCCCAGCCCTATCTGCGCCGCGCCGTGGTCAGTGCGTTGACGCGGGTGGACCTGTCGGACACCCTGCCCCCCGGCACCGAGCCACCGATGGCCAGAATTTATGGCCCCAATGGTCTGCAGCGCCGGTTCAGCTTGCGCGAGGCGCTCACTTTTTTGCATCACCCCACCCCCGACGTGGCCTTGTCCACGCTCGAAGACCACAGCCACCCCGCCTGGCAGCGTCTGAAAGCCGAAGAGCTGCTGGCACAGCAGCTCTCGCAATACCAGTCCCGCCGCGAGCGTGACCGCCTGCGTGCCCCGGTGCTGCGCCCGCAGCCCTCCAAGGAGGGCGCGCTGCCCCTGCACGAACAGCTCTTGGCCGTGCTGCCGTTTGATCTGACCGCCGCCCAGCGCCGCGTGGGCGAAGAGATTGCCGCCGATCTGGCCCGCCAGGTGCCCATGCACCGCCTGCTGCAGGGCGATGTGGGCTCGGGCAAGACCGTGGTGTCTGCCCTGGCCGCCTGCCTGGCCATGGATGCGGGCTGGCAATGCGCGTTGATGGCACCCACCGAAATCCTGGCCGAGCAGCACTTCGCCAAGATGATCGGCTGGCTGGAGCCGCTGCTGGCCGCGCGCGGCCGCAAGGTGGCCTGGCTGGTGGGCGGGCAAAAGAAGAAGGACCGCACCGCCATGCTGGCGCTGGTGGCCAGCGGCGAGGCCGCGCTGGTGGTGGGCACCCACGCGGTGATCCAGGAGCAGGTGCAGTTCAAGAACCTGGCGCTGGCCATCATCGACGAGCAGCACCGCTTTGGCGTGGCGCAGCGGCTGGCGCTGCGGCAAAAGCTCGCAGCGCACGGCATGGAGCCGCACATGCTCATGATGAGCGCCACGCCCATCCCGCGCACCTTGGCAATGAGCTACTACGCCGACCTGGATGTCTCCGTCATCGACGAGTTACCCCCTGGCCGCACGCCCATCGTCACCAAGCTGATTGCCGACAGCCGCAAGGACGAAGTCATCGAGCGCATCGGCGCGCAGGTGGAATCGGGCCGGCAGGTGTACTGGGTGTGCCCGCTGATTGAAGAAAGCGAGGCGCTCGATCTCTCCAACGCCACCGCCACGCACGCAGACCTGAGCGAGGCCTTGCCGGGCTGCATGGTCGGCCTGCTGCATTCGCGCATGCCCACCGCCGAGAAGAAGGCCGTGATGGCGCTTTTCACCAGCGGCCAGATGGGTGTGCTGGTCAGCACCACCGTGATCGAAGTGGGGGTGGATGTGCCCAATGCCTCGCTCATGGTCATCGAGCATGCCGAACGCTTTGGCCTCTCCCAGCTGCACCAGTTGCGCGGCCGGGTGGGGCGCGGCGCGGCGGCGTCGGCCTGCGTGCTGCTGTACGCCACCAACGACAGCGGCCGCGTGGGCGAAACCGCCAAGGAGCGCTTGCGCGCCATGGCCGAGACCAACGACGGCTTCGAGATCGCCCGGCGCGACCTGGAGATTCGTGGCCCCGGCGAGTTTCTGGGCGCGCGCCAGTCGGGCGACGCGCTGCTGCGGTTTGCCGACCTGGCGACCGACACCCATCTGCTGGAGTGGGCGCGCGAGCTGGCCCCTCAGATGCTGGACCGCCACCCGGATTTGGCCGCCAAACACGTGGCGCGCTGGTTGGGTGGAAAATCGGACTATCTCAAGGCGTGAGACGTTCACAACGCTGACGTGGCCCGCAGGAACACACCATGACCCTCACCGAACTCAAGTACATCGTTGCGGTGGCCCGCGAAAAGCACTTTGGCCATGCGGCCGATGCCTGCTATGTGTCGCAACCCACGCTCTCGGTGGCGATCAAGAAGCTCGAAGAAGAGCTGGACGTGAAACTGTTCGAGCGCAGCGCGGGCGAGGTGACCATCACCCCACTGGGCGAAGACATCGTGCGCCAGGCGCAAAGCGTGCTGGAGCAGGCGGCGGCCATCAAGGAAATTGCCAAGCGCGGCAAGGACCCGCTGGCCGGGCCGCTCACGCTTGGCGTGATCTACACCATCGGGCCCTACCTGTTGCCCGAGCTGGTGCGCCAGTCCATCACGCGCACACCGCAGATGCCGCTGATGCTGCAGGAGAACTTCACCGTCAAGCTGCTGGAGATGCTGCGCACGGGCGAGATCGATTGCGCCATCCTGGCCGAGCCTTTCCCCGACACCGGTCTGGCCATGGCGCCGCTGTACGACGAGCCCTTCATGGCCGCAGTGCCCAGCATGCACCCGCTGGCGGCCAAGAAGTCGGTCACGGCGGCCGAGCTGAAGAACGAAACCATGCTGCTGCTGGGCGCTGGTCACTGCTTTCGCGATCATGTGCTGGAGGTCTGCCCTGAGTTCGCGCGCTTTGCGAGCAATGCCGAGGGCATCCGCAAGTCGTTCGAGGGGTCGTCGCTGGAGACCATCAAGCACATGGTGGCCGCCGGTATGGGCGTGACGCTGGTGCCGCGCCTGTCGGTGCCGCGCGACGCGCTGCTCACGGTGTCGCGCCGCCGCAAGAGCGACGAGACTTACATCCGCTACCTGCCCATCCGTGAGGAAGACGGGGGCCCGCCGCCCATGCGCCGCGTGGTGTTGGCCTGGCGCCGCAGCTTCACGCGCTACGAGGCCATCGCGGCACTGCGCAATGCCATCTATGCGTGCGAGTTACCGGGAGTGACCCGGCTGTCCTGAGCAGTCCGCCTGGCATCGACGGGCTGCAGGGAATCGGCGCTACACTCGCGCCGCCCCTGTGCTGGCCCACCCGGCCTGCGCAAGCCGGGTATGCATGTTCCGCAGCGTCCGTTGACCCGCGTCCGGCTGCGGCCCCGCTCCACACAAAAGGTTCCCATGAAGAAGCTTTGGCTCACCGCCACCCTGGCTGCCGCCTTGACGGCATGTTCGTCCATCTCCCCCACCACGGCGCCCACAGCCGCCACACTGAAGAAACCGGCGCTCGACCGCATTGCCGCAGCGCCCGCCGCAGCCGCTGCGGCGGACTTCCGACAGTTTCTGGCGCTGGCGGCCCAGATGCAGCCCGTGCTGCACCCGGCCGTGGCGGCCTACCTGGCGAAGCAGCCCTTGGCCGGTGACGATCTGGTCAACATCGGCCGCCTGCTGGGCCTGCACAACCGTCTGCGCAACCAGGCCGCTGTGATCGATGCGACCGCGCGCATGGTGGCCATCCCTACCGTGCGATCCGACAAGGTGCCGCCGCACGAAGACAAACACATCATTGCCTTTGGCACCCTGGTCGAAGGCATGGCCAAAGAGTTCGGCCTGCAATACCGCAACGTGGACAACCGCATCTTTGAAGTGAAGCTGCCTGGCACTGGCCCCGAAGAGTTCGGCATCCTGACCCATGCGGATGTGGTACCTGTGGTGGCTGATGAATGGGTGCTGGACGACGGCACCAAGCTCGACCCCTTCCAACTGACCCGTGTGGCTGGCAACCTGTACGGCCGGGGCTCCATCGACGACAAGGGCTCCATCGCCACCGTGCTGTTCGCGATGAAGGCCGTGAAGGACAGCGGTCTGCCGCTGGCCCGCACCATCCGCCTCATGATCGAGACCACCGAAGAAACCGGCGGCGACGCGATGAAGTACTACCGCGCCAAGACGTCGCTGCCCGAGTACAACATCGTGCTCGACAGCAAGTACCCCGCCGTGGTGGCCGAGAAGGGCTCTGGCGCGCTGCGCACCACCTTTGCACTGGGCGCCGCTGCTGGCAGCCAGCCCACCATCGTGGCCATGGCTGGCGCCGCATCGGCCAATGCCGTGCCTCAGACCGCTACGGCCCGCCTGCGTGGCGGCAACGCTGAGGCCACGGCCCGCCAGCTCAGCGCTGCCAAGGACGCCTTTGTTGGCAAGTACACCGGCCAGGGCGGCCAATTCAGCATCGACGTGACGCGTGAAGGCGCAGACGTGCTGGTCAAGGTCACAGGTGTCTCGGCCCACGGCTCGCGCCCCGAAGAAGGCGTGAACCCGCTGCCGCGCCTGGCACTGTTCCTGCAGCAATCCGGGGTGGCCGTGGCAGCCAATGGCTATGCCCAGGCTGTGAAGTACATCGGCGACCTGTATGGCATGGACTACCTGGGCCGCACCATGGGCCTGGCTTACAGCGACGACTTCATGGGTCCGCTGACCATGTCGCCCAACCTGATCCGCGAGAAGGACGGCAAGGTCGATGTGCTGGTGAACGTGCGCATGCCCCGTGGCAACACACCCGAGGCCCTGGCCAAGGCCACCACCGAACGCATCAAAGCCTGGGGCACCCGGGCGGGTGTGGCGGTTGAGGTGGACCACAACCAGGGCAACTGGATGGCACGCGACCCCAAGGGCGCCTGGCTGGCCACGCTGCTCAACACCTTTGGCGATACCACTGGCCTGCCCGCGCAGCCCGTGCCAACGGCCGGCAGCACTACTGCCAAGCTGATGCCCAATGCCATCAACTTTGGCCCCGCCATGCCCGGCAAGAAGTACACGGCCCACAACGCCAAGGAGTTCAAGGAAGTGGTGGACCTGGATGCGGACATGCAGATGTTCACCGAGATGCTGGTGCGCATCGGCAACCTGCCGCAGATGCAGTGAGCCTGCGGGTGGTAGCCGCCCGCGTGTTTTCTTGACCCGGGTTCTTGACCCAGGTGCAAGGCATCAGCCTCGACGAACGGGCGATGTTGGCGCCTTGCGCTACAGTGGCTGCGGACTCCGCGCGCAGCGCTCTCACGGGCCAGCCAGCGCGGGGCGTTTCATCTTTCAGCACGGAAGGACCTCCATGGCCAAAGCTCCTGGCAAAGCCGCACCCGGCAAGACCTCTGCCCCCAGCATCAACATCGGCATCAGCGACAAAGATCGCGCGGCCATCGCCCAGGGCCTGTCGCGCCTGCTGGCCGACACCTACACCCTGTACCTCACCACCCACAACTTCCACTGGAACGTGACGGGCCCGATGTTCAACACCCTGCACACCATGTTCATGGCGCAGTACACCGAGCTGTGGAACGCGGTGGACCCGATTGCCGAGCGCATCCGCTCGCTGGGCCATGTGGCCCCCGGCTCGTATGCCGAGTTTGGCAAGCTGGCCACGGTGCCCGACGCACCCGCCAAGCCGCCCAAGGCGCTGGACATGGTGCGTGTGCTGGTCGAAGGCCACGAGGCCGTGGCCCGCACCGCGCGCAGTCTGTTCCCCCTGGCCGACAAGGCCAGCGACGAACCCACGGCTGACCTGCTGACCCAGCGCCTGACGGTGCACGAGCAAACGGCCTGGATGCTGCGCTCTCTGCTGGAAGAGTAGTAAGACCGTCACCACGTGGTGAACCGAACGCCCGGTGGCTGCAAAGCTCCCGGGCGTTTTCAATGGGGTGCCATGGAGCAACCGGCGCCGGGTACCGGGCATCTGGGAAAATCCCGCGCCATGACCGCCACCACCACAGCCCCCCGCAGCCGCCTTTCGCTCTACCTCGACCTGATCCGCTGGGACCGCCCTGCCGGCTGGCTGGTGTGCCTGTGGCCCACGCTGAGCGCGCTCTGGATCGCGGCCGACGGGTTTCCGGGCTGGCATTTGCTGGCGGTGTTTGTGTTGGGCACCATCCTCATGCGCAGCGCGGGCTGCTGCGTGAACGATGTGGCCGACCGCGACTTTGACAAGCACGTCAAGCGCACCGCGCAGCGGCCCGTGACCACGGGTGCTGTGAGCGTGAAGGAGGCACTGGGCCTGGGCGCGGTGCTGGCGCTGGTGTCGTTTAGTCTGGTGCTCACCACCAGCGCCGCCGCCATCGCGTGGTCGTTGCCCGCCGTGCTGGTGGCCATTGCCTATCCGTTCACCAAGCGCCTCATTTCCATGCCCCAGGCGGTGCTGGGCATTGCGTTCAACTTTGGCATCGTCATCGCGTTTGCTGCCGTGCAGGGCAGCGTGCCGGCGGTGGCGTGGTGGATGTGGCTGGGCAACCTGTTCTGGGTGCTGGCCTATGACACCGAATACGCCATGGTGGACCGCGACGATGACCTCAAGATCGGCATCAAGACCTCGGCCATCACCCTGGGGCGGCTGGATGTGGCCGCCATCGTGGTGTTCTATCTGCTTTTCTTGGGAATTTGGGCGGTAGTGCTACAACCGTATGCCCTGGGTGCTATTTTTTATGTAGCGCTTGCGGCGGCGCTGGCCCAGGCCGTGTGGCACTTCACGCTCATCCGCACCCGCACCCGAGAGGGCTGCTTCAAGGCGTTCCGCATCAACCACTGGCTGGGCGCCACGGTGTTTGCGGGCATTGCGGGCAGTTACCTCGTGCGGGCGGCACTCACAAATTAATAGCAGCTAGTGCTTTATCGACTGGCGCTACCGCCCAAAAACATCAAGATCCGAACTCGTTGCCCAATTCGTTGGCGCGTTTTTCGGCAGCGCGCATGGCGGCCTCGAACGCCTGCGACACGCCACTGGCTTCCATCGACTGCAAGGCCGCGTAGGTCGTGCCGCCCTTGGAGGTGACGCGTTCGCGCAGCACGGCGGGGGATTCGTCGGAACGGCGGGCCAGCTCGGACGCGCCCACAAACGTGCCCACGGCCAGCTGGTGCGCCTGCGCTTCGGTCAGGCCCATGCCCACGCCGGCGCGTGTCATGGCTTCGAGGAAGTAGAAAACATAGGCCGGGCCCGAGCCCGACAGGGCGGTGACTGCGTCGAGCTGGGTCTCGCTCTCCACCCATAGGAATTCGCCGGTGGACGTCATGATGGCTTCCACGCTCTGGCGCTCGGCGCTGGTTACGGCGGGGCGCGCGTAGATCGCGCTCATGCCCTTGCCCACCAGCGCGGGCGTGTTGGGCATGGTGCGCACGATGCGCTCGGTGCCCAGCCACTGGGCGATGCTGTCCGAGCGAATGCCTGCGGCCACGCTCAGGTGCAGGGCCTGGTGGGTGTGCGCCTTGGCCTGTACGGCGGCGTCCTTGAAGGTCTGGGGCTTGACCGCCCAGACCACGATGCTGGCGCGCAGCAGCGCGGGGCCTGCGTCGGGTTGTGCCGTGAGGCCGAAATTCTTGAGCAGCGCCTCGCGCGTGGGGGCGTAGGGCTCAACCACCTCGATCTGGCTGGCCGGGTGGCCCTGGCGGATCAGCCCGCCAATGATGGCGCTGGCCATGTTGCCGCCGCCAATGAAGGCGATGGTGGGGAGTTGGGAATTTGCTGCGGCGGAAGCGGAGGAGGTCATGCTACGGTCAGGCGAGAAAGGGAGGCGCCATGGTAGCGCCGGAGACCTGTGATTGTCCGAATGGCCTGCGCAACTGGCGCGGCCCATGCCAGTGCTCCCACGCAAGGGCCGCCAGCATTCCCAGGTAGGGGCGCTGGGAGCGTCCCCCCGCCCGCAACGCGCAGCGATGTGAGAGCGGGGGGAAGGCGCCGAAGGCGACTCAGGGGGGCTACTCCGCAACAGTTTGGCGAACGGCGTGTTCCCAGTTCGCCATCAGCTCCTGCGCGCGCGCACTGCTGAGCGTGGGCACAAAGCGGCGGTCGGCGCGCCACAGCTGCGAGAGTTCATCCGTGCTGCGGTACACGCCACTCGACAGCCCGGCCAGGTAAGCAGCGCCCAGGGCCGTGGTCTCGATGACCGCGGGCCGCACCACCGGGATGCCCAGCAGGTCCGCCTGGAACTGCATCAGCAGGTCGTTGATGCAGGCGCCGCCGTCCACGCGCAGCTCGCTCACTGGGGCGCCACCGGCAGCCACGGCGTCGCGGCTCATGGCCAGCAGCAGGGCGGCGCTCTGGTAGGCAATGCTTTCGAGTGCTGCGCGCGCAATGTGGCCCAGCGTGGTGCCACGCGTGAGGCCGGTGATGGTGCCGCGTGCGTCGGGCTTCCAGTACGGGGCGCCCAGGCCGGTGAAGGCCGGCACCATCATCACGCCGCCCGAGTCGGGCACGCTTTGGGCCAGCGACTCGACCTCGCCGCTGGTGGAGATTGCGCGCAGGCCGTCGCGCAGCCACTGCACCACCGCGCCGCCGACAAACACACTGCCTTCCATCGCAAATTCAGGTTGCGCCGTCGCCTGCGCTGCGCTGGTGGTGAGCAGGCCGTTCTGCGAGGTCTGGAACGTGCCGCCCGTGTGCATGAGCATGAAGCAGCCCGTGCCATAGGTGTTCTTGGCCATGCCGGCGGTGAAGCAGGCCTGGCCGAACAGCGCGCTTTGCTGGTCGCCCGCCACGCCGCCGATGCGGATGGCGTGGCCCAGCAGGTCGGCCGCAATGTCGCCAAAGTGGGCGCTGGACGGCAGCACCTCGGGCATCAGCGCCTTGGGAATGCGCAGCAGCGCCAGCAGCTCGTCGTCCCACTGGTTGGTGTGCACATTGAACAGCATGGTGCGCGAGGCGTTGCTCACGTCCGTCACATGCACCTTGCCGTGGGTGAGCTTCCACATCAGCCAGCTGTCCACCGTGCCAAAGGCCAGCTCGCCGCGCTCGGCCGCGTCGCGGGCGCCGGGCACGTGGTCCAGCATCCACTGCAGCTTGGTGCCGGAGAAGTACGCATCCACCAGCAGGCCGGTCTTGGCCTGGATGGTGGCGGCATGGCCTTGCTCACGCAGCTGGGCGCAGGCGGGTTCGGCACGCCGGTCCTGCCACACGATGGCGTGGTGCACGGGCTGGCCGGTTTTGCGGTTCCACAGCACCGTGGTTTCGCGCTGGTTGGTGATGCCGACGGCACGGATGTCGCGGGCCGCGATGCCCGCCTTGGCCAGCGCATCGCGCGCGGTGGCGAGCTGGGTGCGCCAGATCTCCAGCGGGTCGTGCTCCACCCAGCCGGGCTGGGGGTAGATCTGCGGCAGCTCCAGCTGCGCCTGCGCCACGATGTGGCCGCCTTCGTCAAAAACGATGCTGCGGGAGCTGGAGGTGCCTTGGTCGAGGGCGAGCAAGTAGGTCATGGTGAGGAAGATTCAGGAATTCAGGCGGCGACTGTGCAGAGGACTTCGGCGTCTTGCAATAGGGCAGGAAACGGCTCAGGCGGCGGTGCATCGGTAAACAGGCGGTCGATCTGCGCCAGAGTGGCCAGTTGCACCATGGCCGGGCGGTTGAACTTGCTGAAGTCGGCCGCCAGCCAGACCTCGCGCGCGTGCTCGATGATGGTTTGCGCCACCTTCACCTCGCGGTAGTCAAAGTCGCGCAGCGACCCGTCCGGCTCGATGCCCGAAATGCCGATGAGCGCAATGTCCACCTTGAACTGGCGGATGAAGTCCACCGCCGCTTCGCCCACGATGCCCCGGTCGCGCGCGCGCACCACGCCGCCGGCCACGATGACCTCGCATTCGGGGTTGCCGCTCAGGATGGCGGCCACATTCAGGTTGTTGGTGATCACGCGCAGGCCCCGGTGGTGCAGCAGCGCCTTGGCAATGGCCTCGGTGGTGGTGCCGATGTTCAGGATCAGCGAGCAGTCGTTGGGCACCTGTTCGGCCACGGCGCGCGCAATGCGCGCTTTGCCTTCGGCATGCAGGTTTTCGCGCTGGGTGTGCGCCAGGTTCTCCACCGTGGAGCTGGGCACGCGCACGCCGCCATGAAAGCGCGTGAGCAGTCCCGACTCCGCGAGGCGCTGCACGTCGCGGCGCACCGTCTGCAGCGTGACCCCCAGGGTGTCGGCAAGTTGTTCCACCGTGGCGGACTTGCGCGCGCGCACTTCTTCGAGGAGTTGGAGTTGGCGGGGATTGGTGTTCACGGTGGGGTGTGGTGCGCAGTGGTTTGTCACCGAATCGTAACGAATATGAAACATTCGCTTTGGTGCCCGGTGACACGCCAAAGACTGTAAATCGAACAAAAACGAATTGATTAAGGGTAAACCTTGATTCGATTCGAACAAAAAGGAACAAAAATGAAAAAGATCGAAATTTGAGGGCTGCCGTGCGTGTGTGCAGCCCTTTCACACAGGCCGCAGGGCCGGAAGAGGATGCTTCATGCAGCTGGCGTTGGACAGCATCAGCAAAAAAGTCGGGGCGCAGACCTGGCTGTACGACATGAACCTGTCGCTGCAGCCCAATGCCGTGACGGTGCTGCTGGGGGCGACCCAGGCGGGCAAGACCAGCCTGATGCGCATCATGGCGGGGTTGGATGTGCCCACCCACGGGCGTGTGTTGGTGGATGGCAAGGACGTGACGGGCACCCCCGTGCGCGACCGCAATGTGGCCATGGTGTACCAGCAGTTCATCAACTACCCCTCGATGAAGGTGGCGGCCAACATTGCGTCGCCCCTGAAGCTGCGCGGCGAAAAGAACATCGACGCCCGCGTGCGTGAAATTGCCAGCCGCCTGCACATCGACATGTTCCTGGACCGCTATCCGGCCGAGCTGTCGGGCGGCCAGCAGCAGCGCGTGGCACTGGCCCGCGCCCTGGCCAAGGGTGCGCCCCTGATGCTGCTAGATGAGCCCCTGGTGAACCTGGACTACAAGCTGCGCGAAGAACTGCGCGAAGAGCTGACCCAGCTGTTTGCCGCCGGCCAGTCCACCGTGGTCTATGCCACCACCGAGCCGGGCGAGGCCCTGCTGCTGGGAGGCTACACGGCGGTGCTGGACGAAGGCCAGCTGCTGCAGTACGGCCCCACGGCCGAGGTGTTCCATGCGCCCAATTCACTGCGCGTGGCGCGCGCTTTCAGCGACCCGCCGATGAACCTGATTGCCGCCTCGGCCACGCCTGCCGGTGTGCGCCTGCAGGGCGGCTTGGAGCTGAGCGTGCCGCTCCCACAAGGCGTGGCGGCAGCTGCCGGCCTCACGGTGGGCGTGCGCGCCAGTGCGCTGCGCGTGGCGGCCCGCCCGGGCGACGTCAGTGTGGCAGGGGTGGTGGAGCTGGCCGAGATTTCGGGCTCCGACACCTTTGTGCACGCGGCCACGCCCTGGGGTGACCTGGTGGCGCAGCTGACCGGCGTGCATTACTTTGAACTGGGCACGCCCATCACGCTGCACCTGGACCCCGCCCAGGCCTACGTGTTTGGTGCCGACGGCCGACTGGCCTGGGCGCCCGCCCGGCCTGCTACCGCACAAGGAGGGCGCTGACATGGCCCGCATCAGCCTGGACTTGGCGCATTCGTACAAGCCCAACCCGCAGCAGGACAGCGACTACGCGCTGCTGCCGCTCAAGATGGAGTTCGAGGACGGCGGCGCGTATGCGCTGCTCGGCCCTTCGGGCTGTGGCAAGACCACCATGCTCAACATCATGTCGGGGCTGCTCGTGCCCTCGCATGGCAAGGTGCTGTTTGACGGCCGCGACGTGACGCGCGCCAGCCCGCAGGAGCGCAACATCGCCCAGGTGTTCCAGTTCCCCGTGATCTACGACACCATGACGGTGGCCGAGAACCTGGCCTTCCCGTTGCGTAACCGCAAGGTGCCTGAGGACCAGATCAAGCAGCGCGTGGGTGTGATTGCCGAGATGCTGGAGATGAGTGGGCAGCTCAACCAGCGCGCCGCAGGCCTGGCGGCCGATGCCAAGCAGAAGATCTCGCTTGGCCGTGGCTTGGTGCGCGCCGATGTGGCCGCCGTACTGTTCGACGAGCCGCTCACGGTGATCGACCCCCATCTCAAGTGGCAGTTGCGGCGCAAACTCAAGCAGATTCACCACGAACTCAAGCTCACGCTGATCTACGTCACGCACGACCAGGTGGAGGCACTGACCTTTGCCGACCAGGTGGTGGTGATGACGCGCGGCAAGGCCGTGCAGGTAGGCTCGGCCGACGCCTTGTTCGAGCGGCCCGCACACACCTTCGTGGGCCACTTCATTGGTTCGCCGGGCATGAACTTCTTGCCAGCGCACAGCGAGGGCGGCAGCCTCACCGTGGCCGGCAACCGCCTGGCCAGCCCCGTGGGCCGCACGCTGCCCGCTGGCGCCCTGCAGGTCGGCATCCGCCCCGAATACCTGGCGCTGGCCCAGCCGCAACAGGCAGGTGCACTGCCCGGCACGGTGGTGCAGGTGCAGGACATTGGCACCTATCAGATGCTGACCGCCAAGGTGGGTGAGCACACCGTCAAGGCGCGTTTCACGCCCGAGACGCGACTGCCATCGGCCGGTGACACGGCCTGGCTGCAGGTGCTGGGTGAGCACACCTGCTTCTACCAAAATGAGGAGCTCCTGGGATGAGCACAACGACCAAGCCCGTCAACCAGAAAGCCTGGTTCCTGATCCTGCCCGTGATTCTGTGTGTGGCCTTCTCGGCCATCCTGCCGCTGATGACGGTGGTGAACTACTCGGTGCAGGACATCATCAGCCCCGAGCGCCGCGTGTTCGTGGGCACCGAGTGGTTCGTGCAGGTGATGCGCGACGAGGAGCTGCACGCCGCGCTGCTGCGCCAGCTCACCTTCTCGCTGGCCGTGCTGGCGGTGGAGATTCCGCTGGGCATCCTGCTCGCGCTCTCCATGCCCGCGCAGGGCTGGAAGTCGTCCGCCGTGCTGGTGGTGGTGGCGCTGTCGCTGCTGATTCCGTGGAACGTGGTGGGCACCATCTGGCAGATCTATGGCCGTGCCGACATCGGCCTCATGGGCCGGCTGCTGCAGCAGATGGGCATCGAATACAGCTACACCGGCAACGCCACGCAGGCCTGGCTCACGGTGCTGCTGATGGATGTGTGGCACTGGACGCCGCTGGTCGCGCTGCTGGCGTTTGCCGGGCTGCGCTCCATCCCGGACGCGTACTACCAGGCCGCGCGCATTGACGGCGCCAGCAAGTTCGCGGTGTTCCGCTACATCCAGCTGCCCAAGATGCGCGGCGTGCTGATGATTGCCGTGCTGCTGCGCTTCATGGACAGTTTCATGATCTACACCGAGCCCTTTGTGCTCACGGGCGGCGGGCCAGGCAATGCCACCACCTTCCTGAGCCAGTACCTCACGACCAAGGCCGTGGGCCAGTTTGATCTGGGCCCTGCCGCAGCGTTCTCGCTGATCTATTTCTTCATCATCCTGCTGCTGTGCTTCATCCTCTACAACTGGATGCAGCGCGTGGGCACCGCCAGCAACGAAGGGGCCGGCCATGAATGAAAAGCGCTTCCAGAAGCGGTCGATCTTCCTTGTCGTCTACCTCATCTTCGCCGTGCTGCCCATCTACTGGATGGTCAACATGAGCTTCAAGACGAACGCGGAGATCCTGTCGACGTTCTCGTTCTTCCCCCAGCATTTCACCTGGGATAACTACAAGACCATCTTCACGGACGAGTCCTGGTATTCGGGCTACATCAACAGCCTGATCTACGTGGGCATCAACACGGTGATCTCGCTCACCGTGGCGCTGCCTGCGGCTTATGCGTTCAGCCGCTACCAGTTCCTGGGCGACAAGCATGTGTTCTTCTGGCTGCTGACCAACCGCATGACGCCGCCGGCCGTGTTTTTGCTGCCGTTCTTCCAGCTGTACACGACCGTGGGGCTGATGGACACGCACATCGCCGTAGCGCTGGCGCACCTCTTGTTCAACGTGCCGCTGGCGGTGTGGATTCTCGAAGGTTTCATGAGCGGCATCCCTCGTGAAATTGACGAGACGGCCTACATCGACGGCTACAGCTTTTCGCGCTTTTTCATGACCATCTTCCTGCCGCTCATCAAGGCGGGCGTGGGTGTGGCGGCGTTCTTCTGCTTCATGTTCAGCTGGGTGGAGCTACTGCTGGCGCGCACGCTGACCAGCGTGAATGCCAAGCCCATCGTGGCCACGATGACACGCACCGTCAGCGCCTCGGGCATGGACTGGGCCACGCTCGCGGCTGCTGGGGTGCTGACCATCGTGCCGGGTGCCATCGTGATCTGGTTTGTTCGCCACTACATCGCAAAAGGCTTTGCGATGGGGCGTGTTTGAGGAGGCAGCGACATGTTTGACTGGATGGCCTGGACGCTGCCTGTGGCGGTGTTCTTCGTTTGCATCGTGCTGATGCTGATTGGCATGACGGTGTGGGAGATCAAGTCCCCCACAGTGATGCGCAGGGGCTTTTTGCCGCTGGAGACCACGCGCGGCGACCGGCTGTTTATCGGCCTGTTGTCAGCGGCTTATGTGAATCTGATTTTTGTGGGCATCAGCGGCAAGCTGGCCCAGTGGTTCAGCCTGCAAGGCGATCCGTCGATCTGGATCAGCTTTGTGCTGTCGATGGCGCTGCTGGTGTTCATCCTGCGCAAAGGGTGAGATGCCTCCGGGCAGCTTTGATTTCAATGGTTCCCGTCGTGCGGCTCAACCCTTCCCCGGAGCTGCGCGACCCTTGCATCCAAAGGGGAGATGACTATGAGGAGACAGGCACTATGAAGACGCGGTACACAGCGCTGGCACTGGCAGTGGCGGTCATGACGGGTCAGGCCGCCATGGCGGGCGAGGCGGAGGCCAAGAAATGGATCGACAGCGAGTTTCAGCCCTCCACGCTGAGCAAAGACCAGCAGATGGCCGAGATGAAGTGGTTCATGGACGCGGCCAAGAAACTGCAGGCCAAGGGTGTGAAGGAGATCTCGGTGGTGTCGGAAACCATCACCACCCACGAATATGAGTCCAAGACGCTCGCCAAGGCGTTCGAAGAAATCACGGGCATCAAGGTCAAGCACGACCTGATCCAGGAAGGTGATGTGGTCGAGAAGCTGCAGACCTCCATGCAGTCGGGCAAGTCGATCTATGACGGCTGGATCTCGGACTCTGACCTGATCGGTACGCACTACCGTTACGGCAAGATCATGAACCTGACCGACTACATGGGCGGCGCGGGCAAGGAGTGGACAAACCCCGGCATCGACATCAAGGACTACATCGGCACCAAGTTCACGACCGCGCCCGATGGCAAGCTGTACCAGTTGCCCGACCAGCAGTTCGCCAACCTGTACTGGTTCCGCGCCGATCTGTTCGACCGCAAGGACATCAAGGACAAGTTCAAGGCCAAGTACGGCTACGACCTGGGCGTGCCGCTGAACTGGAGCGCCTACGAGGACATCGCCGAGTTCTTCACCAACGACGTGAAGAACATCGACGGCAAGCCGATCTATGGCCACATGGACTACGGCAAGAAGGACCCGTCGCTGGGCTGGCGTTTCACCGACGCCTGGCTGTCCATGGCAGGTGCTGCCGACATTGGCGCTCCCAACGGCCTGCCGATCGACGAGTGGGGCATCCGTGTGGCTGACGACAAGTGCACCCCTGTAGGTGCCAGCGTGGCCCGTGGCGGTGCGACCAACTCGCCCGCCGCCGTCTACGCCCTCACCAAGTACGTGGACTGGATGAAGAAGTACGCGCCCAAGGAAGCCACGGGCATGACCTTCGGCGAAGCCGGCCCCGTGCCCGCCCAGGGCCAGATCGCCCAGCAGATCTTCTGGTACACCGCGTTCACGGCCGACATGACCAAGCCTGGCCTGCCTGTGATGAACGCCGACGGCACGCCCAAGTGGCGCATGGCCCCAGGCCCCAACGGCCCGTACTGGAAGCAGGGCATGCAGAACGGCTACCAGGACGTGGGTTCGTGGACTTTCTTCAAGGACCATGATGCCAACAAGACGGCTGCCGCCTGGCTGTACGCCCAGTTTGTGACCGCCAAGACCACGTCGCTCAAGAAGACGCTGACAGGCCTGACCCCGATCCGCGAGAGCGACATCCAGTCCAAGGCCATGACCGATGCCGCACCCAAGCTCGGCGGACTGGTGGAGTTCTACCGCAGCCCTGCCCGCGTGGCATGGTCGCCCACCGGTACCAACGTGCCCGACTACCCCAAGCTGGCGCAGCTCTGGTGGAAGAACGTGGCCCAGGCTGTGACGGGTGAAAAGACCCCCCAGGGCGCCATGGACACGCTGGCCGACGAGATGGACCAGGTGATGGCCCGTCTGGAACGGGCTGGCATGGCGCATTGCGCACCCAAGCTGAACCCCAAGAGCGACCCCGCGAAGTGGCTGAGCGACAAGCAGGCGCCTTGGGCCAAGCTGGCCAATGAGAAGCCAAAGGGCCAGACGATTGCCTACGGCACGCTCCTGCAAGCGTGGAAGGACGGCAAGACGCGCTGATCCACAGATCAAGGGGTTCATGTAACCACCATTGATCGGCAGCCAGGGCTCACAAGGTCTCTGGCTGCCTTTTTTGCTCCATACCGCCCCGGCCTCCATTGGGCTTGGGGCGGGTTCTCACCCCGGGAGTGTCAGGAATTCAAGGGTAAACCCTTGGTTTTTGCTCCGCCCATGGACAATCACCCCATGACCATTGCCACCGCTCCCCTCCCCACACGGCGCGCCGACCTCCTGGCCCGCCTTGCCCAGCCGCACCACTATGACCTCGCCGTGATCGGCGGGGGCGCGACGGGCCTGGGGGTGGCGCTGGATGCTGCGGCGCGCGGCTTCAGCGTGGTCCTGGTGGATTCCCACGATTTCGCCAAAGGGACGTCGTCCCGCGCCACGAAGCTGGTGCATGGCGGAGTCCGTTATCTGGCGCAGGGCAACATCGCCCTGGTGCGCGAGGCGCTGCATGAGCGCACCACGCTGCTGCACAACGCGCCCCACCTCGCGCAGCCATTGCCCTTCGTAATGCCGTCGTACCGTTTTTGGGAAACCCCCTTTTATGGTGTCGGGCTGATGATGTACGACGCGCTGGCGGGTAAGGCGGGCCTGGGCGCCACGCAGTTCCTGGGGCGCGAGAGCACCCTGCGGTGCCTGCCCACCGCCCGGACCGAGGGCCTCAAAGGCGGGGTCAAATACTGGGATGGCCAGTTCGACGATGCGCGCCTGGCGCTGGCGCTGGCGCGCACGGCGGCCAGCCTGGGCGCCTTGGTGGTCAATTACTGCCCAGCCAAATCTTTGGTCCATGAGGCCGGCAAGGTCGTGGGCTTTGTCTGCGAGGACGCGGACAGCGGCCAGCAGTTCTCCGTGCGCGCCCGGTCGGTGGTCAACGCCACGGGCGTGTGGGTGGACACCTTGCGCCAGATGGATGGTGAAGCCATCGGTCGGCCCGTCAAGCCCATGGTGGCGCCCAGCCAAGGCGTGCACATCGTGGTGGACCGGGAATTCTTGCCGTCTGACCACGCCTTGATGGTGCCCAAGACGGCCGATGGCCGCGTGCTGTTTGCGGTGCCTTGGCTGGGCAAACTCATTCTGGGCACCACCGACAGCCCACGCCAGGACGTAGTGCGTGAGCCCGAGCCCTTCCGGGAGGAAGTGCGGTTCATCCTGGAGGAATCCGCCCGCTACCTGACCCGCGCGCCCCGCGTCGAGGACATCCGCAGCATCTGGGTGGGCTTGCGCCCGCTGGTCAAGCCGCAGGACGACGACGGCGATAACACCAAGAAAATCAGCCGGGAGCACACGGTGCTGGCGAGCCGCAGTGGTCTGATCACCGTGACCGGTGGCAAATGGACCACGTACCGCGCCATGGCCGAAGATGTGTTGCAAAAATGCTTCACCACGGGACTGCTGCCAGAAAAGCCTGCAGGCGTGACCAATCACCTGCCCCTGGTGGGAACGCCGCGGGAGCCGGTGCGGCACCGTATCAGCGATGCCCAGGGTCTGCATTCGTACGGCAGTGAGGCGGCTGAGGTGCTGCGAACCCCGGGCGCCGAGAGGAGTCTGGGCGAAGGCCTCACGGAAGCGATGGTGCGCTTTGCTGCCCGCCACGAATACGCCTGCACCGTGGAAGACGTGCTGGCTCGCCGCTCGCGCCTGCTGTTCCTGGACGCCCGCAAGGCCATTGAGCTGGCCCCCCTCGTTGCGGACATTCTGCGTGAGGAGTTGGGTGCAGACCCGCAGCTGGCGGCCTTTCTGACCCTGGCGCAACAGTATCTGCATGTGCCTGCGTAGCACACGCTTGACTTCCTGAAAGTCCTTTGCAATAATCGAGGGCTTCGCGTTTAAAGCGCGAAGTTTCTGCCCAGCGGGAAGTGCTGCAAATGGTTTGCGGTGCGGACGACGGGCCCAAGACTGACTGGCTGATCTGCAGCCCTTGAGAAGTTCTCTGGGGCTGTTGTCTTCTGGTGCAAGTTGGGAATATTGAAATGATCCAGACAGAATCTCGGTTAGAGGTTGCCGATAATACCGGCGCCAAGTCCGTCCTTTGCATTAAGGTGCTGGGTGGCTCGAAGCGTCGCTATGCAAGCGTTGGCGACATCATCAAGGTGAGCATCAAAGAAGCCGCTCCACGTGGCCGCGTCAAAAAAGGCGAGGTTTACAGCGCAGTGGTGGTTCGCACGGCGAAGGGTATTCGTCGCGGCGATGGTTCGCTCGTGAAATTCGACGGCAATGCTGCAGTGTTGCTGAATGCAAAGTTGGAGCCCATCGGCACCCGCATCTTTGGACCCGTGACGCGTGAACTGCGTACCGAGAAGTTCATGAAGATCGTGTCCCTGGCTCCTGAAGTTCTCTAAGGACGCGCCATGAATAAGATTCGCAAGGGCGACGAAGTCATCGTGCTGACCGGCCGTGACAAGGGTAAGCGCGGCACTGTGTCGCTGCGCAAGGATGACTCCCACCTCGTCATCGACGGCATCAACCTCGTCAAGAAGCACGCCAAGCCAAACCCCATGAAGGGCACGACCGGCGGCATCATCGAAAAGGCCATGCCGATTCACCAGTCCAACGTCGCTATCTTCAATGCCGCCACCGGCAAGGCGGATCGCGTGGGCATCAAGGTGCAGGCTGACGGCACGCGCGTTCGCGTGTTCAAGTCCAGCGGCGCTGAAATCAAGGCGGCCTAAGGGGTAAACATGGCACGACTCCAAGAAATTTACCGCGACAAGATCGCTCCCGAGCTGACCAAGCAGTTCGGTTACACCTCGCCGATGCAGGTTCCCCGTCTGACCAAGATCACCCTGAACATGGGCGTGAGCGAAGCAGTCTCGGACAAGAAGGTGATGGACAACGCCGTGGCTGACCTGACCAAGATTGCTGGTCAGAAGCCTGTGGTGACCAAGGCCAAGAAGGCTATCGCCGGTTTCAAGATCCGCGAAGGCCAGGCCATCGGTTGCATGGTCACGCTGCGTGGCGTGCAGATGTATGAGTTCCTGGACCGTTTCGTGACCGTGGCTCTGCCCCGCGTTCGTGACTTCCGTGGTATCTCCGGTCGCGCTTTCGATGGCCGTGGCAACTACAACATCGGCGTCAAAGAACAGATCATCTTCCCTGAAATTGAGTACGACAAGGTTGACGCTTTGCGCGGTCTCAATATCAGCATCACCACGACGGCCAAGTCCGACGAAGAAGCCAAGGCGCTTCTCGCTGGTTTCCGTTTCCCGTTCAAGAACTGAGGCGAAGCATGGCTAAAGTAGCTTTGATCCAGCGCGAACTGAAGCGCGAAAAACTGGCAGCCAAGTACGCAACCAAGTATGCGGAACTGAAGGCAATCGCTGGCGATGCCAAGCGTAGCGACGAAGAGCGTGATGCAGCCCGCCTGGGCCTGCAAAAGCTCCCACGCAACGCCAATCCCACACGTCAGCGCAACCGTTGTGAAATCACCGGTCGTCCACGTGGCACCTTCCGTCAATTCGGTCTGGCTCGCGCCAAGATCCGCGAACTGGCTTTCAATGGCGACATCCCTGGTGTCACCAAGGCCAGCTGGTAAGCAGGCAGGAGAGATTAAACATGAGCATGAGTGATCCCATCGCTGACTTGCTGACCCGCATCCGTAATGCACAGATGGTCTCCAAGGCCACGGTTCTGGTGCCTTCTTCCAAAGTGAAGATCGCCATCGCCCAAGTGCTGAAGGACGAAGGTTATATCGACGGCTTCCAGGTCAAGACCGAAGCTGGCAAGTCCGAACTCGAAATTGCCCTGAAGTATTACGCAGGCCGTCCCGTGATTGAGCGCATCGAGCGTGTCAGCCGCCCTGGTCTGCGTGTCTACAAAGGCCGTGATTCCATTCCACAAGTCATGAACGGTCTGGGTGTGGCAATTGTCACGACGCCCAAGGGCGTGATGACCGATCGCAAGGCGCGAGCTACCGGTGTTGGTGGCGAAGTGCTCTGCTACGTGGCCTAACCCGCGGCATTGAGGAGAAACTGAAATGTCCCGAGTAGGAAAAATGCCCGTGACCATCCCCGCAGGTGTGGATGTGTCCGTGAAAAGCGACCAGATCTCTGTCAAGGGTTCTGGTGGTACCTTGTCGCTGGCGCAAAACGCGCTGGTGAAGGTGTCCAGCAATGAAGGCAAGCTCAGCTTTGAGCCTGCCAATGATTCCCGCGAAGCCAATGCCATGAGCGGCACGATTCGCCAGTTGGTCAACAACATGGTGGTCGGTGTCAGCAAGGGCTTTGAGAAGAAGCTGAGCTTGGTTGGTGTGGGTTACAAGGCTGCTGCAGCCGGTTCCAAGCTGAACCTGGCCGTAGGTTATTCGCACCCGGTCAACATCGACATGCCTGCTGGCATCACGGTTGCCACCCCGACCCCCACTGAAGTGGTGATCAAGGGTGCCGATCGTCAGCGCGTCGGTCAGATCGCTGCTGAGATCCGTGCTGTTCGTCCACCCGAGCCCTACAAGGGCAAGGGCATCCGCTATGCGGACGAAAAGATCACGATCAAAGAGACCAAGAAGAAATAAGGAGCTGCAACATGTTGACCAAGAAAGAGCAGCGTCTTCGTCGTTCGCGCCAGACCCGCATCCGCATTGCACAGCAAGGCGTGGCGCGTCTCACCGTGAACCGCACGAACCTCCATATCTACGCCAGTGTGATCTCCGGCGACGGCAGCAAGGTGCTGGCAAGCGCTTCGACGGCAGAAGCCGACGTGCGCAAGTCGCTCGGCGGTTCGGGCAAGGGTGGCAATGCCGCTGCAGCCCAGATCATCGGCAAGCGTATCGCTGAAAAGGCGAAGGCTGCAGGTGTCGAGAAGGTTGCATTTGATCGCGCAGGCTTTGCCTACCACGGTCGCGTCAAGGCCCTGGCCGACGCAGCCCGTGAAGCCGGCCTGCAGTTCTAAGCGGAGCGGAATAAAAAATGGCTAAATTTCAACCCAAAGTGCAAGACGAAGGTCGTGACGACGGTCTGCGCGAAAAAATGATCGCGGTCAACCGCGTGACCAAAGTCGTGAAGGGTGGCCGTATTCTCGGTTTCGCCGCACTGACGGTGGTCGGCGACGGTGATGGCCGCGTGGGCATGGGTAAGGGCAAGTCGAAGGAAGTGCCTGCTGCCGTGCAAAAAGCGATGGAAGAAGCCCGCCGCAACATGGTCAAGGTTTCTCTGAAGAACGGCACCATCTATCACAACGTGACCGGCCATCATGGCGCGGCCGTGGTGATGATGGCTCCGGCTCCCAAGGGTACCGGTATCATCGCTGGCGGTCCAATGCGCGCAGTCTTTGAAGTGCTGGGTGTGACCGATATTGTGGCCAAGAGCCACGGTTCGTCCAATCCCTACAACATGGTCCGTGCCACCTTTGACGCACTTGTCAATTCGACCACCCCGTCGAATGTGGCAGCCAAGCGCGGCAAGACAGTCGAAGACATCTTCGCCTGAACCGGAGCCTGAATATGACAACGCAACAAACCGTCAAGATTCAACTGGTGCGCAGCCCGATCGGCACCAAGGAATCGCACCGCGCCACAGTCCGTGGCCTGGGTCTGCGCAAGCTGAACAGCGTCAGCGAATTGAAGGATTCGCCCGAAGTTCGCGGCATGATTAACAAGATCAGCTACCTGGTCAAAATCGTCTGAGAGATAGATCATGGAACTCAATAGCATCAAGCCCGCTGACGGCGCCAAGCATGCCAAGCGCCGCGTAGGCCGTGGTATCGGCTCCGGCCTGGGCAAGACCGCTGGCCGTGGTCACAAGGGCCAAAAGTCCCGCTCCGGTGGCTACCACAAGGTGGGCTTCGAAGGCGGTCAAATGCCTCTGCAACGTCGCTTGCCCAAGCGCGGCTTCAAGTCGCATCTGCTCAAGTTCAATGCAGAAGTCACGCTGACGGCTCTGGACCAACTCGGCTTGGCCGAAGTGGACGTGCTGGCACTCAAGCAGGCAGGTCTGGTGGGTGAGCTGGCCAAGGTGGTCAAGGTCATCAAGAGCGGCTCCCTGACCAAGGCAGTCAAACTGTCTGGCGTGGGTGCTACGGCTGGTGCCAAGGCAGCGATTGAAGCTGCTGGCGGCAGCGTCGCCTGAGTGTGGCACTGAAGGAAGGCATCTGTGGCTACTAGCGCGGCTCAAATTGCAAAGACCGGAAAATTCGGCGACCTGCGTCGGCGTCTGGTTTTTCTGTTGCTGGCGCTGGTCGTTTACCGCATCGGGGCTCACATCCCTGTGCCTGGTATCGATCCAGCCCAACTTCAGCAGCTGTTCAGTGGCCAGCAGGGTGGCATCCTGAACCTGTTCAACATGTTCTCGGGTGGCGCGCTGTCGCGTTTCACGGTGTTTGCTCTGGGGATCATGCCGTACATCTCGGCATCGATCATCATGCAGCTGATGACCTATGTGCTGCCCGCGTTTGAGCAGTTGAAGAAGGAAGGCGAAGCTGGTCGCCGGAAGATCACGCAATACACGCGCTATGGAACCTTGGGCCTGGCCCTGTTTCAGTCGCTGGGTATCGCTGTGGCCTTGGAAAGCTCGGCAGGTCTCGTGTTGAGCCCCGGTTTCGGCTTTCGACTGACTGCAGTCGTCAGCCTGACGGCAGGCACGATGTTCCTGATGTGGCTGGGTGAGCAGATTACCGAGCGTGGACTCGGCAACGGGATCTCGATCCTGATTTTCGGTGGTATTGCTGCCGGATTGCCTAGTTCGATTGGTGGTCTTCTGGAGTTGGTTCGTACCGGTGCGATGAGCATTCTGGCCGCCATCTTTATCGTCATCGTGGTCGGTCTCGTGACCTACTTCGTGGTGTTCGTGGAGCGTGGTCAGCGCAAGATTCTGGTGAACTATGCACGGCGGCAGGTCGGCAACAAGGTGTATGGCGGTCAATCGTCGCACTTGCCGCTGAAGCTGAACATGGCCGGTGTGATTCCACCGATCTTTGCATCGTCGATCATCTTGCTACCTGCTACGGTGGTGAACTGGTTCAGCGCGGGTGAATCGATGCGCTGGCTCAAGGACATCTCCGGCGCACTGACCCCTGGTCAGCCGATCTATGTGATGTTTTATGCTGCTGCGATCATCTTCTTCTGCTTCTTCTACACGGCCTTGGTGTTCAACAGCCGTGAAACAGCAGACAACCTGAAGAAGAGTGGCGCGTTCATTCCGGGCATTCGTCCAGGTGAGCAAACGGCACGCTACATCGACAAGATCCTGGTTCGCCTGACCTTGGCTGGTGCTGTGTACATCACATTCGTGTGTCTGCTGCCGGAGTTTCTGATCCTGAAGTACAACGTACCGTTTTACTTTGGTGGAACTTCGCTGCTGATCATAGTGGTGGTGACCATGGACTTCATGGCCCAGGTCCAGAACTACATGATGTCTCAGCAATACGAGTCGCTGCTCAAGAAGGCGAACTTCAAGGGCAGTGCAGGCGGTTGATGGCGACAAAGGCAGCGTTCAGCGCTGACTGCAAAGAGTTGGATATCGGTTGAGTTGGCGCCCCACGATTTTCGCGGGCACAAATTGTGTTCCGTGCGAAGCAGCCGGGACGGATGGAAAAGTTTTAGGAGAATGCAATGAGAGTTTCGGCTTCGGTCAAAAAAATCTGCCGCAACTGCAAGATCATCCGCCGCAAGGGTGTGGTGCGCGTGATCTGCACGGATCTGCGTCACAAGCAGCGCCAAGGTTGATTGGAAAGTATTAGAGGACGCATATGGCACGTATCGCTGGCATTAACATTCCGCCGCACAAGCACGCGGAAATCGGTTTGACCGCCATTTTTGGCATTGGTCGCACCCGCGCTCGCAAGATCTGCGAAGCAACTGGTATCGCTTACTCCAAGAAGATCAAGGATCTGACGGACGGCGACCTGGAAAAAATTCGCGAGCAAATCGAGCAGTTCACCATTGAAGGTGACCTGCGCCGCGAAACCACGATGAACATCAAGCGTTTGATGGACATCGGCTGCTATCGTGGCTTCCGCCATCGCCGCGGTCTGCCAATGCGTGGTCAGCGCACCCGTACCAACGCCCGTACCCGCAAGGGTCCGCGCAAGGGTGCCGCTGCACTGAAGAAATAAAGATTGAAAGATCATCATGGCTAAGTCTCCTGCCAATAACGCAGCTCAGCGCGTCCGCAAGAAGGTCCGGAAGAATGTTTCGGACGGCATTGCACACGTGCACGCCTCGTTCAATAACACCATCATCACGATCACCGACCGCCAGGGCAATGCCCTGTCGTGGGCCTCGTCCGGTGGCCAAGGTTTCAAGGGCTCGCGCAAGTCCACTCCATTCGCAGCCCAAGTGGCTTCGGAAGTGGCTGGCCGCGCTGCCATCGATCAAGGTATTAAGAACCTTGACGTTGAAATCAAGGGCCCAGGTCCTGGCCGTGAGTCGTCGGTGCGCGCACTGGGCGCACTGGGCATCCGTATCACGTCGATCTCCGATGTGACCCCGGTGCCTCACAACGGCTGCCGCCCTCAAAAGCGTCGTCGTATCTAATCTCTCTCTAAGCCCACCGCCGCCTGTGAACGCGCAAGCGCCTCAGGCGGCTCCCGCAATGGTTTGCGGTAGATGACACAAAGGAAGCTCAAGTGGCACGTTACCTCGGCCCCAAGGCCAAACTCTCCCGCCGTGAAGGCACGGACCTGTTCCTGAAGAGCGCTCGCCGCTCGATCGCTGACAAGTCCAAATTCGACTCCAAGCCTGGTCAGCACGGCCGCACCTCCGGTGCCCGTACTTCGGACTACGGTCTGCAACTGCGTGAAAAGCAGAAGGTCAAGCGCATGTACGGCGTGCTGGAAAAGCAATTCCGCCGTTACTTCGAAGCCGCTGAAGGCAAGAAGGGCAACACCGGCGCCAACCTGCTGTTCCTGCTGGAATCGCGTCTGGACAACGTGGTGTACCGCATGGGTTTCGGTTCGACCCGCGCCGAAGCACGTCAGCTGGTGTCGCACAAGGCGATCACCGTGAATGGCAAGTCCGTGAACATCGCTTCGTACCTCGTGAAGACGGGCGACGTGGTGGCTGTGCGCGAAAAGTCCAAGAAGCAAAACCGTGTGGTGGAAGCCCTGCAACTGGCCGCCCAAGTGGGTATGCCTGCGTGGGTGGAAGTGAATGCCGAGAAGGCAGAAGGCATCTTCAAGAAGGTGCCGGACCGCGACGAGTTTGGCGCCGACATCAACGAATCGCTGATCGTTGAGTTGTACTCGCGCTAATCGGTCGAGTACGTAATTCAAGAAAACCGTCCCTGAACCGCGAGGCATCGCGGTTTAGGCGCTTCACCAGCCTTACCGGTGTAACGAGCTGGGGGTATTGAGAGGAAGTCTGAATGCAAACCAATTTGCTGAAACCCAAGGCGATCAATGTCGAACAGCTTGGCCACAATCGTGCCAAGGTCGCGCTGGAGCCGTTCGAGCGTGGCTACGGCCACACGCTGGGCAATGCCATCCGGCGCGTCCTGCTCTCGTCCATGGTGGGTTACGCAGCGACGGAAGTCACGATTGCAGGGGTACTGCACGAGTACTCGTCCATTGACGGCGTTCAAGAAGATGTGGTCAACATCCTGTTGAACCTCAAGGGTGTGGTGTTCAAGCTGCACAACCGTGATGAAGTGACGTTGAGCCTGCGCAAAGATGGCGAAGGCGTTGTCACGGCCCGTGACATCCAGACCCCTCACGACGTGGAAATCGTCAATCCTGATCACGTGATTGCGAACCTGTCTGCCGGCGGTAAGCTGGACATGCAGATCAAGGTCGAGAAGGGCCGTGGCTACGTGCCAGGTAATCTGCGCCGCTATGCCGACGAATCGACCAAGTCCATTGGCCGTATCGTGTTGGACGCGTCGTTCTCCCCCGTGAAGCGCGTGAGCTACACCGTGGAAAGCGCCCGTGTGGAGCAACGCACCGATCTGGATAAGCTGGTGGTTGAAATCGAGACCAACGGTGCCATCACTGCCGAAGACGCAGTGCGTGCCTCGGCCAAGATTCTGGTGGAGCAGCTGGCTGTGTTTGCACAGCTGGAAGGTGGCGAGTTGGCTGCGTTTGACGCACCAGCAGGCCCACGCGGCAACGCCACGTTCGATCCGATCCTGCTGCGTCCTGTGGATGAGCTGGAACTGACCGTGCGTTCTGCCAACTGCTTGAAGGCCGAGAACATCTATTACATCGGTGACCTGATCCAGCGTACTGAGAACGAGTTGCTCAAGACCCCTAACCTGGGCCGAAAGTCGCTCAACGAAATCAAAGAAGTGTTGGCCTCGCGTGGTCTCACGCTGGGCATGAAGCTCGAGAACTGGCCGCCAGCTGGTCTGGACAAGCGTTAAGCCAAAGCTATAATAGAAGGCTGCCCAAAGTTTGGGCACCTGATTTGATGTCCCCCGCAAGGGGGACTTTTCGTTCCCCAAGGGGAACAGTGCCTCGGACAGTACCTGATCCGGCTGCCCGATTTAATTACATAGACAGTAGAAGGAAAGCACCATGCGCCACGGACACGGCCTCCGCAAACTCAACCGCACCAGCTCGCACCGCCTCGCGATGCTGCAGAACATGATGAACTCGCTCATCGAGCACGAAGTCATCAAGACCACCGTTCCCAAGGCCAAGGAACTGCGCCGCGTGATCGAACCCATGATCACCCTGGCCAAGGAAGACTCTGTCGCCAACCGCCGTCTGGCATTCAACCGCCTGCGCGACCGTGACAGCGTGACCAAGCTGTTCAATGACCTGGGCCCCCGTTTCAAGGTGCGTCCTGGCGGCTACACCCGCATTCTGAAGATGGGCTTCCGCGTGGGCGACAATGCTCCTATGGCGCTGGTCGAACTGGTGGACCGCGCTGCAGAAACCGAAAATAATTCGGCAGCAGCCGAATAATAGGGTATAATTTATTTCTTACCGCGCGATGGAGCAGTCTGGTAGCTCGTTGGGCTCATAACCCAAAGGTCGGAGGTTCAAATCCTTCTCGCGCAACCAAAAAAACAGCAACTGCTGCAGCAAAACGCCCACTTCACAGTGGGCGTTTTTGTTTGTGCGCAAAGATCTGCGCCATCCGGTGTGGCGTGAAGCTTGACTCCGTGGCTGCCCTTGGCCCGCCGCGGTCCTTGGCGCCAAGCACCGTCAACGCGCAAACAGATCTGCCTTGGCGGCTTTGGTGATGGCTACCACGCAAGGGTGGGTAATGCGCCGTTCGATGGAGATGGCGAAAAACTCCTCGACCAAGTCTGCAGAGCGTCCAATCACCTCCACGCCGAATTGGGCCGTCGTCTCGTCGTCCAGCACAGACGGGGACGTAAAGATCCCCCGGCCTTCCCGGCCAAAAGCGTTCATCAGGGCGCTATCGTCGAATTCACCGACCAGACGGGGTTGCAGGTGATGCTTGTTGAGCCAGTGGTCGAGTTGCTGGCGCACGGACGACATGGGGCCTTGGATGAGCATGGGCGCGCCATGCAGGCATTGGGGAAAGGGGCCCTCCAGCTGCGCCCGCAAGGCAGGAGCACACAGAAAACTCATGCTGCTGGTGCCCAGCGGGTGGTTGAAGGCCTTGACACCGATTTTCTTGGACACCGGCTCATCGGCCAGCACCAGGTCCAGCCGGTGCAGGCTCAGCTGCGCAATCAGTTCGGGAAACTTGCCCTCATGGCAGGTCATGTGCACGCGCTGGGGCATGCCCAGCGCGGGCTCCAGCAGGTGGTAGGCCACTGACTTGGCAATCGAGTCGGCCACGCCTACGCGGAACTCCAGCGGTTTCTCCTGGCCGCGGGCCAGCCGAATGGATTTTTCGAGCTCGTCACCCAGCGCAAAGATCTGCTCGGCATACCCCAGGGCCACGCGCCCCTCGCTGGTCAGTTCCAGACCCCGCCCCCGCTTGCGGAACAGGTCATGGCCGAGCCATTCCTCCAGCTGCTTGATCTGGCCCGACAGGGTTTGGGGCGTGGTGTTGAGCTGCTCACCCGCACGCATGACACCACCCGCCTTGGCTACTGTCCAGAAATAACGCAGATGCTTGAAGTTCATGGTGCTCTCAATACTTCGATTAAAGCGAAGAATAAAACGCAATAAAACGAATATACGCGAAGTATGAAAATCTCTACATTGACGTTTGGCAGCTTCCGTGGCGATCTGCGCTGCGGCCTGGAGCTGCCTGTGTTCACAAGGAGTAGCAACGATGCGTATCACGACCCGAGGACAGCTGGCGGTATCTGCCATGACCGACCTGGCCCTGCGCCAGAAGATGCGGCCTGTGCCCTTGTCCACCATCAGCGCGCGGCAGGGGATTTCTTTGTCCTATCTGGAACAGCTGTTCAGCGCGCTGCGCCGTGCCGGCCTCGTGGACAGCACCCGCGGGCCAGGCGGCGGCTACACGCTGGCGCGGCACGCGGAGCAGGTGTCGGTGGCTGAAATCATCCTGGCGGTGGAGAATCTCAAGAACGACGAACTGCAGAATCTGGGAGCCGGCCAGGCCGCGCAGGTCAAATCCATGACGGGCGAGCTGTGGACCAGCTTCAACTCCCAAGTGATGGAATACCTGCAGTCGGTAACGCTGCAGGACCTGGTCACCCAGGCACTGAAGCAAGGCACGGTCGTGGAGGACAAGGCGCCCCCTGCGCGGACCAAGCTGCCCCTGGCGCCCAAGCCCCGTCCGCTGATGGCGCGGGTCAACGTGCCCAATTCGGTGTTTGCCTTGGGGAGCATGCCGATCCTGCAGCGCCGCTGAGGCGAATGGATCAGGCGGTGGTGCGAGGTGTCGGATGCGGCGCCAAGCCCACCTAGGCTGGCGCAGCGGCGGCCGCCAGCTCGCCGACGGCTACAGCTGGTGCGCGAGCTGCTTGATCCCCCGGATCAGCATCTCCACCGAGATGGCGACCAGGATCAGACCCATCAGGCGTTCAAACGCCATCACCACGCGTTCGCCCACCAGGCGCTGGATGCGTTCGGCCAGCAGCAACACCACGGCGCACACAGCCATGGTGACGCACAGCGCGCCCACCCACTCCCAGCGGCGTTCCGGCGCCTGGGCCACCAGCAGCATGACGGTGGCGAGGGCCGAAGGGCCTGCCAGTGCCGGAATGGCCAGCGGCACGATCAGCGGCTCGCTGGGCAGCTCCGCCTGCGGACCGTCTGCCGACGGAAAGATCATGCGCAGCGCGATCAGAAACAGCACCACCGCACCTGCAATCTGCAGCGACAGGTCGCTCAGGTTCATCACCCGCAGGAACTCCGCCCCGAAGAACAAAAACACCAGCAGCAGGGCAAACGCAATCAGCACCTCGCGCAGGATCACCCGCGCGCGCCGCTCGGGCGCCACGCCACGCAGGGCATTGGCAAAGATGGGGATGTTGCCCAGCGGATCGGTGATCAGCAGAAGCAGGATGGTGGCTGACGCGAAGGTGTAGCTCACGCTGCGTACACCGCGTCCAGCAACCGAAAGCCCTTGATCTCGATCGGGTTGCCGCTGGGGTCGTGAAAGAACATCGTCCACTGCTCGCCGGGCTGGCCTTCAAAACGGACTTGCGGTTCCAGTACGAAGGCGGTGCCGGCGGACTTCAGCCGTGCGGCCAGTGCATGCCAGTCGGGCAGCTCCAGAATGGCGCCGAAGTGCGGCATGGGGACCAAGTGGTCCCCTACATGCCCGGTGCGGGCGCTGGCAAACGGCGTACCCAGGTGCAACGAGATCTGGTGGCCAAAAAAATCGAAGTCCACCCAGGTGTCGGTGCTTCGGCCCTCCTGGCAACCCAGCACGCCGCCATAAAAGCGGCGCGCGGCGTCCAGGTCGGTGACGTGAAAGGCAAGGTGAAAGAGGCTGCGCATCCTGCAAAGGATAGCAGCCAGGGCCGCGCTATGGGCGCGATGTGGGGGCAGGTCAAGCGGCTGATGGATCGGCAGCCATGTTGTCAAACTTCTTGAAATACTGGCGCGCCATGGCCACGAGCTGAGCGTCGGTCGGGTGGTCGGCCGCCACGGAGTCCACCACCACATCCGCCACCGCGGCATGGTGCTTGGCGGCCCAGTCGCGGAACTGATTGCGCACCAAGCCTGGCCCTGCCAGCAGCACCTCGCGGGTGTGCGTGAGCGTCTGGGCAATGTCTGCAAAGAACGGGGCCAGGTCGTCGGCCTTGCCCTGGTGCTTGTGGTGGCTGCGGGACTTGATGCGCTGGGCTTCGGCGTGTTCGCGGTCGAACATCACCACGTGGGCTTCGGACTGGTCCATCCAGACAACGGCGTGAAAAGTGCTCATGAATCGACTTTCTTGAAGTGAGGACATAACGGGGAAACGAGGTGTCTGACTGCGTGAGCCAGCTCACGCAGCGTGGTGGTGTTGCTCAGCCTTCTCCTGGCAGTGCACGCAGCGCGCAGCTTCGGGGGTGGCGTGCAGGCGGGCGGCAGTGATGTGGGCGCCGCAGTCGGTGCACTCCCCGTAGGTGCCTGTGTCGATGCGGGCCAGGGCGGCCTCGACGGCTGCGAGGTGTTCGGTTTCGCGTTCACCCAGGGCGAATTCCAGTTCGCGCTCGGTGGCCACTTGGGCGCGTGGGTCTTCGGGCTGCCCAAAGTGATCGGCCGCAGCCTCGGCGCGGCCGATGACACCACCGCGCTGCGCGGCCAGTTGGGCCAGCAACTCGGATTGCTGGGCCAGTAACTGCTGGCGGAAAGGTGCGGCTTGGGTCTTGTCCATGCGGGGTCTCCTCGGTGTGATCGGATACCTGCATGGTGCGCCTGCGCGCGGTGCCGGGGGTTGACCAGGGTCAAGGGATGGCGCGCGGTGTCACTGCCCGGGTGACACCGCTGCGGGGCGGGCTCAGCGCTTGGGCGGGCGCGCCAGCATTTCGGCGGTGTTGGTCTTGCGGTCTGCGTTCACGCGCTGCACATGGGGGCGCTCGGCCATGCGGGCCAGGTAGTCGCGCACGGGCAGGTCGGCCAGGTAGTCGCGGCCGTAGATGATCTTGGTGGCAGAGCTGACCAGCGGCAGGTGCACGATGGCGGCGCAGTCGGCCATCGTGAACGTGTCGCCGGCGACATAGGGGCTGAACCTTGCCAGCTGGCCGAAGGCAGCGATGTTCTTCTGCAGCTGTGCGCCGACCTTCTCGCGTGCGGTGTCGCTCACCGTGCCGCCGAAGAACGCCTGGGGGTACAGGTTGCGTGCCACCAGCTCCAGGTGCAGCTCCAGAAAGGTGATCAGCTCGCGCACCTTGGCGGCCTGGAAGGGGTCGGCCGGGATCAGCGGGTGCTCGGGGTGGGCGGTCTCGATGTAGTCGGCCATCACGGCCGACTCGCACAGTGCGCCTTGCGGCGTGCGCAGGTAGGGCACCTTGCCCAGCGGGCTGGCGCTGCGGTCGGTCTCGCCCACCCAGGCCAGTTCTTCAGTGAACGGCAGGCCCTTTTCGAGCAGGGCCAGCTTGACCTTGTTGTAGTAATTGCTGGCCGAAAAGCCGCAGAGTGTGAGCATGACGGTGTCTCCGTTGGGGTGGTGAATGCAGCCCGCATCCTAGGTGCGGGCGAGGCCGTAGGCCGTCGCGCAGATGACCTCGGTCAAGGAGTGCGTGCTCCGGCCCCCTACAATCCGCACCCATGTCCCCCCTGCAAACCATCCGCAGCCTTCGCTGGCTCGCCCGCCTTGTGCTGGCGTGGTTTGTGTTGTCGATCGGCGTGGCCGTGGCGTCGCCCCTGGTGCATCCGCAGTCCATGGAGCTGATCTGCTCGGGTTCGGGCGCGATCAAGGTGCTGGTCAAGACCGACGACGGCGCCAAGGAGCTGTCCAGCCACACGCTGGACTGCCCGCTGTGTGCGCACGTGGGCGCCCCCCCTCCCGTGTCGCAGGCCCAGCTGCCTGTGGTTCACCCCCTGGCGCATGCCTTGCGCCCCATCCCTGCCGCGCACATTGCTGCGCGCACCGCCGCGCCGCTGCCGCCGCGCGGGCCCCCATCGCTCTCCTGAAATCGCTATTGATTCGATAGCTGCTTGCGCATTGTTCACCTGCGCTTGCGGCCTATTTGGCTTGATTTTCAGGAGTCCCTATGCGCAAAAGCCGCATGGCGCTGGCCGTGGCCAGTGCCTTTCCCCTCGTCCTTACCTTCACGGTCACCGGGGCCGTGCCCGCATTCGCACAGACCACCGACAGCGTCCCTGCCAGCTCCAATGCCCCGGTCAAGGAGCTGGGCGTGGTCACCATCAGCGGTGGCCAGCCGACCTCGCTGCCCACGCAGATACCCACCACCATCGAGGGCGTGACGCGCGAGCAGATCGAGCATGCGATCAATGCCACCGACAGCGAAGACGCCCTCAAGTACCTGCCCAGCCTGCTGGTGCGCAAGCGCTACATCGGCGACTACAACCACGCCGTGCTGTCCACCCGCGCTTCGGGCACCGGCAACCCGGCGCGGTCCATGGTGTTTGCCGACGGCATCTTGCTGAGCAACTACCTGGGCAACGGCCCCACCAACGCGCCGCGCTGGATGCTGGTTACGCCCGAGGAGATCGAGCGGGTGGACGTGCTCTACGGGCCCTTCTCTGCAGCGTACGCGGGCAACTCGGTGGGCGCAGTGGTGGACTACGTCACGCGCATGCCGACGAAGTTCGAGGCGCACGGGCAGGTCAGCTACCAGCACCAGCCGTTCGACCTGTACAACACCAGCGGCACCTACGGAGGCAAGCAAGTCAGCGCATCGGTGGGCAACAAGAACGGTGACTGGTCCTGGTTCCTTAACTTCAACAAGACCGACAGCGAAGGCCAGCCGCTCACCTTCCCAACGCGCCTGGTGTCCGCAGGCACTGTGGGCAGTGCAGGCACACCCGTGACGGGCGCTGTGCTGGGCAACAACCGCAGCAACCAGCCCTGGTACCTGTTGGGCACCGCCACGCAGTACCACACGCAGCAAGACCACATCAAGGCCAAGATCGCCTACGACTTCTCGCCCACCGTGCGGGCCGCGTACACCTTCGGCTGGTGGCACAACGAATCCGAAGGCCGCCCTGCCAGCTACCTGCGCGATGCCAATGGCAATGCGGTGTACGCGGGCACGGTCAACATCAACGGCCGTTCGTATACGCTCGCGCCCACCGACTTCAACGTTTCCAACGAAGACCTCACGCATTTCATGCACGGCCTGTCGGTCAAGAGCAATACCAAGGGCGCGTTCGACTGGGAAGTGGCCGCCAGCCTGTATGACTACCAGACCGACACCCTGCGCGCCGCCACGGTGGCGCTGCCTGCGGCGATGAACGGCGGGGCAGGGCGCATCGTCAACAGCAAGGGCACGGGCTGGAACACGCTGGCTGCCAAGGGCACCTGGCGGCCGGATGGCGTGTTGGGCGCGCACATCGTGGACTTTGGCCTGCAGCGCGACAGCTACCAGCTGCGCACGGTGGAGAACGCCACCAGCAACTGGATCAACGGCGCTTCGGGCGCCCGCAACCAGGCCTTCAATGGCGACACACAACTGCTGGGCCTGTGGGCGCAAGACACCTGGAAGATCGCACCCCAATGGAAGGCCGTACTGGGCGCCCGCGCCGAGCGCTGGAGTGCCAGCAACGGCCAGACGGGCAACGCCACCACCACGGTGAACCACCCTGAGCGCAACGAGACCTACTTCTCACCCAAGGCTGCGGTGGCCTACCAGGCCAATGATCTGTGGGTGCTCAAGGCCTCCACCGGCCGCGCCGTGCGCATGCCCACCGTGGCCGAGCTGTACCAGGGCGGCATCAGCGGCAGCGGCACGCTCATCAACAACGACCCCAACCTGCGGCCCGAAAAGAGCTGGACCACCGAGCTGACAGCGGAGCGCGACATGGGCAACGGTTTGCTGCGCCTGACGGCTTTTTTTGAGCGCACCAAAGACGCGCTGTACTCGCAGACCAATGTGCTCGTCACCCCCAACGTCACCAATGTGCAGAACGTGGACGCGATTCGTACCAAGGGCATCGAGCTGGCGTACCAGGCCACCAACGTCTTCGTGCGCGGGCTGGAGCTGGGCAGCAGCCTGACCTGGACGGATTCCAAGATCACGCGCAACGACAAGTTCCCCGCCAGCGTCGGCCAATGGCAGCCGCGCATCCCCGAGTGGCGCGCCACTGCCGTGGCCACCTACCGGCCCGATGACAAATGGTCGTACACCCTGGGCGCGCGCTACAGCGGCAAGCAATACAGCACGCTCGACAACAGCGATCCCAACGGTTTTGCCTACCAGGGCGCGAGCCGCTACTTCACCACCGATGTGCGCGTGCGCTACCAGATCACCAAAGCGGTCAGCGTCGCCATGGGCATCGACAACCTCAACAACTACCAGTTCTGGAACTTCCACCCCTACCCACAGCGCAGCTACATGGCTGAGTTGAAGGTCTCCCTTTGAAAGGAAAACATCCCATGTCTCTGAATACTATAAAAAGGATAGCTGCTGCCGTATTGCTGACTGGCACTTGCGGCCTGTTGGTACCTGCATCTGCCCATGTGGTGCTCGAATACCAGGTGGCCCCGGCTGGCGCTAGCTACAAGGCCGCCTTCAAGGTGGGCCATGGCTGCGGCGCGGCGCCCACGCGGCAGGTGGTGGTGGACATCCCCGCAGGCATGCGCGGCGCGCGCCCCATGCCCAAGCCGGGCTGGACGCTCGACGTGCAGCGCGACAAACTGGCCCAGCCGTACACCAGCCACGGCCGCAGCATCACCGAAGACGTGGTGCGCATCACCTGGACAGCCAAGACGCCGGACGACATGCTGCAGAGCGCCCATTACGACGAGTTTGTGCTGGTCGCTCAAGCGCCCGAGCAGGCCGGCACTGTGTACTGGCCGGTGCGCCAGGTCTGCACCGAGGGCCGCAACGACTGGACCGAGGTGCCGACGGCGGGACAGAAACTGTCGGACCTGAAGTCCCCTGCGGCCGCGCTGGAGATTCTGCCCACCGGTGGCGCCGCTGCGCACAATCATTGACAGTCGGGCCTGCTCTCGCATCCCTTTCCCTTCTTGCCAACCGAAAGACATTCCTCATGAAAAAACTGCTCCACACCGCTGCCGTCGTTGCCGCACTGCTCGGCACCCCCGCATGGGCACAGACAGCACCCGTCAAGGTCGAAGGCGCCTGGGCACGCGCCAGCGTGCAGGGCCAGAAGGCCACGGGCGCGTTCATGCGCCTCACGGCCAAGGACGGTGCCCGCCTGGTGCGTGCCGAGTCGCCTGCGGCCGGCCTTACCGAAGTGCACGAGATGAAGATGGAAGGCGACATCATGAAGATGCGCGCCGTGCCCACGCTGGACCTGCCGGCAGGCAAGACGGTGGAACTCAAGCCCGGCGGCTACCACGTCATGCTGCTGGACCTGAAGGCGCCTTTGGCCAAGGACAGTTCGGTGCCGATCACCCTGGTGTTCCAGGATGCCAAGGGCGTGGAAAGCAAGCTGAACCTGACAGTGCCGGTGGGCACCTCGGCGCCCGGCGGCGCCACGGCAGGCAGCATGATGGATGGGCATAAACACTGAGATCCCGGCCGCCGCAGCGCCTTCGCGGATGCAGTGCATTGGAGTAAGCTGTGCCTCCTCAGAACCTTCCCAAGGTTCTAAAGACCCACCTCTTGCGGAGCGGCCATGAGCGACACATCCAACTTCGGTTTCGGCAAATTCGTCCCCGGTTTTGACTTTCTGCAAAGCCTGGCCAAGGGGGCGTCCAGCAGCATTCCGCAGTTGCCCAACCTCTCCAACTGGGTGGCCCCCACCATCAGCGTGGAAGAGCTGGAAAAGCGCATCGAAGAACTGAAGGCCGTGCAGTTCTGGCTGGAGCAGAACTCGCGCGCGCTGGCCGCCACCATCCAGGCGCTGGAGGTGCAGAAGATGACCCTGGCCACGCTCAAGGGCATGAACTTCAGCATGGGCGATGTGGCCAACGCCTTCAAGCTCAAGACCGCCGACACGGTGATGAGTGGCGTGCAAAAGGCCGCCGACACCGTCACCGGCGCTGCCGAAGCAGTGGCTGGCGCGGCGGCCCGCGTCACGGGCCGCGCCGCCGCTGAAGAGGAAACCCCAGACGAGGCCGACGCCGAGTCCGCACCCGCTGCGAAAGCCAGGCCCAAAGCCAAGGGCAAGACCTCGGCTGCGGCCGAGCCCGCCGTGGTGGACCCCATGCAATGGTGGGGTGCGCTCACCAGCCAGTTCCAGCAGATTGCGGCCAACGCCATGAAGGATGCGGCCAAGCAGACCGCCATAGACACCACCAAGAACATGGCCACGGGCCTGGCAAAGGAAGCTCTGAAGACGGCCACCGGCATGGCCAGCCAGTTTGCCGCCAAAGGCATGCAGACCATGCAGGGCGGTGCCAAGCGCGCGGCGGCATCATCCGCAGGCGCCGCCAAAAAGGCCGCTGCCGCCAAAAAGCCCGCAGCCCGCAAAACCAACACGAAGCCCGCCGCCAAGAAGGCCAGCAGCACCCGCAGCCCGGCGGCCCGCAAGCGAGCGGGCTGACGCCCGCGGGCGGGTGTTGCAACCCGCAGGTGCGCCCTACTGGCCTACCCCCGCCCAGGCATGGAGACCACCACCATGAAACTCTTTCCCACCGGCCACGCCACCCACCCGCAGTGGCGCATGGCTGCTGCCCTGGTGCTGGCGCAGCTGCGCGCTCAGATGGCGCTGCCCGGTTACGCACCCGCCCCCACGCTGGGCCTGCTCTACATCACCGACCACTATGCGAGCGACGCCCAGTCGCTGCTCGACTACCTGAGCGCTGAGCTGCCTGAGGTGACCGACTGGAGCGGTACCGTGGGCGTGGGCGTGTCGGCCAACAACGCTGAGTACTTTGACGAGCCTGCGCTGTCGGTGATGCTGCTCGATGTGCCTGCGGACCAATACCGCGTGTTCTCGGGTGTGGCACCGCTGCCCACCCATGCGCCGCACCCAGGCGCCGGCTTTGCAGCCCATACCGCGCTGGTGCATGCAGACGGCCACACGCCCGAGCTGGCCGAGCTGCTGACCGAGATGGCCGCACGCACCGAAACGGGCTACCTGTTTGGCGGTCTCTCTGCCAGCCGCACGGCCAGCGTGCAGTTTGCCGTGGGCGGCGACGGCAACATGGCCGGGCAGGGCGGTGCCGGTGGGGTGTTTGACGGTGGCTTGTCGGGCGTGGCATTTGGCGCCGGGGTGGCGATGGTGTCGCGTGTCACGCAAGGTTGCCAGCCCGTCGGGGCGCTCCACACCATCACCGCAGCGCAGGACAACGTGGTGCTCACGCTCGATGGCGAGCCCGCGCTCGATGTGTTGCTCGACACGCTGCAGGTGTCGCTCGATGGCAGCGACCCGCAGCCCGCATTGCGCAAGGTGCGCGCCACGCTGGCCGGGCTGGTCAATGCCGGTGAACAGCCCCCGGGCCAGCGCCGCACGGGCCACTTTGGCACCGACACGCGTGTGCGCCACATCGTGGGGCTGGACGGCAGCCGCCGGGGCGTGGCCGTGGCCGACCATGTGGAGCCGGGCATGCACCTCGCGTTCTGCCAGCGCAACGTGGCGGCCGCGCGGGCCGACCTCATGCGCATCTGTGCAGAGATTCGGGAGGAGCTGGAACCCGAGGAGCTGGAGCCCGCGCCACCTTTGGCGTCCTCCGCGCAGGGCAGCGGGTTGGCGCCCGCGCCCGGCATGGCCGCACTGGGTGTGCAGCCGCAGGCGGGACGGCGCATTTGCGGCGCGATCTACGTGAGTTGCTCGGGCCGGGGCGGCCCGCATTTTGGTGGGCCCAGCGCCGAGCTGCAGATCGTGCGACATGCGTTGGGCGACGTACCACTGGCCGGTTTCTTTGCGGGCGGTGAGATCGCGCACCACCACCTGTACGGCTACACCGGGGTGCTCACGGTATTTGTGGACGGCGAGCCCTCACCGCCCTGATCTGAAGAAGAGGGGGCTGGCTGGCACAGCCGCCCTCGCAATCCCCAATGCCGGTCAGCCCGCGCCGTTCTCGTCGGACTCGGCTTTTTCCTCGGGCGTCAGCTGTGTGGCCAGGATCTTGTCGATGGTCTTGCCATCCATGTCCACCACTTCGAGCTTCCAGTCCTCCCACTGCACCGTATCGGTCACCTTGGGCAGGCGGCCGGTCAGCAGCATGATCATCCCGCTGAGCGTGTGGTAGCGGCCGCGTTCTTCCTCGGGCACGGCGTCCAGGTTCAGGCGGTCTTTCAGCTCGGGCACGGGGATGTGGCCGTCCAGCAGCCAGCTGCCGTCCTCGCGCTGCAGCGCCCACGAGGTCTCGGGGTCGCGCGGCTGGAACTCGCCCGTGATGGCCTCGATCAGGTCCTGCAGCGTGACGATGCCCTGCACCTCGCCATACTCGTCGATCACAAACGCCATGTGCACGTCCGAAAGGCGGAAGTTGTCCAGCAGCTCCATGCCCGTGATGGTCTCGGGCACATACAGCGCGGTCTGCAGCGGCTGGTCAGCCAGGCTGCCCCGCGCCTTGTCGCGCAGGGTGCGGGACAGCCATTGGCGCGCGTTGATCACGCCCAGGATGTTGTCCATGCCGCCGCGCACCACTGGAAAGCGCGCGTGGTCGGACTCTTCGATGCACTTCAGGTTTTCTTCAAACGACGCATCGACATCCAGGCACACCACGTCACCACGCGGCACCATCAGCGAGCCGATCTGGCGGTCGTCCAAACGGAACACGTTGCGCACCATGGTGTGCTCGTGCGATTCGATGACCCCTGCGGTGGTGCCTTCGACCAGCATGGCGTGAATCTCTTCTTCGGTCACCGGGCTGCCACTGGTTTCCTTCACGCCCAAAAGGCGCAGCAGCGTGCGCGTGGAGGTGGACAGCAGCAACACAAACGGCTTGGTGGCCAGTGCCAGGAAGTTGATGGGCCGCGCCACCAGGCGTGCAAAGGTCTCGGGGTAGGACTGGCCGATGCGCTTGGGCACCAGCTCGCCCACCACGATGGAGAAGTACGTGATCAGCACCACCACCAGGCCGGTGGCTGCATAGCCGCCATAGGGCAGAGGCACGCCCATGCGATCCAGCCAGGCGGCCAGCGGGGCGGCCAGAGCGGCCTCACCCACGATACCGTTCAGCACCCCGATCGACGTGATGCCGATCTGGATGGTGGAGAGAAAGCGCGTGGGGTCTTCGCCCAGCTTCACGGCAGCGGCGGCACCGCTATCGCCCTCATCAATCAGCTTTTGCAACCGCACCTTGCGGGCCGTGACCAGAGCGATCTCTGACATGGCAAACAGGCCGTTGAGACAGATGAGGGCGAACAGTATTGCTATTTCCATACAAAGGGCGCCTTGCACGCCCTTGGGTGTTGAGAAGCGACCAATTGTAAGGACAGGGGCCAGAGACCCTGCGCCGACTCCTAGCCGCCTTCTGTGGGCAGGCCGGTTTCGTCCCATTCGGGCAGCCCCCCGCGCAGCCAGTACACCGACTGGAAGCCCTTGGTGGTGGCCACCTTGGCGGCCTTGTACGACTTCCAGCATTCGGCGCCGTTGCACGCAAATATCACCGGCTTGGCCTTGTCCAGACCCTTGAGCTTGTCCAGTGCCTGGAAATCATCCTGGGCCGCATTGAAGGCCACGTCCTTGAGGCTCTTTTCGACGTACGCGGCGAACACGGCGCCACGGATGCGCTTGGTCTTGAATTCCTTTTCGGTGCGGGTGTCCACCAGCGTGGCGCCTTGCGTCAGCAGGGTCTGGGCTTCGCGCGCACTGACGCGGTTTACTCCGGGCAGGCTGGTGGGGGTGAACAGCCCCAGCTCGGCCACGCGGCGGTATTCAACAGCCTCCGGGCGCACCGAGACCAGCGGCAGGCCGCTGGCGGAGGACGATGTGCCGAACCACTGGGCCAGCTTGTTGCGGGCATCCGCCGGCAGGTCCTTCTTCACCACGATGGAGAACCCACCCGGCACGGGCTGTGACGTGGCCAGCACCCGCGCGATGCCGGGGTGCGCCGCCGACCATTCGGCCCAGTCGTCCTCGCGCACCACGGTGGCGTCCGCCGTGCCCAGGGTCAGGGCCGTGAGGCCCGCCTGCGGGAATTTCTCGTACTGCACGGCCCGCAGGTCCTGGAGAGACAGCCCCGCCTCGTTGAGCATGCCGCGTGCCAAGTAGGTGTAGACCGAGTCCTGCTGGGGCAGGTACAGCCTTTTCCCTTTCATCGCGGGCACCGCCGCGATCTGCTGCAGCCCGACCAGCAGGTATTTGTCTGATTTGTGCGTCGCGCCCACCAGCTCATAGCCGCGTTGCAGTGCAGACGCCGCCACCTGGGCCGGGCCAATGAAGATGTCGTAGCCCGCACTGCGGGTGGCCCGCATCACGTCGGCCAGGTCGTCGCTGGTGGTCAGTGCCACAGGCTGGCCCGCGGCCTTGGACAGGCCCGACTCGGCCGATGTGCGCAGGATGGAGTGCGCCGCCTTGCGGGCGGTGGGCTCCACCGCCACCATGGCCGTCAGCTGGGCCTGCGCAGCGCTGCAGCCCAGGCCCCAGAGCAGGAGCAGCCCGAGTGGTCGCCAAGATCGTTTTTTGATGATGTTCATAGCGCTTTTCCTCTCCCCACAACAAAGCGCGAATATGCCCACGGCCTCCGCACCTGCGTACGAATGTTTCCGATGTTTTGTTTTTGTTACTTCTGCTAACGACGCCGAACGTGCGGTGCGAGGGGCTGCCGCACAGAATGCGGGCTGGCCCGATGCCCTGCGCTTGCGAGGGGAATCGGGGGCGAGAGGTTTTGTCCACCCCACTCTTTGGAGACGTTCGCATGAAAGATTCGATGACCCTGCCGCGCCGCCACATGCTGGCCGGAAGTGCTGCCGCCTTGAGCGCGCTGGGCCTGGCCGGATGGACGGGCAGTGCGCGCGCCCAGCAGGCCGCCGCCCCCGCAGCCAAGCCGCTGCCCGCCTATGCAGGGTGGAAGTCGCCGGATGCGCTGATCGTGCACAGCAGCAGCACCCTGGAAACCCGGCGCTCCGCGTTCGGCACCAGCGTCATCACGCCGTCCAACCAGCTGTATGTGCGCAACAACCTGCCTGCGCCCGACGCAGCCATCCTCGACAACCGTGACGCATGGACGGTCTCCGTCGAAGGGGTGAAGAACCCGCGCAGCCTCACGCTGGCTGAGCTCAAGACGCTGGGCGTGGAAACCGTGGCCACCGTGCTGCAGTGCTCGGGCAACGGCCGGGGCTTCTTTCCCAGCAAGCCCAGCGGCACGCCCTGGTCGGTGGGCGCCGCGGGCTGCGTGGTCTGGAGCGGCGTCCCGCTGCGCAACGTGGTAGCGGCCCTGGGCGGGCTGGCCGATGGCGCGGCCTACCTGACCGGCACGGGCGGCGAGAAGCTGCCCGAGGGGGTGGACCCGCTCACGGTGCTGGTGGAGCGCTCGGTGCCCGTGAAGGCGATGGACGACGCGCTGCTCGCCTGGGAGATGAATGGCGAGCCCCTGTCGCTGGCGCATGGCGGCCCGCTGCGCCTGGTGGTGCCCGGCTACCAGGGTGTGAACAACATCAAGTACGTCAAGCGTGTGGCCTTCGGCAGCGCTCAGTCGCAGGCGCGCATCATGTCGCATGGCTACCGCATGTCGCCGCCCGGCAGCAAGGCCAGCCCCGACCAGCCTTCGGTGTGGGAGATGGGCGTGAAGTCGTGGATCAACGGTCCCTTGGCCGACAAGGGTCCACTCAAGCCCGGCCAGGTGCTGGTGCATGGCGTGGCCTTTGGCGGCACGCGCGCCATCAAGGGTGTGGAGGTGTCGGCCGATGGCGGCAAGACCTGGCAGGCGGCCAAGCTCATCGGCCCCGACCTGGGGCCGTTTGCCTGGCGGCAGTTTGCGCTGCCCATTCGCCTGGAGGCGGGCTCCCATGTGCTGGCGAGCCGCGCCACCGACACGGCAGGCAATGTGCAGGCCGAGCAGCGCGAAGAAAACCTGGGCGGCTACAACAACGCCAGCTGGCGCGACCACGCCGTCACCGTCTCCGTGGCCTGACATGGGTGGGTGCAACCGAGCGCGCCGCGTCGCAGCGGCGTTGTGGGCCGCTGGCGCCTGTGCGTCGGCCTGGGCCGCCGACCCGGCCGAACTGGCGCGCGGCAAGGAGCTGTTTACCAAGATCCAGCCCGCCTGCGCCGTGTGCCACACGCTGCAGGCGGCGGGCGCCGAGGGGCAGGTGGGCCCGGTGCTGGATGAGCTGAAGCCCGACGCAGGCCGTGTGCTGCGCGCGCTCAAGGGGGGCATTGGCGCGATGCCCTCGTATGCCGAGCGCATGAGCGAGAAGGACATGCAAGCTGTGGCGCAGTTTGTGGCGCACGCCACAGGCGCGGCCAAGTAGGCGCAGGCTTTCGCGTCGGTTGCAGCGCTCCCTCGCTACAACCGCGCGATGCTTCAGGCAGCTGTGCGCGAAGGCACCAGCGTCGCTCCCGCCGCACGTCCTTGCAAACCCTGGAACGCAAAGTCCACCTCGGGCACGCGGCCGCTCACGATGTCGGCCAGCGCCTTGCCAGAGCCGCAGGCGTGCGTCCAGCCCAGCGTGCCGTGGCCGGTGTTGAGGAACAGGTTGCCCACCTTCGTCTTGCCGATCAGCGGCACGTTGCTGGGTGTGGCGGGGCGCAGGCCGCTCCAGAACTGCGCCTGGGTCGCGTCGCCCGCGCCGGGGAACAGCTGCTCCACGCGCCGCACGATGGCCTCGCAGCGCACCTGGTTCAGGTGGCGGTCATAGCCGTTCAGCTCGGCCGTGCCCGCGATGCGCAGGCGGTCGCCGCCCCGTTCGCTGGTGTAGCGCGAGAACACCAGCTTGAATTCATCGTCCGTCAGGCTCACCTGGTGTGCCTTGGCCGCGTCCTTCACCGGCATGGTCACCGAGTAGCCCTTGGCCGGGTAGATGGGCAGCGGGATGCCCAGCGGCTGCGCCAGCAGCGGGCTGAACGAGCCCATGGCCAGCACAAACGCATCGCCGCGCACACGTTCGAAGCGGCCTTCGGCATTGGTCACTTCCACATGGTCGATGCGACCACCTGCCTCGCGCAGCGCGGTGATGTGGTGGCCCATGCGGAACTGCACGCCCGCCGCTTCGCACAGCTTGGCCAACTCGCGCGTGAACTGGTTGGCGTCGCCGGATTCGTCTTCTGCCGTGTAGGTGGCACCGGCCAGCTGCGGGCGGATGTGGGCCAGCGCAGGCTCGATGCGCACGGCCTCGTCAGCGCTGATGACCTGGCGCTCGCAGCCCAGCGCACGCATCTGCTCGGCCGGGGCCAGGGCTCCGTCAAATTCCTTTTGGTTGGTATAGAAGTGCAGGATGCCTTGCGTGCGCTGGTCGTATTGGATGCCGGTGGCCGCGCGCAGCTGCTGCAGCGTGTCGCGGCTGTAGGTGCCCAGGCGCACGATCTGCTCGATGTTGTGGCGCGTGCGCGCGGGCGTGCAGTTGCGCAGGAAGGACAGGCCCCACAGCCACTGTCGCATGTCGGCGCGCAGGCGGAAGAGCAGGGGGGCGTCTTCCTTGCCCAGCCATTGCAGCACCTTGAGCGGTGCGCTGGGGTTGGCCCAGGGCTCGGCGTGGCTCACCGAGATCTGGCCGCCGTTGGCAAAGCTGGTCTCGGCGCCGGGCGAGCCCTGGCGGTCGATGACGGTCACTTCGTGGCCAAGTTGAGAGAGGAAATAAGCCGAAGTCACGCCGAGCAAGCCGGCGCCCAAAACGATCACGCGCATGATTTTCAAAGCCTTTCTGGGCTCTGGCGCTAGAACAATATGCGCTTGCAGCTATGAATTAAATAGCGTGCAGCTGGCGCATGAATGCCCTAGCTGCCGCTCCCCCTGTCCTTGGTACCTGAGAGATTCACCGCTACCCACCCGGGCTGCGGCTTGCTCCTTCGGTGCGCTTCGCGTTGCGCGAGGCGGCTCTCCAGACGGCTTTGATGAATGGTGCAGTACGGGACCTGAGCGTGTATGGGAGTTTGCGCCTTCGGTGCAGCGGCGGCCGGTGGCTGCCGTGCTCTCCTGCGAGGCCGATTCTATGGGGCAAGCCTGTGCGCCGGATCAACTGCGGCGGCTAATGGGGCGCAATCGTTGCTGATGGAGCGGGGCGGGATCGATGGGGCAAGGTGCCGATAATTCCGCCGACCCCTTGCACCACGGAGAGTTTTGCCATGTCCCCCACCGCTTTGGACCCTGCCGCCAGCGCCGCCGTCATCACCCAGGCCCGGGAAGGGCGCACGCCTCGCCCGCTGGACTTCCCCGCAGGGCTGCGCCCGCGCGATGCCGCCGAGGCCTATGCCGTGCAAGACGCGGTGGTGCGTGCACGCGGGCCCATCGCTGGCTGGAAGGTCGGGGCTGCATCGCCCCAGGCCCAACCGGCACGCGCCGCGCTCACCCGCGATTCGGTGTGGGTGGCTGCAGCGAGCGAGCCCGTGTTGCTGGCTGCATCTGGTTTTGCCGTGATGGGGGTGGAGGCGGAACTGGTCTACGAACTGGGGGCCGACCTGCCCGCCCGCGCCACCCCCTACAGCGCCGCCGAGGTGCTGGCGGCCGTGGTGTCGGTGCGTGCTGCCATCGAGGTGTGCGATACGCGGTTTGCCGCCTGGGCGCAGCAGGGCGAGTGGAGCCGCCTGGCGGACCAGGCCTGCCATGGGGCGCTGATCGTGGGGTCCGGCACAGACGCTGTGGGAGCGGTCCAGCCCCTGGTGCAAGGAGTGACGCTGTCCGTGAACGGGTCGGCGGCCGTGCAGCATGCCGCCTGGGGCAACCCGGCAGGCGACCCGGTGCGTCTGCTGGTGTGGCTGGCCAATGAAGGCGCACGCAGCCTGGGGGGGCTGCGTGCGGGGCAGTGGGTGACCACAGGCTCGTGCACAGGCACGGTGCTGGTGGCGCCGGGTTCCGAGGTGGTGGCAGACTTTCCGGGCCTGGGGCGGGCGGTGTTGCACCTGCGCTAAGTGCGCAGGGCCTTGCGCCCTGCCTCGCCAGCGGTGCGTCGATCAGTTGCGGCGCGGATTGTCAGGCTGGTGGTCGCGGCGGTTGGGCACGCCGTCGCCATCGCGGTCCCGGTCGTTGCGGTTGACGATGCCATCGCCGTCGCGGTCCCAGCCACCCCGGTGCAGCTCCCAGCGACCATCGCGCTGGTCCCACTGAGGGGCACGGTAGCGGTAGCCGGGCCGTACTTTTTCAAAGTGGCCTTGCACCCATACGTGGCGGTGGCCCCGCCAGTCCCAGTACCCGGGCACCCACACCTGGCCCCTGCGGGCGTGCGGGACGGCCTCGCGGCGGGGCGGTGGCGGAGCCGGGATGACGACGCCCGGCTGCACGATGACGGTGGTCTGGGTGGCAACCTGTGCCTGTGCCGGGGCGGTGGTGCCCAGCAGGGCCGCCAGGGCGAGTGCCGAGGCGGTGAGGGTCTGGCTAAAAAGGGAAGTGGTGGTCATGGTGAAACTCCTGGTGGTAGGGGCCCTGGCTCAGGCCGAGAGGGGGGTGCCGGTGGAGCCAGAGGGGGCCGGGTATTGCGCCTTTGGGGCCCATCGTTGCCGATGGGCGCATGGGCATTTGTCCGCGGGTCTGCGCGGGTGGGGGTGGTGCGGGCCGCAGGCCCCCGCTTTGCGCTGCGGGGTGACCGAGGGGGCTTAGCGGCGGTACGGGTTGTCCGGGCGCTGGTCATAGCGGTTGGGCACGCCGTCTCCGTCGCGGTCACGGTCGTGGCGGTTCGGTACACCGTCGCCATCGCGGTCCCAGCCGCCGCCCTGCATGTCCCAGCGGCCGCCTTTCTCGACCCAGCGGGGCTCGCGGTAGTGATAGCCCGGGCGGGCCTTCACCCAGTAGCCCTGCATCCACACATGGCGGTGGCCGCGCCACTCCCAGTGGCCGGGCACCCACACCATGCCGCGGCGCGGGTGGGGCGCCACCTCGTAGCGGGGTGGGGGCGGTGCCTGGTACTGCACGAGCACCGGAGCGGGTTGCTGATAGACGGGCGTGCCAGCCTGGATGACGACGGTGGCGCTGGTCTGCGCCTGCGCCGCGCTTGCGGCGCCCAGCGACAGCAGGGCGATGGACACAGCGGCAAGTGCTTTGCGGGCCATAGGGTTCTCCTCAGAAGTGATTCCTTGCGGAACCGGAGACTTCATGGTGCGCAGGCTGCGTCAAGCCCGTGTAGTCCAATTGCGAAGCTTTGTGAAGGTGTGTTGCCGATCTCGCAGACACGCGGCCGCCGCGTGACTTTTGTCACACCTGCGGCAGGCAACCTGTGGCCCGCGTCATCGCCACCACACCAGCGCCGCAATCACCAGCAGCGCACACCAGGCCGGGTGTCTGCCGCGGGTGGCGCCAAACACCAGCAGGCCGCTGGCCAGGGTGGCGATACCCGCTACATCGGCCACCCAGGCGCCCAGTGCGGCGTCCCAGGGCGCGGTACCCAGGCGCCAGAGCAGGGCGCTCAGTGCCCAGCACAGCACCGAGGCCACATGCCAAGTGCCCCAGAGGATGCGCAGATGGGAAGTGCGCAGCACCAGCCGCGCCGCGGTGGGCGACTTGGGGCCGGCACGCGAGCGCAGGCTACGAAACAGCAGGGCTTCTCCGAGCACGGAATGGGCCATGCCCACCAGGGCCAGCCCGGTGGCGGCAAGGGTCAGTGCGGTGTTGGTCATGGGTGAATGGTCAGTACATCGTGGGCCTGGGTACGCACCCGCGCACCCAGCTGCGTCAGCAGGTGCATCAGCCCCATCCACATGCGCTCGAACGCGGGCATCTCGCCGGGTATCTGGGCCAGGTGCTGGCCCAGCACGCGCTGGTGCCGGCTGGGGGTGATGGGTGGCGGTGTTTTGGTGCCAAAGTCAAACACCGGCTGGGTCAAGGGCTCGATCTGCCAGGCCTGCATCTCGGCGAGGGCAGGGGCGAGTTCGGTGGCGTAGGCCTGCACCGTCAGGTCCTTGCGCAAGAGCCCAAGCGCCTGGTAGGCCTGCAGCACCTGCGCGTTGCGCGTGGGGTAGGTGGGCTTGCGCAGCAGGGCAGACCATGCCTGCACCACCTGCGCCCGGAATGCGCTGGGCAGGGCGCGCGTGCAGCCAAAGTCCAGCACGCCCACCGTGCCATCGGGCGCGAACAGAAAGTTGCCCGGGTGCGGGTCGGCATGCACCCGCCCCAGCACAAAGATGCAGTGCATGAACCAGTCCCACAGGTGCTGCCCGGCCTGGTCGCGCAGCGCCTGCGGTGGCTGTGTGGCCAGCCAGGCCTGCAACGGTAGCCCGGGCAAGAATTGCTGCGTGAGCACCTGGGCCCGCGTGTGCGAGAGGATGGGCTGCGCCATCACCACGCCCGGCTGCGCGGCATGCTGGGCAAACCATTGCAGCTGCTCGGCCTCCTGCAGGTAGTCCACCTCGCGCAGCAGGGTGGCCTCGATCTCGGTCATCACGCTGTCCAGTACGGCATCGGTGGGCAGCGGCATGTCGGTGTGGGCCAGGGCGCGCAGCGCGGCGCGCATCAGCTGCACGTCGCTGGCGATGGTGGCGGCAATGCCGGGGTACTGCACCTTCACGGCCACCGTGCCCTGGCCTGCGAGCTGTGCGCGGTGCACCTGGCCCAGGCTGGCGGCGGCAAACGCGGTGGGCTCGAACTGGTCGAACAGCGCCTCGGGCTCTTGCCCGAATGCCTGGCGGAACACGCGGCCCACCAGTGCGCGGTTGAGCGGCGGGGCTTGTTGGTGGGCGCGTGCCAGCTCGCTGCGCACGCCGTCGGGCAGCAGGCCCGGGTGCATGCTGAGCAACTGCGACACCTTGAGCGCCGAGCCGCGCAGCTGCCCCAGCGCGCCAAACAGGATGCGGCCCAGCGCGGCCTCGTGCTCGGCCTGCGCCTGGGCCGTGGGTGTGCGCACACGGTGCCCCAGCTCGGCCATGCCAATGCGCGCCGCTGCCAGCCCCGTGATGGCACTGCGGGCCAGCTTGCCGGTGCGGGGGGCGTCAGTGCGGGCCATGGTCTGCCAGGCGCTGCATCATGGCTCGCACGATGCGGCGGTGAAAGGGCGTGATGACGGCCATGTAAGCGTGGCCCAGGGCGTTGTGGATGTGCACCACCGTACTGACCACGACGGTGGCTGGGGCCGTGCCTTGCTGCCCCTGCTTGGTCAGCGACACCTGTACGTCCAGGTGCTTGTCGTCCTGGCCCATCACGACTTCGGTATCGCTCAGGTGCCGGATCAGGAAGATGCCCACACGGTCGCCCACGCGGTAGCTGCGGGCATCGCGTGGAGAGCGGCCGCTGGCAGGCGGATGGCCGTCGTGCAGTTGCCCCAGGTCCTTCAGGCCCACCAGCCGCACCAGCTTGTTGCGCACGGCCATGAGCTGCTGCGTCCAGCGCGGGGTGCGGGCTACAACGTCCAGCCAGGTTTGCAGGGCGTTCTGTGCGGGGTGGTCGTCAGCCACTTCGTAAGCGTCAAAAAACTGGGCGCCGGGCAGGGTGGCGTGGATGGCAGTGCCCGCGGGCACAGGGATCTCGCGCACAGTGGGGGCGGCGGTCATGCGGACTTCCTCTTGCGTGGCGTGGCTGCGGGCTTTGCCGCAGGTGCGGGGCTGGCGGCTTTGAGTGTTACACGTGGTTGGCGTGGCTTACCGGTTTTGCTGGGCTTGCGGGGCGACTCAGAAGGCTGTGATGCAGTGGATGAGGCGGCGGCTGCGGTGTGCGCAGGGGCGCGATCCATCGGCGCGCTGGCCATGGCCTGCTGGGCCATGTGCAGCATGCCCATCAGGCCGCTGCCGTGTTGCACCATGCGGGCCATCTGGCTGCGCAGCACAAAGCCGCCCAGTTGCAGCACGCGGTTGACCAGCCCGCCGCGCAGCGCCTGCACCAGTACGCCCAGCGACAGGTCCACCAGCTGCGTGGTGTCGGCAAATTCGTCGGAGGTGTCGGCCAGCCAATACGTCACCACCCCGGCCAGGTAGTCGGTGTACAGCCCGCCCGCCAGGCCCTTGAAGTCGCAGGGCTCTATCTCGCCGCTGGCCTCGGCCGCTTCCAGAAAGCTTGCCACCGCCTCGCGCAGGCTCTGGCGCGCGGCCAGCGGCTCGGCCAGCATCGACAGCGGCGAGCGTCGCGCCAGGCCGCGTACCTGAGCCACAAACTCGCGGTCGGCCAGCAGGCGCTCCAGCACGGCATCGGTCAGGCGCTGCAGCTTTTCTTGCAGGGCGTAGCCCGCAAAGCCCGGCGTCTGCAGCGTGTCGGCCAGCGCCTGGTGGGCCACGTCGTCCAGGTAGCCCAGCACGATGCGGTCCTTGGTCGGAAAGTATTTGTAGATTGTGGCGTCGCCAATGCCGGCGGCGCGTGCGATGTCTTTCATCGTCGTGCCGTCAAAGCCCTGGCGGGTCATGAGGTCCACCGCGCTGGCCACGATCTGGCGGCGCGTGGCGTCTTGCTGCTGGCGGGTGGTTTTCATTTGACTATTCTTAAATAGAGTAAATTTTCAATTTAAAGAATAGTTATTTCTCTTTGTCGCGTCAAGCCACCTCTTGGCAGGCGCAAGCAGGGGTTTTGAGGCGTTTTTAGCCTCAAGCGCAGGTAATTCATGCGCTGATAGCTATCAAAAAGATAGTGATTGAATGCGGGGCCAGGGCACTGCGGCCTGCTCCCGCACCTGTGAGGCGGCCGCTGCGCTCAACCAAGGGCAGAAGTTGGCTTGCAGCGACGGCTGCCGCTTGCAGGGGCCCGCGAAATCGGCGTGAGGCTTACCGCCGCATGCTGGCAAACGCCTCGAACTCCCAGCTGCGCATGGCCAGCAGCAGGGTGTAGCCCTCGCGCTCGCGGTCGGGCAGCTTCTGGTCGGCCAGGTGCTGCTGGGCAAAGTCCTGCGCCACGCGCTGCATGCGCTCCATGAACGCGGGCGCCAGGCTGCGGCTGATGTTGCCGTGCACCAGCAGCACGCCTTCGCCTGGGCCATCAAAGCCGCCCGCAAAGTAGTCCAGCAGCGCGTGCTCGCGGAAGTAGTTCATCACCGGGCCATGTGGGCGCCAGCGGAAGGTCTTGGCCAGCTTGAGGCGGTAGCGGTTGAGCGGCCGCAGCTCGATGATGCCGATGCGGTCCAGCTGCGCCAGGTACTTGATGCCCTCGGCCTCGGTCAGGCGGTAGTAGCCTGTCACCTGCTCCAGCGTCCACTGGCTCAGCACACAGATCGCCATCAGCAGCAGCTTCTTGTCGGCCACCACGGCCTTTTCCTGCTCGTGGGTCAGCTCTTTCAGCAAGGGCTGTTCGTCGGCCACGCGCCGCGCCAGGTCGGCAAAGTCCAGCGCCAGCGCGCGGCAGATGGCGTCGATGCGCGACAGCGGCATGTCGCCCTTGGCCAGCATGCGCTTGACGCTGGACTCGGCCATCCCCAGTGCCAGCGCCAGGTCGGCGTAGGTCATCTGTGCGGTCTTGAGTTCTTTTTTGAGGGCGGTGACGAGGTCGGCGGTCGTGCTCATGGTGACGGGGCTCCTGGGTATCGATTATCAATACCCGAAGGTGCGTGGGTAGCCCCTTGCGCGACTTCTTGGGGCGGCCGATGGGGCCGCTGCCCACACTGCGCGGCATCGTTCACTTTCCATGGTGTGTGTGATGTCTTCTTCCCCTGTGACTCTCCTTCGTTCGCGCGCCCTGGCAGGGCTGCCGCGCCTGTCGGGTGCCGAAACCGGCTTGCTGCTGGGCGCGGCCGCGCTGCTCGCCCTGGCGCTGTTCGGCCCGGTGCTGCCCGCCAGTGCGCACCAGCATGACTTTGCCGACCAGCGCACGTTGTGGGGCATTCCCTGTGCGCTGGATGTGTTGAGCAACCTGGCCTTTGCCTTCGCGGGTGCATGGGGTTGGTGGGTGCTGCGCCGTGTGCCGTCGGCCACGCTGGACGCCACCTCCCGTGCACTGGCGGCCCTGTTCTTTGGCGGGCTGCTGTGCACCGCTGCAGGTTCGGTGCTCTACCACTGGCAACCACAGGATGCGGGCCTGCTGTGGGACCGCCTGGGCATGGTGCTGCCCTTTGCGGGACTGCTGGGCCTGGCGGCGGCCAGCCGGGTGAGCGCGCGGGCAGGCGTGGCCGCCGCAGGCGCCGTGCTGCTGGCGGGGCCACTGGCCGTATGGGCGTGGATGCACAACGGCAACCTGCTGCCGTGGGCCGTGGTGCAACTGGGTGGTCTGCTGGTGGTACTGGTGCTGGCATGCCTGCCGCGCCGCGTCGGCGGGCTGGCTCTGCACCTGGGCGTGGTGGTGGTGCTGTATGCCCTGGCCAAGCTGCTGGAGGCGGCAGACCACTCGGTGTTCGAGGCCACAGGTGGATGGGTGTCGGGCCACAGCCTCAAGCATGTGCTGGCGGCAGGCGCGGCTTGGCCCGTGATGGCGGCATTGGGCTCGCTGGTGGCTTTGCGCCACAGTGACGCGGCGGTGATGCCGCGGGTCATGCCGTCCGGGCAGAATGGCGCCCACGCCGTGGGTGTCGCCCGCAGATCCGGCGCATGAAGCGCAGGTCCGGAAAATTCCAACAAGCCAACCCATCGGAAACGAGGAGAAACGCATGAGCCCCGACACCGCCTCCACCAGCGTGGCCCCCGCACCCACGCACGAGGACCCGAACCAGTTTGCCCTCCTGCGCCAGCGGCGCTTTGCACCGTTTTTCTGGACGCAGTTTTCGGGTGCGGCCAACGACAACCTCTTCAAGTTCGCCTTCACGGTGATGGTGACCTACCAGCTCAGTGTGGACTGGCTGCCGCCCGCGATGGCGGGGCTGGTGATCGGCGCGCTGTTCATCCTGCCGTTCCTGCTGTTCTCGGCCACATCGGGCCAGCTCACCGACAAGTACGACAAGACGAAGATGATCCGCTTCGTGAAGAACCTGGAGATCGCCATCATGCTGGTGGCGGCCGTGGGCTTCATCGCAGGCAACATTCCCATCTTGCTGCTGTGCACCTTCTTGATGGGCGTGCACTCCACGCTATTCGGCCCCGTCAAGTTTGCGTACATGCCCCAGGTGCTCAACGAGCGCGAGCTCACAGGCGGCAATGGCATGGTCGAGATGGGCACGTTTGTGGCCATCTTGCTGGGCAATGTGGCCGGTGGTTTGCTGGTGGCCATCCCGGGTATCGGTCACACCACCGTGGCCGTGGCCTGTGTGGTGGCTGCACTGATTGGGCGCGCCGTGGCGCAGTTCATTCCGTCCGTGCCCGCCACTGATCCAGGCCTCACCATCAACTGGAATCCCTTCACCGAAACCTGGCGCAACCTCAAGCTGGCACACGAGAACGTGGTGGTGTTCCGCTCGCTGCTGGGCATCAGCTGGATGTGGTTCTTTGGCGCGGTGTTCCTGAGCCAGTTCCCCAGCCTGGCCAAGAACGTGCTGCATGGCAACGAGCAGGTGGCCTCGCTGCTGCTGGTGGTGTTCTCCATCGGCATTGGTGTGGGCTCGCTGCTGTGCGAGGTGCTGTCGCGCCGCCATGTCGAGATCGGCCTGGTGCCGCTGGGCGCCATCGGCATGAGCGTGTTCTCCATCGACCTGTATTTCGCGTCGCGCAGCCTGCCGCCGTCCGAGATCATGGGCCTGGCCGCCTTCGTGGCCCAGGGCGCCCACTGGCGCGTGATGCTGGACCTAGCGCTGCTCAGCCTGTTCGCGGGCCTGTACAGCGTACCCATGTACGCGCTGATCCAGATGCGCAGCCAGCCCACACACCGCGCACGCATCATCGCGGCCAACAATATTCTGAACGCGCTGTTCATGATCGGCAGCTCGCTCATCGCCGGCGCCTTGCTGGGCGCGGGCTTCACGGTGCCGCAGATCTTCCTGTTCACCGGCCTGGCCAACGCCGTGGTGGCGTTCTACATCTTCATGCTGGTGCCTGAATACCTGCTGCGCTTCATCGCGTGGGTGTCTTCCCGGTTCGTGTACCGCTTCAAGGTGCAGGGCGATGAAAACCTGCCGTCCACCGGCGCGGCCATCCTGGCGTGCAACCACGTGAGCTTTGTGGATGCCGTGCTGCTCATGGCCGCCAGCCCGCGCCCCATCTACTTCGTGATGGATCACCGCATCTTCCGCGTGCCGGTGCTGGGCTGGCTCTTCCGCCTGGCCAAGGCCATCCCGATTGCGCCGTACAAGGAAGACCCGAAGACCTATGAAGCGGCTTTCGACCGTGCTGCCCAGGTGCTGCGCGAGGGCGACTTGCTTGCCATCTTCCCCGAGGGTGGAATCACCAAGGACGGGCAGCTGCAGGAGTTCAAGGGCGGCATCATGAAGATCATCGAACGGGCGAAGGCCGAGGGTGTCGAGGCGCCGGTGATCCCCATGGCGTTGACCAACCTGTGGGGCTCGTACTTCAGCCGCATTGAAAAAGGCGGCGCGATGGTGCGGCCGTTCCGCCGGGGCTTCTACAGCCGCGTGGGGCTGAATGTGGGGGCGCCTGTTCAGTCACTCCTCGTCACCCCGGAGAGCTTGCATGGTCGAGTCGCTGGACTGCTGCAACAGGACATATCATGCGCATAAAAAATTCTTTCAACAGCCGGTAGGCAGTTCGGGGGGGCTATGGCGATTTCATTCTTTGGCGCAGTAGGTTTAGTCTTTCTTGTGTGCGGTATCTCATGGGCACGGCGTTCGCAGGCGGCTTTGCGGTGGTTAGCCGTGTTGGGGTTGGGCTTGGGATGCATCGCTGGTGCACAAGCCGCTTGCAACTACACGTCGGGTTCCACCACTGGTACTAGCGTTGCCATTGCGGGAACCGGGGCCCCTAACGCGGTTGGCCTCTGTCTGACAAATGATGTAGTCCGCTGGGGCCTATACGGACAGGCGGCAGGGGGAGGCAATCCGAATGTCATTGCCTCCACTTACTTCCCAATAGCAGGAACATCTGCTGCGTCGCCGACGAATCTGAGCATTTCCACTAGCAAGGCAACATACACCCTACTTCCAGTTGGCAGTGGGGTTGACTTCCCTGAGTACACCATCCGCCTTGATTCCCAGACAAGTCCGGGAAGCGACACCATCACGCTCTGGTATGCGAGCGATTGCAGTAGTTCTCTAGGGAGTTGCACTTCTTCTGGAACAACGAATACTTCTTTCGCCATCACAATTGCGTTGCCTGGACCGACGATTACGTCCATCTCACCGACGAGTGGACCAACTTCTGGCGGAACTCCGGTAGTCCTTACCGGAACGAACTTCACTGGGGTAACCGCTGTGACTTTTGGTGCCGCGGCAGCGAGCTTCACCGTCAACTCGGCCACACAGATTACGGCCACGGCGCCGGCAGGCAGTGCGGGCACGGTGGACGTGCGCGTGACAACAGCTGGTGGTACCAGCGCGACCAGTGCAGCGGACCAGTTCACTTACGTGGCAGCGCCCACAGTGACATCCATTTCGCCTACGGCGGGCCCAGTAGCTGGCGGGACCACTGTGGTTATCACTGGGAGTGGCTTCTCGGGCACGACATCCGTGGTCTTTGGTGGTGCGGCGGCCACGGGCTTCACCGTCAACTCGGCCACGCAGATTACGGCCACGGCGCCGGCAGGCAGTGCGGGCACGGTGGACGTGCGCGTGACAACAGCTGGGGGTACCAGTGCGACCAGCGCAGCGGACCAGTACACCTATGTCGCAGCGCCTGCGGTCACGTCGATCTCGCCGACAGCAGGTCCAACAGGAGGCGGCACGTCAGTGACCATCACGGGCACGAGCTTCACGGGTGCGACGGCGGTGAGTTTTGGTGCGGCAGCAGCCACGGGCTTTACTGTGAACTCAGCCACCTCGATCGCCGCCACTGCCCCCGCAGGGACGGGCACGGTGGATGTGCGCGTGACGACCACGGGCGGCACCAGCGCGACCAGCGCAGCGGATCAATTCACTTACGTGCCAGCGCCCACGGTCACGTCGATCTCGCCGACAGCAGGTCCAACAGGAGGCGGCACGTCGGTGACCATCACGGGCACGAACTTCACGGGTGCGACGGCGGTGACCTTTGGCGCGACGGCGGCCACGGGCTTCACCATCAACTCGGCCACGCAGATTACGGCCACGGCGCCAGCGGGAACGGGCACAGTGGACGTGCGGGTAACAACAGTTGGTGGTACCAGCGCGACCAGTGCAGCGGACCAGTTCACTTACGTGGCAGCGCCCACAGTGACATCGATATCACCCACGGCGGGTCCCGCAATTGGCGGAACCACGGTCACGATCACGGGCACGAACCTGAGTGCTGCGACGGCAGTGACCTTTGGCGCGACGGCGGCCACGGGCTTCACCGTCAACTCGGCCACGCAAGTGACTGCGACAGCGCCGGCGGGAACGGGCACGGTGGACGTGCGCGTGACAACAGTTGGTGGCACCAGCGCGACCAGTGCAGCGGACCAGTTCACTTACGTGCCTGCGCCCACGGTCACGTCGATCTCGCCGACGAGTGGCCTGAGCGTGGGCGGGACCACGGTCACGATCACGGGCACGAACCTGAGTGGTACGACGGCGGTGACCTTTGGCGCGACGGCGGCCACGGGCTTCACCGTCAACTCGGCCACGCAGATTACGGCCACGGCGCCGGCAGGCAGTGCGGGCACGGTGGACGTGCGAGTGACAACAGTTGGTGGTACCAGCGCGACCAGCGCAGCGGATCAGTTCACTTACGTGGCAGCGCCCACGGTCACGTCGATCTCGCCTACGGCGGGGCCAATCACAGGTGGGACGTCGGTGATTGTCACGGGGACAAACCTCGCTGGGACAACGGCGGTGACCTTTGGCGCGACGGCGGCCACAGGCTTCACCGTCAACTCGGCCACGCAGATTACGGCCACGGCGCCGGCAGGCAGTGCGGGCACGGTGGACGTGCGGGTGACAACAGTTGGTGGTACCAGCGCGACCAGCGCAGCGGACCAGTACACCTATGTCGCAGCGCCTACGGTCACGTCGATCTCGCCGACAGCAGGTCCAACAGGAGGCGGCACGTCGGTGACCGTCATGGGCACGAACTTCACGGGTGCGACGGCGGTGAGTTTTGGTGCGGCACCAGCCACGGGCTTTACTGTGAACTCAGCCACGCAGATCACCGCCACAGTCCCTGCGGGGACGGGCACGGTGGATGTGCGCGTGACAACAGTTGGTGGTACCAGCGCGACCAGCGCAGCGGACCAGTTCACCTATGTCGCAGCGCCTGCGGTCACGTCGATCTCGCCGACAGCAGGTCCAACAGGAGGCGGCACGTCAGTGACCATCACGGGCACGAACTTCACGGGTGCGACGGCGGTGAGTTTTGGTGCGGCACCAGCCACGGGCTTTACTGTGAACTCAGCCACGCAGATCACCGCCACAGCCCCTGCAGGGACGGGCACGGTGGATGTGCGCGTGACGACCACCGGCGGCACCAGCGCCACGAGCGCGTCAGACCAATTCACCTATGTGGTCCGGCAAACAGGGGCAATCACAACAGCGGTTGGCGGTGGCACGGTATCCGCTCAAATCGTGAGCGGGAGTGCGAGCTGCGCTATTGATACGACCAATACGGTTGCGTTTACCCCTCCTTTATTTGACGGAGGTGTTGCTCCATATGGCGGTCTCAAAATCAGACTCACGGGTTGTACCGCAGGTGAAACTGTTCGCGTTGCGGTTACTTGGCCAGATTTAGCGGGGCGCACAGCACGCAAGTATGGAAAGACGCCGACGTCTTCTGGCGCGACAGTCTGGTACACGCCGAACAATATGGTGATCGCTGGCAATACGGTGAGTTACGACATAACCGATAACGGGTTGGGTGACGATACCTTCACTGGAGCGGATGGCGTTATCAACGACCCAGTAGTGCCACTCATTCTTTCCTCGGCGCAAGGCATTCCAACTTTGAGCAACTGGGCGCTGGCAGTGCTTGCGGGGCTTATGCTGTTCGGCTTTTGGGGCGTCAGGCGTGCTCGGTGGGTTTGATCTACCGGGACCGGCAGTCACGCCGGATCCTGCTCAATCTTGCAGCACCCGGGTCTTTCAAGACTTCGTCACTTGAGCGCTTGAGACCCCTCGAAGCTACCGGCTGTAACCCGGAGTGGGGTCGTAGCCGATGCATCGTATTGATATGCCCACCCCTTCGGGGGCTTGAAGAGAGCCACATGGGCCCGTCGCGACGGTCTTACCCCTCCTCAAATCACTGAAAGACCTACAAGGTCTGTGAAGTGCTCGGCTATGAATGAATTGCGCTTAGCCGTTGCGAAAAAGAAAGCTGTAGGCGTTCAACGCCGGCACCCCTCCCAGGTGCGCATACAGCACGCGGGAGCCTTCGGGGAATTCGCCCTTGCGCACCATGTCGATCATGCCGTGCATGGACTTGCCTTCGTACACCGGGTCGGTCAGCATGCCTTCCTGGCGTGCGCACAGGCGGATGGCTTCGAGCGTGCCTTCGTTGGGCAGACCGTACTCGGGGCCGCCGTAGCGGGTGTCCAGGATCACGTCCTCGGCGGTCAGCTCCTGGCCCAGCTCGACGAGTTGGGCGGTGTTCTGGGCAATGCGCAGGATCTGCGCGTGCGTCTTCTCGGGCTTGGCCGAGGCGTCGATGCCAATCACCTTGCGCGCGCGGCCGTCGGCCGCAAAGCCCACCACCATGCCCGCCTGCGTGCTGCCCGTGACCGAGCACACGACGATGTAGTCGAACTGGAAGCCCAGCTCCTTTTCCTGCTGGCGTACTTCTTCGGCAAAGCCCACGAAGCCCAGGCCGCCGTACGGGTGCTCGGAGCAGCCGGCAGGAATGGGGAAGGGCTTGCCACCCGCCTTCTTCACGTCGTCCATGGCCTGCTCCCAGCTGGGGCGGATGCCGATGTCAAAGCCCGCAGCGTCCAGGCGCACATCGGCGCCCATGATGCGGCTCATCTCGATGTTGCCCACGCGGTCGTACACCGCGTCGGAGTAGTTCACCCAGTTCTCCTGCACCAGCACGCACTTCATGCCCAGGTGCGCGGCCACGGCGGCCACCTGGCGCGTCTGGTTGGACTGGATGCCGCCAATCGACACCAGCGTGTCGTAGCCGCCCGCAATCGCCTCGGGGATCAGGTATTCGAGCTTGCGCGTCTTGTTGCCGCCAAAGGCCAGGCCCGAGTTGCAGTCCTCGCGCTTGGCATACAGGTGCACCTTGCCGCCCAGGTGCGCCGACAGGCGGTTGAGGGGCGTGATGGGCGAGGGGCCAAAGGTGAGCGGGTGGCGAGCAAATTTCTGCAGGTTCATGGCGGTGTTCCGGTCGATGAAGAAGGGGCGCAAGCGGGGGGGCTTGCAGTGCCTTCATCGTAGAAAAACACGCGCATCAAGTGGTTGCAAAAATTGTCAAAATTTCGGCGTTTCAGTTTTCTGAAAGAGAATGCAAGCCGAAAATATTTCTTTAGATTGTTTATGTGCGCAACAAAAGTTCGTGCCAAGAATGCACCACAGGCCGATGTCTCTGCCGAGCTGGACCGCACCGACAAAGCCATCCTGCGGCAGTTGCAACGAGATGCGTCGCTGTCCAACGTCGCACTGGCCGAGAAGGTGCATCTGAGTCCCCCCGCTTGCTTGCGCCGCGTGGAGCGCCTGCGGCGCCTGGGGCTCATCGACAAGGTGGTGGCGCTGCTCAACCCCCAGGCCGTGGGGGCGGGCATGCTGGTGATGATTGGCGTGGTGCTGGACCGCTCCACGCCCGAGTCGTTTGCCGAGTTCGAGAAGGCGGCCGCCAAGGTGTCCGGCTGCATGGAATGCCATGTGGTCACCGGCGAGTTCGACTACTTCATGCTGGTGCGCACGCGCGACAACGACAGCTTCAACCGGCTGCACGCCGAGCAACTGCTCTACCTGCCCGGGGTGCGCCAGGTGCGCTCGTTCATGGTGTTGCGCAACGTGCTCTCGACCACCGAGCTGCCGCTGGCGGTGTAGCGGTCGGCCTCTGCCCGTTTACTGCGCGCCGCGCAGCCGCCCCATCATGGCCGCCCAGGCCGGGCCGCCAAACACGTTGACCACCAGCCCTGCCATCAAGAGCCCAGCGCCCGCAAAGTGCACGGGCAGCAACTGCTCGCCAAACGCCACCCACCCCGTGGTCAGGCCCACCACCGGCACCAGCAGCGTGAAGGGCGCCACGCGGTTCACGGGGTAGCGTGACATCAGATAGGTCCACAGCCCGAAGCCCAGCAGGGTCGAGATCCACGCGATGTAAGCGACGGCGGCGATGGATTGGAAGGACAGATGCTGCACGGCGGCCCACACCGTGGCAGGACCGTCCAGCCACATTGACAGTGCCACAAACGGCAGCGGCGCCACCACGCTGGACCAGACGATGAAGGCAAACTGGTTCATCGGCCCATACCGTCCCACCGCACGGGTGACGATATTGCCGCAGCCCCACATCGCCGCTGCTGCCACCGTGAGCGCAAAGCCTGCCAGCGGCATGGAGGCGCCATGCGCGCTGCCGATCAGCACCAGCCCGCAGCCCGCCAGCGCGAGGCCTGCCACCTGGTTGCCCAGCCACTTCTCGCGGAGCCACCACGCGGCCAGCAGCAGGGTGAAGAACGACTGCGACTGCAGCACCAGCGACGCCAGGCCCGAGGGCATGCCGATGTGAATGGCGGTGAACAGCAGCGCAAACTGGCCCACGGCCATGGTCATGCCGTACAGCAGGTACAGCCGCAGCGGCACCTTGGGCGGCTTGACAAACAGGAGCGCCGGAAAGGCTGCCAGCAGGTAGCGCAGCGCCCCCAGCAGCAGGGGGGGCACCCCGGCCACACCCACCTTGATGACAGCAAAGTTGAGGCCCCAGACCACGATGACGAGCAGGGCCAGGGCGAGGTCGCGGGGGCGCAGGGAATTGTTCATGCCCTGCATTCTCTGGGATCGGGGAGGCCGCCAGCCGGTCGTTTCAGGACCAGCAAGGTGCGAAAACGGACCAGACCGTGAAGAAGTTCTGAGAGCGTTACGCCGACTCGACCGCGAAGCTCAGCCCTGCATTGGCTTGCAGGCGTGCGATCAACCGGTCGCCCATCGCCGGGGCGGTGGTCCAGATGCCGCCAGGCGTTTCCGTGGCTTCCTGCAGCAGGCACACGGCCGCCTCGGTGATCATCTTGGAGGTAGAGCCGTAGCCCGGGTCGCGGTCGCCCTTCACGCCCACGCGCAGGGTGTGGCCTGCGTCATCGGTGCCCAAAAACAGCACGTCGTAAAAGCCGTTCTCGCGTTCTTCGCGCGAAGGGCCTTCGCCTGGCTTGGGGCCTTTGTCCGAGCCCAGCGACTTGTCGCCCGCCACCGCGTTGGCGATGGCCTCGCCCTTTTCGCCGGGGCCGGTGATGAGCATTTCGTCGTAGACAAAGTCGGTGCCGTAGGCGTGCTGCAGCAGGAAGTTGGAGCGGTGCACGTTGCGGGTGTTGATGGCGGCCATCACGAACGGGGCGACCCAGACGCTATCGCCACCCATGGTGCCGAGGGCCTCGTCCACCATGGGCTTGTTGCCCGAGGGCTGGCGCGGGCCTTCAAAACCGGGGGTCAGCGAGAAGGGGTTTTTCAGCAGGTCCAGCACGCCGGGCTGACTGGCGGCAGCCGCCATGGTGGCCTTGAGGCTGGCGGCGGTGCCGCCCGAGAAGGTGCCCTTCATCTTGCGCACCCGGCCGCGCACGCGGGGTGCGGGGTGACCGAAGCGGTGGCGGAATTCCTTCTGCAGCAGGAACACGCCCAGGTCGAACGGAATGGAGTCAAACCCGCACGAGAACACGATGCGCGCGCCGCTGGCCTTGGCGGCGGCTTCGTGCGCGTCGATCATCTGGCGCATCCAGGCAGGCTCGCCGCACAGGTCCACATAGTCCACGCCGGCCTTGGCGCAGGCGGCCACCAGTTCGTTGCCATACAGCTGGTAGGGGCCCACGGTGGTCAGCACCAGACGCGTGGCGTCCATCAGCGCCTGCAGGCTGGCGGGGTTGCTGGTGTCGGTCACGACCAGCGGGGTGTCGGCCGGGGCGCCCACTTCGTCGCGCACGGCGGCGAGTTTGTCGGCATTGCGGCCCCCCATGGCCCAGCGCAGGCCGCTGCCGGCGGGGTAGCGTTGCAGCAAGTACTCGACCACCAGGCGGCCGGTGAAGCCGGTGGCGCCGTGGACGACGAGGTCAAAAGGTTTGGTCATGGTGGGGTTCCGTCCGTCAAAAGTGCAAGGTCCGGGGGCAGGCAGAAGTTGCCTTGCCCGGAGAGGCCGCCATTCTCTGTGGCCGTGCCTGCTGCCTCTGTCGCGCAGGTGCATGGCGAGGGCCGCGTAGGGCATGAACAACGGTTTGCACCCCATTTTCTAAGAAAAAGTATCGTAAAACGATACCGGATGGCCTGCAGGTGGCCACTGTTACGGTTCAATGCAGACACGCAAGTTACGTCTGGGCACCATTCGTTCCGTGTTCAACCAACGCCCTCCGGGCACCACAGCAATGTCTTCTTCTCCCATCGTTGTTCAGCGTGACACCAAGGCCTGGCAGCTGCAGGTGTGGGTCTCGTTCGGCATCGCGGTTTTTCTGTGCGCCGTGGGCCTGGCATGGCTGCCGGGCGAGCAGCTGGAGCAGGCGTTCATGGTGATGGGATATGTGTTCTGCCTCTCGGCCGCGTTTGTGCTGGCCAAGTTTGTGCGAGACAGCGAAAGCGCCTCGCGCCGTGGCGGTGGTGACACCCCCATGTGGAAGCTGGTGGTGTGGGGTGGATTTGCGGTGGCCATGGGCCTGACGGGCTGGGGCCTGCTGAGCATGGACATCAACGTGACCTACAAGGCGTTTCTGGGCGTGAGCTGGCTGTACCTCATCACCACCGCCTTTACGCTCGCCAAGATGCTGCGCGACCACCACGAGGCCGACCTGCTCGAAGCCCGCCTGCAAGGCCGCCGCGAAGCGGCCCACGCTGCCGCCCAGAGCAGCAACGTGAACTGATCGCACCCGGTGTGCGCAGGCGGCAATCCGCCGCCCTTCTGGACGAATTTCTTTCTGGTTCTTTCTGGTCTTTCGACCCGGTCTGGTCCGCACCTTGGGGGTGTGGGCGGGCCGTACCCCGAGGAGTGAATGATGATGAATGCCGTGTTTTCTTCGTGGGGCTCTGCCGCCCGCCTGCCCCGCGCCCTGCTGGCGGCTGGGGTGGTGTGTGTGGCCCTGGTGGCCGCTGCACCGGCCCGTGCGCAGAGCGAGGCTTCTGCCGTGCTGTCGATGTTGCCCGTGGCCTCGGTGGTGGGCACGGCGTCGGTGGCCTCGGCGGCCGCCGGTGCGGTCGTGACGGTGCCGGCGGCGTTGTCGGTGGGCGGCGCGGTGCTGACGGTGCGGGCGGTGGAGGCCTCGGCCGTGGGCACGGTGTACTTGCTGGAGCGCGCCTCGGACGGTGCGCAGGTCAGTGTGGAGGTGATCGGCCGCGGTGTGGCGGGCTCGACCTACGCGGTGGGCACGGTGGTCACCTGCAGTGTGATCGGTACGGGCGTGATCCTGTCGGCAGCGGGTGAGGCCATTGCCTTCGTACCCAATGCCATCGGCCGTGCGCTGCTGCACAACGAGCGCCTGTGAGGAGCAGCGCGATGATGAAAGCCCTGAACCTTGGCCGCGACCCCGCACAGCGCATCCCTGCCGTGGTGGGCATGGTGTTCTTCGCTGGGGCCGCGCTGCTGGCAGCCACCCCGGCCCATGCGGGCCGCTCTTGCGAATCGCGCAAGCCTGTACCGCCACAGGTGATCGAGCGCGGCATGAAGCTGGCCGAGCAAACCTCGGCAGCGCTCGATGCCGAGCACGCCAAGTCGGGTGTGCAAGTGGTGGCCCTGGCCCGTGCGGGGCAGGACCTCTCCAAGTACGGCCTGCGCTATTCACACTTTGGCTGGGCCTACAAGACAGCCGAAGGCCCGTGGCGCGTGGCGCACAAGCTCAACGAATGTGGCACTGCGGTGGGCCACTTGTACCGCCAGGGCCTGGGCGAATTCTTTCTGGACGACCTGTGGCGCTACGAGGCCGTGTACGCCGTGCCCACGCCCGAGGTGCAGCAGCGACTGCTGGCGGTGCTGCAGGACAAGGGCCGCACCAAGACGCTGCAGCACCCGCCCTATAGCATGGTCAGCTACGCGTGGGGCCGCAAATACCAGCAGTCCAACCAATGGGCGCTGGAGACCCTGGCGATGGCCATGGAGCCCGCCACCGTGCGCTCGCGCGACCAAGCGCAGGCTTGGCTGCAGTTCAAGGGGTATGAGCCCACCACGCTCAGGCTGGGCCCGCTCACGCGCATGGGCGGGCGGGTCGGGTCGGCCAACATTGCGTTTGACGACCATCCGAACGAAAAACGGTTCTCGGACCGCATCGAGACTGTGACCGTCGACTCGGTGCTGGCCTGGATGCAGCGCACCCAGCTGGCAGCCGCACCGGTGGTGCTGGCGATCAAAAATTGAATCAAAATGCCAGCAGGCGCAATCAATATATGCGCTAGTAGCTATAAAAAGAAGAGCATTTGCCGGTGCGCTACCGCGCGCACCCAAACCCGGCGCACAGCGCCACCGAGGAGAAGAACATGAGCAAGTCCCTGAGACTGTCCGAAAAATGGTTCCGTCGTGGCCTGTGGCTGGTAGCGCTGGTGTTTGCCAGCTTCCTCATCGGGCTGGGCGGCACCATCGTGGGCGATCTGCCCAAGGTCGAGACCCCGCTGCGGGTGGACGACTTTCTGGACAAAACCGCAGCCGACAAGCTGCGCGCCGAGGTCAAAACAGCACGCCAGGCCGAGCAGGACGCGCAGACCGCGCTGGAGCAGGCCCAGCTGCAGCGCAGCAAGGTGCGCAGCGAGGTGCAGGCCGAGCGGGAGAGCTTCAACAACTGGCTGTCCACGCGCAGCGCCACGCAGCGGGCGGACCAGGACCCCGAGGTGATCGCGCGCACCCAGGCGCTCGATGCCCTCAAGCTGGTGGAGCGCAAAGCCCAGCAGGCGGTGGAGACGCAGCAGCAGGCCGCCCTCGATGCCCGCCAGGCGGCAGCCGCCCGGCAGGAGCAGCTCAACCAGATGGAGTCTGACGGCTATGTGAAGCTCGCCGCCGAGCGCCGCAAGGTCGAGCTGCGCGTGTTCCTGTACCGCCTGGCCCTCACGCTGCCGCTGCTGGCCGCCGCCGGCTGGCTGTTCGTCAAGAAGCGCAAGAGCACCTACTGGCCGTTTGTGTGGGGCTTCATCTTCTTTGCGCTGTTTGCCTTCTTTGTGGAGCTGGTGCCCTACCTGCCCAGCTACGGCGGCTACGTGCGCTACGTGGTGGGCATTGCCGTGACCGCTGTGGTGGGGCGCTATGCCATTCAGGCGCTCAACCGCTACCTGGAGCGCCAGAAGCTGGCCGAGGCCCTGCCCGACCAGGAGCGCCGCAAGGAGCTGAGCTATGACGTGGCCCTGGCCCGTCTGGCCAAGAGCGTGTGCCCCGGCTGCGAGCGGCCCGTGGACCTGAAGAACGAGAAGATCGACTTTTGCCCGCACTGCGGCATCGGCCTGTTCGACCACTGCGGCCACTGCAACACCCGCAAGAGCGCGTTCGCACGGTTTTGCCACGCCTGCGGCACCGGGGCGGGTGTGAAGCTGGCGCAGGAGTGAGGCAGGCTGCGCTGGGGCCAATGCGGGGCTTGGCCTAGCCCACCATCACCCGGTTGCGCCCCTCGGCCTTCGCGCGGTACAGGGCTGTGTCGGCGGCCAGCAGCAGGGTGTCCATGTCGGCATCTGCGCCCAGGGTGGCGCTGTGCACCAGGCCAATGCTGACGGTGGCCCGCTGGGGGCCGCCCTGCGTCGCATCCAGCGCCTGTCGTTCCACGGCGCCGCGCACCCGCTCGGCAATGGCCTGGGCCTCGGTGGGGGACACGCCGGGCAACACGGCGGCAAACTCTTCGCCCCCCATGCGGCCCAGCACGTCGTCGGCGCGCAGCGCGCGCGCCATGGTCTGCGCAATGCTGACCAGCAGCCGGTCCCCCGCGCCGTGTCCGTGCTGGTCGTTCACCTGTTTGAAGTGGTCCACGTCCACCATCATCACCGCCAGCCCGGTGGATTCGCGCTGGTAGCGCTCCAGCAGGCGATCGCCCTGTTTGAGCAGTGCGCGGCGGGCCAGCACACCCGTCAGGTCGTCATGGCGCACGGCATGGTGCAGGCGGCGCAGCGCCTCGGCGCGTGCCGCGCTGGCGCAGGCCACGGCCAGCGGCCCCAGCGCCAGCAGCGTGACCCCCACGCGCAGCGAGAACACGTCGCCCGCATGGGCCGGTGTGAAATTGAGGACACCGGTGGCCACACCCGCCATGGTCCACAGGCACACCACCAGGGACAGCAGGCCGGAGGTGAAGGCGCTGTAGCTCAGCGCACACCACAGCAGCCCCGGCACGACAAAAGCCAGCATGCCGGGCCCGCCGATGAGCGTGCGGATGCCCTCGGCCAGCACCAGCGAACTGACGGGTGCGAGGCGCCAGAATAGGGGGGTGTCCTGGGTGTGCGAGGGGGGATCTGCCGCCCGCGGTGCCGCCAGCACCACAGGCACGATGAGCATGTAGTTCATCAGCTCGGTGCTGAACCACAGGGACAACAGGTCCGTCCACGGGGAGTCGAAATACACCGGCGCCGCGCCACAACCCACCAGTGCGCCCACCGCGCTGGCGACCAAGGCTGCCAGCAGCAGGTACAGCGCCGCTGCCGTGCTTTGCAGCCGCAGGATGCGTTCGTCCAGCCCCCGCAGCACCAGCCAGCCGGCCGTGGCGCCCAGCAGGTTGGCGGCATTGAGCCACAGGGCCATGCCCCAGGCACTGCCAGTCACCAGGTCGGCCGCCACATAGCCCACTGCGGCCGCCACCCAGGCGGGCGGCCGCGCCAGTGAGGGGTAGCGCACCAGCAGCCCCAGCAGCAGCGCGTTGGCAGGCCAGAACGCCGACAAAAAGCCGATGGGCCGCGCAAAGATGCCCACCAGGCAGGCGGCAAAGATCAGCAGTGCCAGGGCGGCCCAGGCCACGGCCGGAGGAACGGTCCGGGTGGGGGCAAAGAGGCGGGGCAGGGTGGGCGGCATGTCAGTGACAGGGGCGAGGGGGCGGGCGGGTCCCGATTGTCCGTGGTGTCAGGGCGTGCCCAGCAGCAGGGCTACCAACTCGCCCGTGCTGGTGGCACCCAGCTTGCGCATGATCCGCCCCCGGTGGGCCTCCACCGTGCGGTGGCTGATGTTCAGGTGGCGCGCGATCTGCTTGCTGGTGGCGCCGGTCACGATGTGCTGGGCGACCTCGCGCTCGCGGACCGTGAGCGGCGTGCTGACCACGCGGCGGTGCGAGATGTCCTCGAACATCCACACCGCGCGCGCAAATGGGTCGGCACGGTCCAGCGTGCGGCCCACCACATGGCACCAGAACAGAGTGCCGTCGCGGCGTCGCATGACGCGCTCGTCGCCGTAGCTGCCGGTGTCCATCATGGCCGGAAGGCCCAGGTTGCCGGTGTGGGTGAACTCGTCCAGAGATGGGTACAGCGGCGCCAGCGGCTGGCCCAGCAGCTCGGCCTGCTCATAGCCAAACATGCGTGCAAAAGCGTCGTTGCAGATTTCGATGCGGCGCTCGCGCGTGACGCACATGCCCACGGGGGCGAGGTTGAAGGCCAGTTCCAGCGCTTCATTCAGGGGAGCGGGCGGGGTCGCAGGCATGGGGCGGATTTTGCAGCAGCCCCTGCGGGCCACCGGGGCAGGGCCAGGTGGTCAGCGCCTGCGCCAGCGCAGCCGCCACTGCCGCCGGATCACCCGCGCCACGCGCCAGGCCCACGACGCGCGGGCGCGCTCCAGCACGGCGTGCTTGAGTTGCATCCAGTGCGCGTGGGTCCAGGCAAACCAGCGCAATTGCATGAGCGCAGGCTGGGTGAGGGTGAACAGCCGCGCCACCACCGCCGTGCCCACCACCTTGGCCAGCACGATCACCAGCATGCCCAGCACCACATGCCCGCGCCCGATGGCCCAGAGCGCCAGCAGCTTGATGGGCAGCAGCAGGGCCGTGGGCAGCGCAAACAGGGCCACCGCCGCCCAGGGCGGCAGGGAGCGCACCCAGCCTTCGATCCAGCGCAGCCCCGGCCAGCGGCCGATGCGCGCCAGCAGGCGCTGCAATGGCTCCCAGCCCCATTCCTCGAACAGGATCAGCAGCGCCAGCAGGCCGCTGCCCAGGCCCGTGAGGGCCCGCAGGGGCCAATGCAGCAGGTGACGCAGGAGTTTTGGAATGATGGGGGCCCGATGCGCTAGTGGATCATGCCTGAAATGCTATACAAAACATAGCAATCTGGCGGAGGGCGAATCTGCCGCTCACACGCCGCGCGCCCGGTCGGCCTTGAACTGCGCGCGGAACTGGGCAAAGGTGCCTGCCTCCAGCGACTCGCGCACCTCGCGCATCAGGTTCAGGTAGTAGTGCAGGTTGTGCACGGTGGTGAGCATGGGGCCCAGCATCTCGCCGCAGCGGTCCAGGTGGTGCAGGTAGGCACGTGAGAAGCCTTCACGCCCGCCGTCGTCCCACGACACGCCCGAGCTGCCTGCACAGGCATAGCAGGTGCAGCTGGTGTCCATCGGCTTGTGGTCGGCCTTGTGGCGGGCGTTGCGGATCTTCAGGTCGCCAAAGCGCGTGAACATGGTGCCGTTGCGTGCGTTGCGGGTGGGCATCACGCAGTCGAACATGTCCACGCCGTCGGCCACGCCCTGCACTAGGTCTTCGGGCGTGCCCACGCCCATCAGGTAGCGCGGCTTGTGTGCGGGCAGGCGGTGGGGCGTGTGGGCCATGATGTCCAGCATCTCGTCCTTGGGCTCACCCACGCTCACGCCGCCCACGGCGTAGCCGGGGAAGTCCATCTCGACCAGGCGCTCCAGCGACTCCTGGCGCAGGTGCTTGAACATACCGCCCTGCACGATGCCGAAGAGCGCGTTGGGGTTTTGCAGCCGCTGGAACTCATCGCGCGAACGCTGGGCCCAGCGCAGGCTCATCTCCATGCTCTTGCGCGCCTCGGCCTCGGTGGTGAGGTGGCCCTTGGTTTCGTACGGCGTGCACTCGTCGAGCTGCATCACGATGTCGGAGTTGAGCGTGGTCTGGATCTGCATGCTCACCTCGGGCGACATGAAGAGCTTGTCGCCGTTGACGGGGCTGGCAAAGGTCACGCCTTCTTCGGTGATCTTGCGCATGGCGCCCAGGCTCCAGACCTGGAAACCGCCCGAGTCGGTGAGGATGGGCTTGTCCCATTTTTCAAAGCCGTGCAGGCCGCCAAAGCTCTGCATCACGTCGAGCCCCGGGCGCATCCACAGGTGGAAGGTGTTGCCCAGGATGATCTGCGCGCCCATGTCGTGCAGGCTGCGCGGCATCACGCCCTTGACGGTGCCATAGGTGCCCACAGGCATGAAGATGGGGGTCTGCACCACGCCGTGGTTGAGCGTGAGCTGGCCACGGCGTGCGTGGCTGGTGGGATCGGTTTTGAGAAGGTCGAACTGCAGCATGATGGGGCGCATTGTCCCAGACGGGCCGGGCTGACCTGCCGCAAGGGATTGGACTGGCGCTGGCGGATGGCGTCGCTACACTGGTCTTCACTGACTCAAGGAGAACCCCATGCTCAAGATCCTCATCGCCGTGGACGGCTCTGAACTCTCCCTGGACGGCGTGCACCACGCGCTGGCGCTGGTGCGCCAGGGGCTCCAGGCCACGATGGTGCTGGCCAATGTGCAAGAGCCCGCCACGCTGTACGAGCTGGTCACCACCCGCGACCCCGACCTGATCGCCGCCGCCAGCCTGGAGGCGGGCGAGCACCTAATGGCACCTGCCCGAGCGCTGCTCGATGCCGCCGGGGTGGCCTACGAAACCGATGTGGGCGTGGGCGACGTGGCGCACACGCTGGTGGACATGATCGAGCGCTCGGGCTGCGACATGGTCATCATCGGCGCCAAGGGGCAAGGCGCCATCACCAGCGCGCTGCTGGGCTCGGTGTCGCAGGAGGTGGCGCACGCGAGCCCGGTGCCCGTGACCATCGTCAAGCATGCGGAGGTGCTGGAGACCCAGGGAAGTGATGTGGCTGAGGATACGGAGGCCTGAGCCTTTTCAGTGCACGCGTCTGAAAAGAAAAGGGCCGCTGTGCGCGGCCCTGATCGAAATATTGGAAAAAATGTGCCGGGTTCAGGCGGCCTTGCGAAACGGCTCCGCAGGGCGCTGCAGCTTGCCATGGGGCAAGGTGGCCAGGCGCGAGAACATGCGGCGCACATAACCGCGCACCCACAGGCATTTGTTGAGCTCGTCCACGGGTAGCGGGCCCGACACCACCACGATGTCGTTGGCCACGTCCTGCGCCCCGGCGGCGCGCAGGCGGCGGCGCGTGTTGTTGGCCCACGACTGGATGCGCGTGGGGCTGCCATGCTGGTGCACCTCGCCCGTGTGCTTGTCGAACGCAATGGCCACGGTGTCGGTCTTGAGCTTGAAGCGGCGTTCACCCGTGACGGCGCTGGGCGCCTCGCGCATGTCATACAGGTAGTAGCTGCCTGCCTTGAGCTGGTATTGCATGTCCATGGGTGTGTTCCTCTCTCGGGGCATTGTCGAGGGGCACGCTGCAGGCGATGGCAGGTAAAACGGTGGGAAAGGGGCTCTTTTTGAACGCCTTCCGCAGAAGGCCACGCCGGTTTCTGTGCGCGTGCCATTGTGGCCGCGCGTCGGCGCCATCCGGAGAAACTTGAGGACGATGTCGTAACGAGTTGTGAGCAATGTCGGGTGCCCACTATTGGCATTGCCTGGCAAGGCACGTGGCCGTCGAAACTGGCACGCACCAGGCGAGGGCAGCCAAGCAAGGGCCGCCCCGCAGCGAGGGCTGCGTCCCCCTTCCCGAATGGCGCAGCCATTCGAGAGAAGGGGGAAGGCGCGCAGCGCCTCAGGGGGATGTCTCTGCTAAAAATCCACCAGACTCAACCCCACGCTGAACACCGTGCGCTTGCGGTTGTAGTCGATCATGCTGTCGCCGTAGCCGCTGAACAGCGAGGTGTGCAGGCGCAGGTTGCTCTTGCTGCCAAACAGGCCGGTGCCCAGGGCCTGCAGCCACTCCACGCGCACCGAGCCCCGATCGCTGCTGGCCAGGGTGTGGCGCACGGTGGCGCCCAGGGTGTTGTCCTTGTTCACGTTCCACAGCAGTGACAACTCGCCCCGGCCGATGTAGTCGCTGATGCCGGGGTTGTCGTCGCTGCCCGCGCTTTCGGGGATGCGCTTCCAGAGGCGGGCGTTCACGCTGAAGCGGTTGTCCAGCTCCACGCCGGTCATCAGGTAGGCGCGGTTCCAGCTGCGCGACAAGGGTTTGCTCTGGCCGTTGGACTGGTGCACCAGGCCGATGCCGCTGTAGCGCCACTTCCAGCCAAACGGCAGTTGCGCCGTGGTGGGGTACACGTACATCAGCTCGGGCTCGTGGTCGGTGGCGCGGAAGGGGCGCGAGATCTCGGGGGTGAACAGCTGCCAGTACGACTGCTGCGTGTAGCCAAACCACAGCGAGTCCTTGAGCGTGGGGTGGCCCTGGGTCAGCATGCCCTGGGCGATCTTGGTGCGCACGGACAGCTGGATGCGGTTTTCAGTGCGGCGGTACGGCGTGGAGTCGGTGGCCGAGTTGCCGTCGGCATCCGACGTGGGCTGGCGGTTCACGCTGCTCGATGCTACCACTGACACCGTGATCGGGCGGTAGCCGCGGAAGCTGAACGTGCCGCAGTCGGTGCCCGTCTCCAGCTCCCAGAAGCGGGAGAGGTCGCTGTACTGCGGGTCGCGGCAGCCTTCGGTGCGCGCCACGTCGATGATGCGCGTGGCGGGCAGCGTGGCGTCCACCGGCGGCGGCACTGCCGACGAAGATGTTGCGCCGCTGGCGTTGGCCGATGCCGCCGGGGCTTGCCACGCCTGCCCACCCGCAGGAGCCGCCTGCGCCTGCTCGGCCGCCCAGGCATCAAAGCAGGCCAGGCGCGCCTGGTTGTCGCTGGACAGGGCGGTGCAGCGGCGCAGGGCTGCGGCGCCGGTGGCTGCGGCAGGGGCTGATTGCGCCAGCGCCGCGCCAGCCGGTGCGAGGGCTGCCACCAGCAGCAAGGCCAGCGAGCGGTGCCGATGGGGTGCTGCGGGGACGCGCGTCACGGCGCTCATTGCCAGGCCGCCTGTTTGCGCAGCACAAACGGTGCTGACGGCGTGGTGGGGGTGGGGTGGGCGTTGTTCCATGTTCCGCGTATTTCCTTGCCGCAACTTCCATCGACCACCTGGCCTGTCCAGGTGGCGCTGATGTTGGTGCCGTTGATCGATTCTTCCAGGGTCAGGTCGCCGCCATCGACGTCACCACTGACCTGGGCGGTGGTGCCGCCGCGCACCACGGTGCCGCGCACGCTCTGTGCCAGCTCGGGGTGCGGGCCCAGTTGCAGCGTGGCCGTCGTGGGCTTGTCTCCCGGTGCCGGGGCCGGCAGCTCGGCGCGCCACTGGCCCTGCAGGTGTTGGTGGTCCATGTCTGCCGCCGTCGGGCATGCCGCGGTGGATTGTGGGCCTTTTTGGCCGATGGCGCTTGTAGGACAAGCGCTTATAGCTATCAAAAGCGCAGCAATGCCCCAGGCGCTGCGGCCACGGGGCAGGGCGGGGCGTGGGGTGGTATCAGTGGCGGGGTGTTGTGCCATGTGCGTACGCCCTCTCAAGCAGTCGGCGCCGGGTTGGCGGCCGCAGCGGCGTTGGCCGCCGTGGTGGCCTGGGCTTTGGCCGCAAACTCGGCGCGCAGGGCCTTGAGCTTTTCGCGCGGGTCTTCGCGGGCAGTGGTCTTGTCCAGGCCCATTTCGGCGATGAAGCGGCTGGGCTGTGCGGCCACCATTTCGCGGCCCTTCTTGCGGCGCTTGGTCCAGCTCACGGCGAGGGTGCGCTGGGCGCGTGTGATGCCCACGTACATCAGGCGGCGCTCTTCCTGCAGGCGCTGCAGCACGTCGTCGGTCACCTTCTGCTGGCGGCCTTCGTCGTCGTCCAGCTTGAAGGGCAGCATGCCCTCGGTCACACCCACCAGCACCACATGCGGCCACTCCAGCCCCTTGCTGGCGTGCAGGGTCGAGAGCGTGACCATGTCCTGCTCTTGCTCGCGCTCGCTGATGGTGGAGAGCAGCGCAATGGTCTGCGACACCTCCAGCAGGCTCTTGGTCTCCTTGGCCACCACGGCGCCTGCGGTGTCGTCGATTTGCCCGCCCGCGCGCTGGGCCATCCAGTCGCAGAACTCCATCACGTTGCTCCAGCGGGCGGCAGCCACCTTCTCGCTGTCCTCGTTGTCGTACAGGTGCTGCTCGTAGCCGATTTCCTTGAGCCATTCGTTCAAGAAGGTACGGGCCTCTTCGGCGCCGTGGGTGCGGCGCGCGCTGTACTCCAGGTAGTTGATGTAGCGGCCAAACTCGTGCAGCCCGTCCATGGCGCGCTTAGGCACCGCGGCCGGCAGCATGCCGTTGAACAGCGCGCCGAACATGCTCTGCTTGTGCTGGGTGGCAAACGCCCCCAGCGACGCCAGCGTGGTGTGACCGATGCCGCGCTTGGGCGTGGTGATGGCACGCAAAAACGCCGGGTCATCGTCGTTGTTGATCCACAGGCGGAACCACGCGCACAGGTCCTTGATTTCGGCGCGGTCAAAAAAGCTGGTGCCGCCTGACACCTTGTACGGCACGTTGGCTTTGCGCAGCGCTTTCTCGAAGGGCTTGGCCTGGTGGTTGGCGCGGTACAGGATGGCAAAGCTCTTCCAGTCCGGTGGCGGGTTGCTGGCCGCGCGCAGGCTCTGGATGCGGGCCACGGCGCGCTCGGCCTCGTGCTCCTCGTTGTCGGCATCGACCACGCGCACGGGCTCGCCTTCGCCCAGCTCGCTGAACAGCGTCTTGGGAAACAGCTTGGGGTTGGGCCCGATCACGTTGTTGGCCGCGCGCAGGATGGCGCTGGTGGAACGGTAGTTCTGCTCCAGCTTGATGACCTTGAGGTGCGGGAAGTCGATGGGCAGCTTTTTCAGGTTGTCGAGCGTCGCGCCTCGCCAGCCATAAATGCTCTGGTCATCATCGCCCACGGCGGTGAAGTGGCCGTTCTCCCCCACCAGCAGCTTGAGCAGCTCGTACTGCGTGGCATTGGTGTCCTGGTATTCGTCCACCAGCACATGGCCCAGCGACGCCTGCCACTTGGCGCGCACTTCCGGGAAGTCGCGCAGCAGGCGCAGCGGCATGCCGATCAGGTCGTCAAAGTCCACGCTCTGGTAGGCCGCCAGGCGCTCTTCGTAGCGCGCCATCAGCGTGGCGATGATGCGTTCGTTGTCGTCCGCCGCCTGGGCCAGGGCCTCTTCGGAGGTCAGGCCCATGTTCTTCCACTTGCTGATGACCCACTGCCACTGGCGCGCGGTGGCCATGTCGGTGGTGCCGCCCGAGGCTTCCTTCAGGATGCCCGTCACATCGTCGGCGTCGAGGATGCTGAACTGCGGCTTGAGGCCGAGCACCGCGCCGTCCTCGCGCACCATGCGCACACCCAGGGCGTGGAAGGTGCAGACCAGCACATCCTTGGCGCGGCGCCCGATCAGGCCCTTGGCGCGCTCGCGCATTTCGGCGGCCGCCTTGTTGGTGAAGGTGATGGCCGCAATGCGCTTGGGGTCCATGCCTTTTTCGATCATGTGGGCGATCTTTTGGGTGATCACCCGCGTCTTGCCTGAGCCCGCACCCGCCAGAACGAGGCAGGCCCCGTCGGTGTAGTGGACAGCCTGGAGCTGGGCGAGATTGAGACCGGCGGACATGGGAATGGGGCGGGGGGAATAAAGAGGCGAAGGGCCGGAGCGGGGCAGGGCCGGGGCAGATGCTTGCCACGGCGCAGTTGGTACACCGGGGGTGTGCAGCGCAAGGGCGCAATGATACCGGCGCGCCCCTGGCGGCGGCGCGGGGCATCGGCCGTCGCCCATGCGCGCGACGCCTGACGGCCTGCTGACGGGCCCGCCGCCGGAGCAGGGTGTGGCCCCCGTGCTCCGGGTAACCCCGCTAGGGGCTTTGTTTTCACAATTTGATACTGGTTGGCGAGTCCCTCCCGTTGTCGGGCGGGGTGTGTTGTGAACCGAGCACCGCCATGAACCCTGTTGATCTGCCTCCCGCCGCCTTGCCCGCCGCAGCTACCCGGCCGCGCTGCCGTCTGTTGCCGCCGCCCGTGTGGACGGCGCTGGTGGCTGCTGGTGCGATAGCGGGCGCGGCGGTGCTGCCGGGGCTGGCGCAGGCACAGATCGGCGGCAACACCCCCGTGCGCGTCGGCGTGGTGGGGCCTTTCACCGGGCCGTCGGCCGACTTTGGTGTGCCCATGCTCAACGGCATCAAGCTGGCGGTGGACGAAATCAACGCCGTGGGCGGCTACCTGGGTCGGCCGCTGGAGCTGGTGGTCAAGGACGACGCGGCCAACCCGGACCAGGGCCGCAAGGTGTCGCAGGAGCTGCTGGCCGAGAAGGTCGTCGCCACCATCGGCTTTTGCAACACCGGCGTGGCGATGAAGGCCATCGACCTGTTCCAGGACGCCAAGAGTCCGCTCATCGTGCCCTGCGCCACGGGCACGGCGGTCACCACCAAATACCCCTCTGCCGACAGCTACATCTTCCGCGTGCAGGCCCGCGACGCGCTGCAGGCCCCTTTTATGGTGGATGACATCGTCAAGCGGGGCTGGGACAAGGTGGCCATCTTTGCCGACAAGACCGGCTATGGCGAAGGTGGCTATACCGATGTGGTGGCGGCACTGGCGGCCAAGAACCTCAAGCCTGTGCACGTGGCCCGCTTCGACCTGGGCGTGAAGGACCTCACGGCCGAACTCGCAGCGGCGCGCAACGCGGGCGCCAATGTGGTCTACAGCTACACCGTGGGTCCGGAGAACGCGGTCATCGCCAACGGCAAGAAGGCGCTGGGCTGGAAGGTGCCCCAGGTGGGCGCCTGGCCGCTGTCGTTCCCGTTTTTCCTCGAAGGCGCCAAGGATGCGGCCGAGGGCGCGCTCATGGTGCAGACCTTCATCGCCGAGCCCAGCAACGAGCGCCGCGCGTCCTTCCTGTCGAGCTACACCCGCAAGTACCAGGGCAAGGTGGCCGTGCCCATGGCTGCGGCCAACGCCTACGACGCCACCTATCTGCTGATGTATTCGTTCCTAGGCATCCGTGACGGCAACCTGAACGGCAAGGCCATCAAGGAGTCGCTGGAAGGCAAGATGAAGACTTACTACGGTGTGGTCTCCACCTACGAAAAGCCGTTCAGCGTGCAGGACAAGGACGCCATCACCCGCAACATGCTGGTGATCGGGCAGGTGAAGAACGGCGCCATCACTTTTGCCTACCCCGAGGATGCCAAGCGCAACCTCATCATCCAGCGCAAGCAATAACAAAAAACGGTGCCTGCGCTCGCCACCCGCGAGCCCACCCACCTGACTTTGCGCTGACCACCCCGGGCGCTGCAGGCCCTGGCCGCAGGCGCAACAAGGACAATCGGGCTGTGCTGTCCGTCCTGCTCATCACCTTCCCCTTCTTTGCGCTGGTGCTCTGCGGCTACCTTGCCGCACGGCGCGGCGTGCTGCCGCAACCGGCAATCCCGGGGCTCAACGCCTTCGTGCTGTACTTTGCGCTGCCCTGCATGCTGTACCGCTTTGGCGCCAGCACGCCCATCGGGCAACTGCTGGACCCGGCCGTGGCGGGCGTCTATCTGCTGTGCGCGCTGGTCATGGTGGGAGCCACGGTGGCGCTCACGCGCAACGCGCGCATCGGCTGGAACGACGCGGCCTTTGGTGCGCTGGTGGCGGCCTTCCCCAACACCGGCTTCATGGGCGTGCCGCTGCTGGTGGCCCTCTTGGGCGCGCAGAGCGCGGGCCCGGCCATCGTCACCATCGTGGTGGACATGGTCATCACCAGCTCGCTGTGCATTGCGCTCTCGCGCCTGGATGGCGCAGGCACCCATGGCGTGGGCGTGGCGCTGAGGAACGCCTTCAGGGGCATGGCCACCAACCCCATGCCCTGGTCGATTGCGCTGGGCGCGCTGGCGTCGGCGCTGCAGTTCAAGCTGCCCGGTCCGGTGGACAAGACCATCGCCATGCTGGCCGACGCGGCCTCGCCGGTCGCGTTGTTCACCATCGGCGCGGTGCTGGCCCGCTCGCAGATGAACCAGCACGAGCAGGTCCCCGCGCGGGACTATGTGCCGGTGGCGCTGGCCAAGTTGCTGGTGCACCCGCTGCTGGTGTGGGGCGCAGGTACCGCGGCCATGGCGCTGGGGGTGCCGCTCACGCCGTTTGCGCTCACGGTGATGGTGCTGCTGGCGGCGCTGCCCAGCGCCAGCAACGTGTCGCTGCTGGCCGAGAAGTTTGGCGCCAACAACGGGCGGGTGGCGCGCATCATCCTGGTGTCCACCGCGCTGGCGTTTCTGAGCTTCTCTGCCGCCGTCGCGCTGCTGACCTGAGCCGCCAGGCTGCTGCGGTGCGGTGGGCTCAGGCCGCTGCAGGCGTCTTGCGCCCCACCAGGTATTGCACGCCCAGCATTCCGTAGAACTCCGAGTGCGGCTCTTCGGCCGCTAGGTGAAAGACATCACCCGCCTGGTACACGCGTTCTGACGTAGCCGTGGCGATGCGGATATCGCCCGACAGGATCAGCGCCTTGGCCTCGAACGGGTGCGTGTGATCGCCCAGCATGCCCCCGGCCTCGCGGGTCACGGTGACGGCGGGCTCAAAGCCCTCGCGGGCCAGTTCGTCTGCAAATTGTTCGGGGGTCATGGGGTCTCCTGCTGCGGTACGGGGCAGTGTAGGTGCGGGCTCAAAGCCAGGGTGGGGGCTCGGACTCTCAAAAATGATAGCTACCAGCGCATGATGTACGAGCGCTACAGCCGGATTTGCTTCATTTTTCATGCGGGGCTCGCGCGCCGGCGTTGTCCAGACAATGTGGCCGTGCCGCTGTGTTGCCGCTGCCTTGGCCTGCCTGTCGTTGCCTTCCTTAGATGGCAGCCTTGAGAAAACGATACGAAAAAACATTCGACACGGCATGCTTTTTGCGCCGACGATGCCACGTGGTCAATCCATGCCCACGAACGGACAACAACAGGAGATTCACTATGAGGAAGAGGAATATTGCGCTGTGGGCACTCACGCCCGTGGCCGTTGCGCTGGTGCTTTCGGGCTGCGGCAGTGGCTCGGACAACGACCTGGCCGTGGACAACAATGCCCAGAGCTGCTCGGTGGTGTCCAGCTCCGGCTCGGCCGTGGTGGTGGGCTCTGGCGTGGCGGGCGACCCGGCAGCGCCCGAGGCGGCATCGGGCTACCGCCTGGGCTACAAGGCCAAGCAGTCGAGCAAGTACATGGTGGTGGCCAACACCCCGCTGGCCACCAAGGCCGGCTGTGACGTGCTCAAGGCGGGCGGCACGGCGGTGGACGCTGCCGTGGCCGTGCAGGCCGTGCTGGGCCTGGTGGAGCCGCAGTCCAGCACGCTGGCGGGCAGCGCCTTCATGATGTATTACGACGCCAACACCAAGAAGGTCGTGGCTTACGACGGCCGCGAGACCGCGCCTGCTGCCGCCAATGGCTACTACCTGGTGCGCCAGGACCAGGGCGATGCCTCTTCCGCCGCGCCCGTGCCCAGCGCCCGGCGCAGCGGCCGCTCCATCGGCGTGCCCGGTGTGATGCGCATGCTGGACATGGCCCACAAGGAACACGGCAAGCTGGGCTGGGACAAGCTGTTCGACGAAGGCATCCAGCTGGCCACCAACGGCTACCGCATTCCGGGCCGCATGGGCGACGCCATCAAGGGCAACGCTGCCAGCCTGGCGCTGGACGCCAATGCGGTCGCCGCCTTCTTCAACGCCGACGGCACACCCAAGGCCACCGGCACCGTGACGACCAACCTGCCCTATGCACAGACGCTGCGCACGCTGGCCAGCGGCGGCGCCAATGCCCTGTACTCCGGCCCCCTGGCCGAAGCCATCGTAGCCAAGGCAGCCCAGGCGGTGGGTGACGATGCGGCCAAGACGCCCATCACCCCCAGCCTGATGACGGTGGCCGACCTCAAGAACTACCAGGCCAAAAAACGCGAGCCCGTGTGCACCACCTACCGCGCAAGCTACTACGTCTGCACCATGTCGCCACCGTCGTCGGGCGGTATCGCCATTGCGCAGGCGCTAGGCATTCTGGAGAACTTCGACCTTTCCAAATACGGCCCCACCAACCCCACCAACGAAGGCGGCGTACCCAGCGTGATGGGCGTGCACCTGGTGTCTGAGGCAGAGCGCCTGGCCTATGCCGACCGCGACAAGTACGTGGCCGACACTGACTTCATCCCCCTGCCCGGCAAGGGCGTGTCCACCATGCTGGACAAGGCCTACCTCAAGCAGCGCGCGGCACTGATTCAGCCGGACGGCAAGTCGCTGGGAACGGCCTCGGCAGGGGCGCTGGGCGATGTGCCTCTGGGCGTGGACAAGACGGTGGAGCGCGGCACGACGCACTTCTCCATCGTGGATGCCTACGGCAACGTGGTGTCGATGACCTCCACGGTCGAGTCCAGCATGGGCTCGTTCCACATGGTGGGCGGCTTTCTGCTGACTAACCAGCTCACCGACTTCTCGGCCCAGCCGGCTGACGGCGCCGGTGTGCCCATTGCCAACCGCGTGGCGCCCGGCAAACGCCCCCGCAGCACCATGGCGCCCACTCTGGTGTTCAAGGGCTCGGAGCCGGGTGATTTCGTGATGGCCACGGGCTCGCCCGGCGGCGGCACCATCATCCAGTACGTGCTCAAGACCGTGGTCGGTGCGGTGGACTGGAACCTCGATGCCCAGCAGGCCACATCGTTGGTGAACTTTGGCGCCACCAACAGCCCCACCACCAACGTGGATGGTGCCAACACGGCGCTGGACCTCACCGGCCTGATCGACGGCCTCAAGGCCAAGGGCCACACCGTGAACAACGCCGCGCAGTCGAGCGGCGTGTCTACCATCATGCGGGTCAACCGCAACGGCCAGACCCGGCTGGAGGGTGGGGTGGACCCCCGCCGTGAAGGCATCGTGCTGGGTGACGGCGCGCTGTAACCGGCGAACCACGCTCTGACGAGACGGGGCTGCGTTGAAAAGCGCAGCCCCCGTTGTGTATTGAGGCCGCTGCGTGGGCCTGCCGGTCGGACTTAGATGGCCAGCGGGTCCACGTCCACCAGCCAGCGGATCAGCCCCTTGTGCTCCGGCTGGCTGCGCGTGGCTTGCAATATCGGCTGCCACGCGGCCAGAAAGCGCTGGAGGGTGGCGCGGCTGCTGCTTTCCATCAGCATCTGGGCGCGCTCCACATTGGCAACGCGCTGGATCGTGAGCGGCACGGGCGGGAACAGGATCACCGTGCCATCGGGCAAACCCGGCAACTGCGCGGCGTGGGCGGCGGCGGTGGCTGCAGTCAGAAAGCCCTGGGCCACCTCCTGCGTGCGCGCATCGGCCCGCACCAGCGCCTGGTACGAGAACGGGGGCATGGCGGCCTCTTCGCGCTCCTTGAGCTGCTGGGCGGCAAAGGCTTCGTAGTCGTGCTTGCGCAGCGCCTCGAACACGGCGTGCTGGGGGTGAAAGCTCTGCACCCACATCTCGGGCTGCGTGCCGTGCACCGCTTGGGCGGCCATGTAGGCAGCGTCGCGCCCGGCGCGGCCCGCCGCCTGCATCAGCAGGGCAAACAGTCGTTCGGCGGCGCGGAAGTCGCTGCTGAACAGCGCGCCATCGGGCTGCACCGCAGCCACCAGCGTGATCCGCCGAAAGTCGTGCCCCTTGGCAATCATCTGCGTGCCCACCAGCACATCCACTTCGCCCGAATGCACCTGTGCCAGTTGGGCTTCCAGTGCGCCCTTGGCTTTGGTGGTGTCGGCGTCGATGCGGGCGATGCGGGCGGGCGTGCGGTCGGGCCGCAGCACCTCCCGCAACAGGGTGCCCAGCTGCTCCTCCAGTTGCTCGGTGCCCTTGCCCATGGGGTGGATGTCGGGGCTGCCGCAGGTCGGGCAGTGAAACGGCACGCGCACCGTGTAGCCGCAGTGGTGGCAGCGCAGGGTGCGGTCGGTCTTGTGGAACACCTGGTGCGCGCTGCAGTGCGGACAGTCGCTCTTCCAGCCGCAGTCCACGCAGTGCAGCACGGGCGCGTAGCCCCGGCGGTTCAGCAGGATCATGCTCTGCTCGCCGCGCGCCACGCGTTCGGTAATGGCCTGCAGCAGCGGCGCGCTGAACACGGTGCGGCGGGGCTGCTGGTTCATGTCTACCCGGCGCACACGGGCGAGGGCCCCGGCGCCGATGCGGCTGGGCATGTGCAGGCGCACGTAGCGGCCGCCCTCGGGGTCTTCGGCCGTGGGCGGGCGGCTGGCGTGCCAGCTCTCCAGCGAAGGCGTGGCCGAGCCCAGGACCACCTTCGCGCCCTGCTCGCGCCCGCGCCAGATGGCCAGGTCACGGGCCGAGTAGCGCGCGCCTTCTTGCTGCTTGTAGCTGGGGTCGTGCTCCTCATCCACCACGATGAGCTTCAACCCCGGCAGGCTGGCGAACACCGCCATGCGCGTGCCCAGCACGATGCGCGCGCTGCCGCCATGGGCGGCCAGCCAGCTGGCCAGGCGTTGCGGGTTCGTCATGCCGCTGTGCAGCGACACCACGGCGCCGGGGCCAAAGCGCGGCGCAAAGCGGCCTGCAAACCGCTCCTCCAGCTGGGGCGTGAGGTTGATCTCGGGCACCATGACCAGCGCCTGGGCGGTGGGATCGGCCTCCAGCATCTCTTGCACGCAGCGCAGATACACCTCGGTCTTGCCGCTGCCCGTGCTGCCAAACAGCAGGAAGGGCCCTCTTTCTGCAGAAATTCGGGCTCTGGCGCTTTCCTGTTCTGCGGTGAGTGCTATGTTTTCGATAGTAAATGAGGCGTCTCCAGCGCCCCTGGCCGGGCGCCGCAGCCGCCGCGCCAACTGCTCGGGGCGCAGGTCGCGTAACTGGGGGGGCAGGGCGGCCAGCGCCACCTCGCCCAAGGCGCGCTGGTAGTAGCGCGCCGCAAACCCCACCAGCCGGCGCCACGGCGCATCCAGGGGGGGGACACCCTCCAGCACGCCGGCAATGGGGCGCAGGGTGGCGCCATCGGGCAGCTCGCCAGGGGCCTCGTCGGCATCCCACACCACGCCCAGCACCTCGCGTGTGCCCAGGGGCACACGCACCAACGCACCTGGAGGGAGCGGGTGCTCACTGGCGTAGCTCAGCAGGTCGCCGACGCCACTGTGGGAAGGCGTTTGCAGGGCAACGTGGACGATGGCGAAAGGGATTGACACAAGCTATGAGACAAGAAGAAGGCTTAGTGCGGGTTGTGGATGTGATCTGGAGGTTTAGCGGCTAAGTGCTTGATTTGCCGTGGGTGTGTGAGTAATCCCGAATTTCTGTGGATAACTTTGTTGACATCCTGCCCGGACCACCGTCCAAGCCGCATGAATACTGGCTGCGAACAGATTGCCCGGAAATACGGCACCCCAAAAAAATCGTTATGAATCAATCATCTGAAGAAATTTGCCGCCGATTTTTGTGCTATGCCGTGCCGGCGGCTTTATGTTGCGCTGCATCACGAATTGTGTGCATAAGTCGGACACCCGGACTTCGTCAAGAGGACAGGTAGCCCCTTTTTGTGCTAGTGGCGTGGTTTCATGTTCATGCATTTCTTCGATATGGGCTGCAAGTGATTGATTTGACAGGGTATTTGTAAGAAATTCAGAATTCCTGTGGATAACTTTGTTGATATCCCTTGGGTTTGCCCCGCAAGTCTTTGTCAATCCGTGCTTTGGCTGGATTGCCTATCAAAAAGGCAGGGGCTTTAAATTCATACAAATCAACCACTTAGCGATTGGGCAAGGATATTTGGCGAGCCCCGGTCTGAAGCCGAAAGGGGCGGGCGGATGCTCCAGTTTTGTGCATAAGTGCGCCTGGCGCGCCGCCTCGGCCGGAGGTAAACGCTCTCGGATTGTCGCAGGGGCCGCTGTGGCGCCCTACCCAGGTGCAAGCCAGAGGATGATGACCGGGCAGGGGCAATGGTGGGGAGAGGGGGCGGGCGGCGGGTGGCTGCCAGGGCCGGAGTGTGCTTGCACCCAGGGCGGGCCTGGGAAGGGAGCGCATGCCGCCAGAGAGGATGGCGGGCTCTTACCGCTGTCTGGTCCCTGCGATCAGCGCTGGCGCTGCGCGCGCGAGTGGCTGTGCACTGCTTCCACAAGGGCTGCCACATGCTCTGGCGGCGTGAACTGGCTGATGCCGTGGCCCAGGTTGAAGATGTGCGTGGGACCCGTGGTGGTTCGGTCGGTGTGCGGCGTGCCGAAGCTGTCGAGCACGGCGTGCACCTGCGTGATGATCTGCGCGGGGGGCGCAAACAGCACGTTGGGGTCGATATTGCCTTGCAAGGCCTTGCCGGGGCCGCCCGCCGTGCCACCCACGATGGTGCGCGCCTTGCCCAGGTTGGCCGTCCAGTCCAGCCCCAGCACCTCGCAGTCGATGTCTTTCATGTCTTCCAGCCAGATACCGCCGCCCTTGGTGAAGACAATGCGCGGCACGTCGGTGCCATCCACGCCGGTGCGCTTGAGTTGCGCCAGCACACGCTTGGTGTACGCCAGGCTGAATTCCTGGAACGCGCCATCGGCCAGCACGCCGCCCCAGCTGTCAAAAATCATCACCGCCTGGGCGCCCGCGTCGATCTGGGCGTTGAGGTACGCGGCCACGCTGTCGGCATTCACGGCCAGGATGCGGTGCATCAGGTCGGGGCGGCTGTACATCAGCGTCTTGACCAGGCGGTAGTCGTCGCTGCCCTTGCCCTCGACCATGTAGCAGGCCAGCGTCCAGGGGCTGCCCGAAAAGCCGATCAGCGGTACGCGGCCGTTGAGTGCCTTGCGGATGCTGGTGACGGCGTCGAACACGTAGCGCAGCTTGTCCATGTCGGGCACGGCCAGTTCATTCACCGCAGCCTCGTCGCGCACCACTTTGGCAAAGCGCGGGCCCTCGCCCTCGGCAAACGACAGGCCCAGGCCCATGGCGTCGGGCACGGTGAGGATGTCACTGAACAGGATGGCCGCGTCGAGCGGGAAACGCTCCAGCGGCTGCAGAGTCACTTCGGTGGAGTAATCCACATTGGTGGCCAGGCCCATGAAGCTGCCCGCCTGGGCGCGTGTGGCCTTGTACTCCGGCAGATAGCGCCCCGCCTGGCGCATCAGCCACAGGGGCGTGTAGTCAGTGGCCTGGCGGCGGCAGGCGCGCAGGAAGGTGTCGTTGGCAAGAGGGGCGAAGGTCATTCCGCAATTGTCGCAGGCCGACTGCCAGCCTTGGCACCCGACCTGGCGGTAGAAATTGACGCGCATCAAGTTGGTGCGCCTGCGGAACCGGCTTTGCCGGGCCGCCGGATGCATCCCCTTTGGGAAAAGCGGCGCAGCCGCTCAGGGAGGCGTCACCTTTCAGCGATGTAGTGCGACATGCGTACCACCTCGCCCGGCGCCAGAAACGTCCGCACCTCGGTCTCCAGGGCTTGGTCGGCCATGGTCGCGCGGGCGCGCTGGTGCAGGTAGTCGGCCCAGGATTCGACGATGAAGCGCTCCACATAGCGCGAGGGCTCGCCCAGGTCCTTGTACACGCGCCAGAAGGTGGCGCCGTCACGGCGGCGCGGGGCCTTCATGCGGCTGATGGTGTCGAGGAAGGCGGCGTCGGTGCCGGGGGCGATGCGGTAGCCCACCTCCACGGCCACGGGGCCTGCTTCGGGCAGGGGCTCGGCTTCGATGAACAGTTCATCCCAGGGCGTGGCCTGGGTCACCTCGTGCAGCGCACCCATGCGCAGCGGCATGGGGCGGGCCAGCAGCAGGCCCACGCCCATGAGCGCGGCGGCCACACACAGCGTGGGCGTGAGGCCCAGGATGTCCGACGCAGCGCCCCAGAACGCCGAGCCCATCGCAAACGCACCCAGCGCCGCCACCATGTGCATGGCCACGGCGCGTGAGCGCACCCACTGCGGCGCGCTGGCCTGCGTGGCGGTGTTGAAGGTGGACATGGCCGACATCCAGGCCGCGCCTGCAAACAGCATGGCGATGTAGACCACCCAGGTAATGTGGGTGAGTGCCGCCACCAGCATGGCGATGCCAAACACGACGCCGCCCACGCCTACGATGACTTCCATGCCAAAGCGTGCGCGCAGCCGCCCCAGCACCAGACCCACGCCCACGGCGCCCGTGCCCAGGCAGCCCATGAGCAGGCCAAAGCCCTGGGCGCCTGTGCCCAACCGCTGGGCGATCACGGGCAGCAACGCCCACAAGGCCGAGCCCGCTGCGCTGAAAGCCATCACGCGCACCAGCTGCGCCAGAATCATGCGCGAGTGCCATGCAAACCGCAGGCCGCTGAGCGTGCCGCCCCACAGCCGCTCGGCGGGCAGCTTGGAGGGCGGGTGCGCTTTGGGCGGCCAGCGGCGGATCGACTCCCACATCACCAGCGTCGTGGTCACCGTGACGGCAAACACCCAGCCCGCGCCCAGCTGCGCAAACACCAGCCCTGCCATCGTGGGCCCCACCGCGCGCGCGGCGTTGTAGGCAATGCTCACGGCGGTGATGGCCTGAGGCCATTCGTCACGCGGCACCGGGTCGATGACTGAGGAGTTCCAGGCGGGTGTGAGCACCGCTGTGCAGCAGCCGCAGACGAACACCAAAAACAGCACCGAGGCCGACCCGCCCCAGCCGCCCAGCACCAGCAGCGTGAGCAGTGCACTGGCCCCCGCCTGCGCCAGCAGTGCGCCAGAGATCAGGCGCCGCCGGTCGGTGGTGTCGGCCAGCACGCCGGCGGGCAGAGCCAGCAGGAACATGGGCATGAACACAGCGGTCTGCACCAGCGCGGCCAGAAAGGACGAGCCCGTCAGCTCCACCATGAGCCAGGCGGCTGCCATGGTCTGCATGCCACTGCCCACAAAAAAGATGCCGCCACAAATCCACAGGCCCCGGAACGCGGGTTGGCGCAGGGGGCTCCACAAAGAGGTCGAGTGCTGGGACATGAGGGATGGCGTAGGGTGTGCGTGGGTCGTTGTGGGACAAGGGGAGCGCGTGCGTGCCGTGGGCGGGTGGCTCAGGGCGGGTTTGAGGATATCGCCGGTTCCCCGTTTTGGGGCCACTCCATTCTGCAAACCCCCTCAATCCACATGCCGTCCACCACGCAGCCGGTAGGTGCGAGGCACATCGGTGCGGGTAGCGACCAGTGCCTCGGCGCGCTGCTGCATGTCGGCCAGGGCCTGGTCCAGGCCTGCCACCGCCTCGGTGCCGAGTCCGGCCAGCAGCTCCTGGTTGAGCGCCTTGACCTGAGGAAACAGCTCGTCGTGCACGGCCTGGCCCGCCGCCGTGAGCGACAACTGGGCCTGGCGCCGGTCGCCAGGCATGGCGTCGCGGGTGATGAGCTTCTTGGCCAGCAGCGAGGTGATGGCGCGCGAGGTGCGGGCCCGGTCCAGCCCCAGGCGTTGGGCCAACTCGGCCGGGGGCATGCCGGGGTGCTGTGCCAGCATCATCATCAGCCCCCACTCGCGGCGGGTGATGCCATAGCCGCCTTCGCACAGTCGCACCACCAGGCTGCCCGCCACTGCCAGCAGGCGGTTGAGGCGGTACATCAGCAGGTCGTTGGCGGCCTGCGGGTGGGCCAGCCGGTGGCCAGGCGCTGCGGGTGGGTTGGGGGCCGGGGCAGGCATCAGGGTATTTCCGGGCAATGATTGATTAGATCAATTGATTGTGTGGCCAATACATTGCGCCCATCAATCCGGGCAGCCCCGCTGCCGGGACCGTCTGCCCACGCTGGAGAAACCGATCATGTGGAAACCCCTTGCCACCTCTGCCCTGACCGCCGTGCTGGCTCTGTGTGCCACCCTGGCGCATGCCCAGGACACCCCGCTGCGCATCGTGGTGGGCTACGCCCCTGGCGGCGCGACCGACCGCGTGGCCCGCATCGTGGCCGACAAGCTGGGCAGCAAGCTTGGCACGCCTGTGATCGTGGAGAACAAGACCGGCGCGGGCGGCCGCCTGTCGGCCCAGGCTGTCAAAGCCGCGCCCGCCAACCAGCCCACGCTGCTGCTGGCCAACCCCGCCGTGATGCTGGTGGCGCCTCTGGTGTTCCCTGACGCGGGCTACGACCCCGAACGCGACTTCCGCCCCGTGAGCCATGTCAACAGCTACGAATTCGGCGTGGCTGTGGGCAGTGCCGTGCCGGTCAAGGAGCTGCCGCACCTCATGGCCTGGCTCAAGGCCAACCCGGACAAGGCCAACTTCGGCGTGCCCGCCACCGGCAGTCTGCCGCACTTTTTTGGCCTGATGGTGGGCGACGCGGCCAAGGTGCGCGCCGAGGTGGTGGGCTACCGGGGCTCGGCGCCGCTGCTGAACGACCTGCTAGGCGGCCAGGTGCCTGTGGCGTTCGATACGTTTGACACCCTGCTTCCCCAGCACGAAGCCGGCAAGATCCGCATCCTGGCCGTGTCGAGCGCCAAGCGCAGCGCGCTGGCGCCCCAGATTCCTACGTTCAAGGAAGCCGGCATGGACCTGGCCGCCACCGGCTGGAACACCTTCTTTGCGCCCATGACCATGCCCAAGGCGCAGGCCGAGCGCCTTGCCGGGCTGATCCATGAGGTGATGAAAGACCCTGACACCCAGCGCAAGTTCGCAACCGCCAAGATGGAGCCCGTGGTGGCGACCATGGCGCAGACCGAAGCCATGCTCAAGGCCTACCGCGCACAATGGGCGCCGGTGGTGCAGCGCTCGGGCTTCAAGCCATGACCACCCGCCCCAACATCATCTTCATCGTCGCCGACGACCTCGGCTATGCCGACCTGGGCTGCTATGGCGGCCGCGATGCAGCCTTTGGCCCGGTGTCGCCGGTGCTCGATCAGCTGGCGGCCAACGGCCTCAAGCTCACGCAGGGCTATTCCAATTCGCCCGTCTGCTCGCCCACACGTTTTGCGCTGATGACGGCGCGCTACCAGTACCGCCTGCGCGGTGCGGCCGAGGAGCCCATCAACAGCAAAAGCCGGGGCAGCACCACCCTGGGCCTGCCGCCCGAGCACCCCACGCTGCCGTCGCTGCTGCGCGCAGCGGGCTACCGCACGGCGCTGATGGGCAAGTGGCACCTGGGCTACCCGCCCGCGTTTGGGCCGCTGCGCTCGGGCTACGAGGAGTTCTTCGGCCCCATGTCGGGCGGGGTGGACTACTTCACCCACTGCAGCTCCAATGGCGCCCACGACCTGTACCTGGGCGAGGAGGAAAAGCGGCAGGACGGCTACCTCACCGACCTCATCACCGACCACGCGCTCGACTATGTGCAGCGCATGGCGCCCGGCGCACAGGCCGGTACGCCGTTCTTCCTGAGCCTGCACTACACCGCGCCCCACTGGCCCTGGGAGACCCGCGACGACGAGGCGCTGGCGCAGGAGGTGAAGACGAACCTGTTCCACCTGCACGGCGGCAACATCGAGACCTACCGCCGCATGATCCACCACATGGACGAGGGCATTGGCCGCATCATGGCGCTGCTGGAGGCAAAGGGCCTGGCGCGCGATACGCTGGTGGTGTTCACCAGCGACAACGGTGGCGAGCGCTTCTCGGACAACTGGCCGCTGGTGGGCGGCAAGATGGACCTGACCGAAGGCGGCATCCGCGTGCCCTGGATCGCGCACTGGCCTGCGCTGATTGCGCCGGGCGGCGTGAGCGCGCAGACCTGCATGACCATGGACTGGTCGGCCACCATGCTCGACGCTGCCGGGGCCGCCGCGCATGCGGACTACCCGCTGGACGGCCGCTCGCTGATGCCGCTGCTGCGCGATGCCAGCCTGCACGACGAGCCCCCGCTGTTCTGGCGCATGAACCACCGGGGCCAGCGCGCCATGCGCCAGGGCGTGTGGAAGTACCTGCGGGTGGACGGCAACGACTACCTGTTCAACCTGGCCGACGACGAACGCGAGCGCGCCAACCGTGCGCCCGTGGAGCCCGACCGCCTGCAGGCCATGCGCGCCGCGTGGGAGGCGTGGAACGCCTCGATGCCCGCCATTCCTGACGACGCCACGGTGAGCCTGGGGTACTCGGCCAAGGACATGCCGCAGCGCTGAACCCGGCGGGCATGCAAGTTAGCGGGCGGACGGCAGGGCTTGCCCTGTTGCCCGCCCGGCACCCTTGCCGGTAGATTGGGCGCCATGCCCGCCGCCGCCCCCGCGCCTTCGTCCCCCGCTGCTCTGCGCCAGTGGACCACCGACGTGGTGGCGCCGCCCGCACGCCTGGACTATTGGGTGGGTGCGATCTGCGAGGCGTTTCTGGAGATGGACTGCAGCTCCCGCGAGGCGCCGCTGTTTGGCGGCGAGCTGCAAAGCCTGCCGGTGGAGACGCTGTCCATCAACCGCGTGCGGGCCTCCACCCAGGACGTGTTTCGCACGCCCGCTGGCATTGCGCGCAGCCGCCAGCTGCCCTTCTACCTGATCGGCCAGGCCGAGACCGCATGGCATGTGCGCCAGGATGGCCATGTGGCCCACCTGCGGCCGGGCGATGTGGTGCTGCTGGACTCGGCCCGGCCGTACGAACTGCACTTTCCTGAAGGTGTGCACAGTGTGTCGCTGCAGCTGCCGCGCGCCTGGGTGGGGCAGTGGCTGCAGCAGGCCGAGGCGCCCGGGCCGCGCGTGGCCTGGCGTGACCAGGGCTGGGGCCAGAGCCTGGGGGCGCTGGCCGTGCAGCTGGCGCGCGACCCGGCCTCGGCGCAGGCCCTGCCGCCCGCGTTGCTGTCCGACCACCTGGGCGCGCTGCTGTGCGCGGCGCTGGAGCCACCCCAGCCATCCGCCCCTACGGCGGCAGGCAGCCTGCATGCCCATCTGTGCGCGCTGCTGCGGGCGCGCATCGACCAGCCCGACCTCTCGGCCTCAGTGCTGGCGCAGGAGGCAGGCGTGTCGCTGCGCACCCTGCATCGGGCGTTTGCGGCCCAGGGCCACACCTTTGCGGGCACCTTGCGCGAACTGCGCTTGGCGCGTGCGGCCGAGCTGCTGCGCCGCCCCCAGCTGGCCCATGTGGCCGTGGGCGAGATCGGGCGGCGCTGCGGCTTTGCCGACCCTTCGCATTTCGCGCGCACTTTTCAGCGCGTAATGGGTGTGTCGCCCGCGCAGTGGCGGCGCGGCGGCTGATTGATTCCGTCTCCCGATCCTCTGTGTCGTTGTTGCTTCGCCTTGCCGTGCTGCACGGCGGTGGAGCTTTTGGCACACCCAGCACAGCCGGCTGGCACGCGCAGGCCATTCAGCCCCGTCCGGTGTTCCTAAGGTAGCGGCAGGGCGAATAGCCCGGTCCTGCAACACAACCCCAAGGAGACACACACATGCCGGATACCTATGTCCTGGTTCATGGCGCCTGGCACACCGGTGCCGAGATGGAAGCCACCGCCACGCACCTGCGGGCGCGCGGCCACACGGTGCACTGCCCCACGCTCGCGGGCAACAACCCCGGCGACGACCGCGCGGCCACGGGTCTCGCCGACGCGGTGGATTCGCTGGCGGCCTTCATTGAAGGCCAGGGCCTGACCGATGTGCGCCTGGTGGGCCACAGCTACGGCGGCATGGTCATCAGCCACATGCCCGCACGCTTGCCCGGGCGCATCCGCCGCCTGGTGTACTGGAACGCTTTTGTGCCGCAGCCGGGTGAATGCCTGAACGACCTGGTGCCGCCGCACTACCGCGCGCTGTTCGATCAGGTGGCGGCCAGCAATGGCAATGCCGTGATGCTGCCGTACCCCATCTGGCGCGAGGCTTTCATCAACGATGCCGACGAGGCCCTGGCGCAAAGCACCTACGCGCTGCTCAACCCCCACCCCTACCGCACCTTCACCGAACCTGCGCAACTGCCCCTGCCGCTGGCCGCGCTGGAGGTGGGCAAGAGCTACCTGAATGCGCAGCAAGACACCGCGCTGCCCCACAGCCTGCCCTGGCACCCGCGCCTGTCGGAACGGCTGGGCCTGTTCCGACTGGTGGAGTGCCCGGGCAGCCACGAGCTGTGCTTTTCGGACCCGGCGTCGGCCGCGCTGCACATCGAGCGGGCCGGGCGCGACTGACAGGCCTTGCGGAGGGGGTATGCGGCGGTTTTTGAGCGTTTTTGGCCCCAAGCGCTAGATGAATATGCGCGAGCAGCTATTAATTCAGTAGCGTTCCACCCTGACCCGCCTCCAGCAGCCGCGTGAGCAGCGGGTGCATCACCTTGCGCGCGCTGTAGATCAGGTGAAACTGCTCCTGCACGTCGGGCGCGGTGCCCACCTGCACCAGCCCGTGGGTCTGGGCCAGGTGCTCGCCCAGCGAGACCGGTGCGGGCATCACGCCCATGCCGGTGGCGGCAAAGGTGCTCAAGAGGGCGCTGTCTTCAAACTCACCGGCAATGTGCGGGCGGATGCGCTCGCGCTCCAGCCAGTGGTCGATGCGCGCGCGCATGGCGGCGTGGTCGGTGGGCAGCAGCACGGGCACCACGGCCAGGCTGTGCGGGAAGTTGTTGGCCGCCGCCTCGGCCCACAGCGGGGGCGCGTACCAGGCAATCGCGCTCGTGCCCAGCAGCTGGCTGGTGGTGCGCAGGGCGGGGTTGGGGGGCGCGGCGCGGTCGGCCAGTACGGCGTCCAGCTTGTGTAGCGCCAGCTCGCCCAAGAGGGGCTGGAACTCGCCCTCGTGGCACAGCAGGCGCAGATGGGGCTCGTCCAGCACGGGCGTCAGCAGCCGGTGCACGGCCAGCTTCGCAATGCCGTCGGAGATGCCCAGGTTCAGCCGCAGCGTCTGGCCGCTGGCGGCCTCGCGCACGCGCACGGGCAGCAGCTCGCCCAGTGCAAAGATGTGGTCGGCCTCGTGCAGCGCGGCCACGCCTGCGTCGGTCAGCACCAGGTTGCGGCCCTCGGTGCGCAGCAGGCTCACGCCCAGCGACTTTTCCAGCTCGCGCACCTGGGCGCTGATGGTCTGCACGGCCATGTCCAGCCGCTCGGCGGCGCGGGCAATGCCGCCCTCCTTGGCCACCACCCAGAAGTAGAAAAGATGGCGGTAGTTGAAGCTCTGGCTCATGGGGTTTTCCGAGGGGAGAAGTCGAGCGAAGGGGTTTGGTTCGTAAAAACCGAACCAATACTACTGCTATCACAGGTTTTAAAGAAGTAGACCAGCCCCTACAGTGCGGGGCTTGGGCGCCCGGCTGGTCTGGGCGTGTGAGGGCATCTTTGGAGAAACTCGATGGAAACAATCGGAACGTGGTGGATGTGGGCGGGATTTGCCGTCTTCGTGGTCATCGCCATTGGCGTGGACCTGCTGGTCATGGAGCGCCAGGGCGCGCACAAGGTCACCATGGGCGAGGCCGCGCGCTGGAGCCTGTTGTGGTTCTCGCTGGCCTTTGTGTTCGTGGCCATTCTGTGGTGGTACCTGGACAGCAGCCAGGGCCGCGAGGTCGCCAACACGGTGTCCATGCAGTTCATCACCGGCTACCTGGTGGAGAAGAGTCTGTCGGTGGACAACATCTTCGTCTTCCTGATGCTGTTCAGCTACTTTGCCGTGCCGCCGCAGTACCAGAAGCGCGCGCTCATCATCGGCATCATTGGCGCCATCGTGCTGCGCACGCTGCTCATCCTGGCAGGCGCGTGGCTGCTGGCCACCTTCCACTGGCTGCTGTATGTGTTCGGTGCGTTCCTGGTCGTCACGGGCGTGAAGATGTGGTTTGCCGCCGGGCAGGAGCCTGACATCGCCACCAACCCGGTGCTCAAGTTCCTGAAAAAGCGCATCCGCATCACCGACCAGTTCGACGGCGAAAAGCTCTCCACCATGATCAACGGCGTCAAGCACTACACGCCCTTGTTTGTGGTGCTGATCCTGATCGGCACGACCGACATCATCTTTGCGGTGGACAGCATCCCGGCCATCTTCGCGATCACGAGCGACCCGTTCATCGTGCTCACGGCCAACATCTTTGCCATCCTGGGCCTGCGTGCGCTGTACTTCCTGCTGGCAGACCTGGCCGACCGCTTCCATCTGCTGGCCTATGGCCTGGCGCTGGTCCTGGTCTTCATCGGCGGCAAGATGTTGCTCATCGACTTTGTGAAGATTCCGATTGGCTATGCCTTGCTGGTCACGGCCACGCTGATCGCCGGGTCGATCTTCCTGTCGCTGCGCAATTCGGGCGAGGCGGCCAAGGGCGCCCCACCCGCACTGCCCCCCAAGGCCTGATCGCTGCCGAACCGGGAGACCCGAACCATGGATCTGATCGAATCGGTGATGCTGTGCATGTTGTTGGGCCTGGTGGGGGCCACCGCGATGGCCTACCGCGCGGAGAACGAGCCGCGCGACGTGCGCCTGCTGGTGGGCCTGACCGCCTTGTGGGGCTCTGGCACCGCAGTAGCGTTCGTCGCATGATGCAGCCGCTGTGTCGCCTGCGCCGCTGGCTGCGGGCCCTGGAACCCCGGGCCCGGCAGCTGCTGGACCGCAGCTGGCTGGCGCAGTTCCAGCCCTGGCTGGAGCAGCGCGCGCTGTTCCGCTTTCAGCGCCAGCCGCTGGCGCGCGGGGTGGCGGCAGGCATGTTCTGCGGCCTGATCCCCGGGCCGCTGCAGATCCCGGGCACGCTGCTGGTATGCGCCTGGCTGCGCGGCAACGTGGTGGCCGGGGGCGTGGCCACCTTCTATACCAACCCGCTCACCACCGTGCCGCTGTATGTGATGGCCTTCTACCTCGGGGCGCTGGTGATGCCTGGCGCGCAGACGCTGCCCGCCTGGAGCAGCGTGGCGCCGGGCGGGGAGTTCACGGTGCAGGCCCTGGGCACCTGGATGCAGGCGCTGGGCACGCCGCTGCTGATCGGGCTGCCCACGCTGGGCCTGCTGCTGGCGGTGCTGGGCTATCTGACGGTGCAGCTGCTGTGGCTCGCGCCCGCCTTGCACCGCAAGCGAAGGCTGGCGCGCAGCCGCTGAGCCTTGTATTGGGCCCGCACCGTGGGCGCCCCCGCAGGGGGACGGGGCGCAGCGGCTTGGGGGGTTAGTCGAGTTTTACGCCCACCTTGGTGATGACGCGCCCCCACTTCTCCCGCTCGGTGCGTGCAAAGCTGCCCATCTGGGCAGCGGTGCCGGGCATGGGCTCCACCCCCAGGGCCTGCAGGCGCGCCTTGGTGCGCGTGTCGGCCAGGGCCGTCTGCAGTGCCTTGCTGAAGCTGGCCACCACATCGGCCGGTGCGCCGGTGGGCACCACCAGGCCTTGCCACGCAAAGCCTTCAAACCCCTGCAGGCCTTGTTCGGAAATCGTGGGCACATCGGGCATGGTCGCCACGCGCTGCGGGCTGGCGACGCCAATGGCGCGCACCTTGTTGCCCGCGAGGAACGGGTACACCGTGGCGCTGTCGATCCACATCGCGGACACCTGGCCGCCAATCACGTCCTGAATGGCCGGGGCTGCGCCGCGATACGGCACGTGCGTGAGCTTGAGCCCGCTCTGCTCGCGAAACAGCTCGCCCACCAGGTGGTGCGGGCTGCCCGGGCCGGCCGATGCCCAGTTCACCCCATCGGGCATGCCCTTGGCCCAGGCCATGAACTCCTTGAGGTTCTTGGCGGGTACGCTGTTGGACACCACCAGGAACATCGGAAAGCGCACCAGCAGGCCCACGGGCTGGAAGTCTTTTTCGGCGTTGTAGCTCAGCTTGCTGAACAAAAACGGGTTGGCCGCCAGCGTGGCGAAGTCGGCCGAGAACATCAGGTTGCCGTAGTCCTTGTTGCGTGCGCTGTACTCGGCGGCAATGTTGGTGCCCGCGCCAGGCTTGTTGTTGATGATGATGGTGCGGCCCAGCGTGGCCGACATCGACTCGGCAATGGTGCGCGCCACGATGTCCGAGCCGCCGCCTGCGGCGTAGCCCACCACCCATTCGAGCGGCTTGGAGTCCTGGGCGTGGGCCAGGGGCAGGGTGGTGGCCAGGGCCAGACCCGCGAGGGTGGCGAGGAAATGTTTGCGCTGCATGGTGGTGTTGTCTCCGTGGTGGTCAAGGTTCAAGGCGAGTCGGGCCCTGCACCGTCTGCGCGGTGCTGGGGCGGTGGGGGTGGAAGGGATGGGGGTGGCTAGGCCGCCACCGCGTGGGTGGGCACCACCGGCGTGATGGCCGGGGTGGTGCGCCGGTCGGCCGTGGGCACGACACTGCCGCGCGCCAGTTGCAGCGCGTGCTGCAGCGTGGCCTGGTCGCCGATGTGGTTGGCCAGCAGCAGCACCAGGCGTGCGTTCATGGCGTGGCTCTCGGGCGTGGACAGGCCCTGATGCGCCGCAATCAGCGCTTCATAAAAATCGTCGCAGGCCAGCAGATTCGGTTGGGTGTTGAGCATGGGCATGTTCCTTGTCGTCATCCTCGTCAGGCGGCTGCGGCACGCGCCAGTGCGCTCCGCACGGCCGCTTCGGTGGGTGTGCGCCAGCGTGCGCACACATGCTGGTCGGGCCGCACCAGGTACACGGTGCGCGGCAGCGCATCCAGCCGCTGGGCGGCCAGCGCCTGGTGGTCGATCACGTCGATGCCGATCTGCAGTACCGTCACACCGGGCAGGTCACGGGCCCACGCAGGGGCCGGGCCAAACACCAGCAGCGTGAAGTCCGGTCCCAGCTCGCGCAGCAGCCAGGTGGGCTGGCCTTGCTTCGTCAAGGGCGCATCCAGCAGCACGGCGCCGGGCACCTGCGTGCCCGCAAACGCATCGGTGTCGGGCGTGTTCAATGGCGATGCATGCAGCGTCGCGGGCACCGACAGACGCCCGCTGTTGACGATGCGCCTTGCAAACGCATGTTCACGCGCCAGGTGCAGCGCGGCGTCGCGGAACAGGCGGCTCACCTCGCTCTTGGGCGTGATGAAGTCGGTGGCGCGGGTGGAGTTGCACAGGTTCTCGTCGGCGGCGTATTCGCGCTCTGGCCCATAGGTGGCTACCAGCGCGGGACTGGCGCGGCCCTGGAGCACCCAGTCCAGCTTCCAGGCCAGGTTCTCGGCGTCCTGCACGCCGCTGTTGGCACCGCGTGCACCAAAGGGCGACACCCCATGCGCGCTGTCACCCGCAAAGATGACGCGGCCGTGCACGAACTGGTCCATGCGCAGACAGGCAAAGGTGTAGACGCTCGCCCAGTCCAGCTCAAACTGCGCCTCCGCGCCCAGCAGCGCTTGCACGCGCGGGATGATGTTCTCGGGCTTCTTTTCTTCCTCGGGGTCGGCGTCCCAGCCCAGCTGGAAGTCGATGCGCCACACGTTGTCGGGCTGGCGGTGCAGCAGCACGCTCTGGTGGGGGTGGAAGGGCGGGTCAAACCAGAACCAGCGCTCGGTGGGGAAGTCCGCGTCGCCCTGCAGCTTGACATCGGCGATCAGGAACCGGTCCTGGAAGATGCGGCCCTTGCTTTCGAGCCCCAGCATCTGCCGCGTGGGTGAGCGTGAACCGTCGCAGGCCACCAGCCACTGCGCATCGATCTGGTACGCGCCATCCGGTGTCTCAACGCTCAGCAGTGCACCGTTGTCCCGCGCGGCCACGGCAGTGACCTTGTTGTGCCAGCGGATGTCGATACCCGGCAACTGCAGCGCACGCTCCACCAGGTAGGCCTCGGCGTAGTACTGCTGCAGGTTGATGAAGGCGGGGCGCTCGTGGCCCTCCTCGGGCAGCAGGTTGAATTCATACAGCTGCTCTTCCTTCAAAAACACCTTGCCCAGGTTCCACGACACGCCCTTGTCCACCATGCGCTGGCCCACGCCCAGGCGGTCCCAGATTTCGAGCGTGCGCTTGGCAAAACAGATGGCACGCGAGCCGATGGAGAGCTTGTGGTCGTTGTCCAGCACCACCACACGCTGCCCGCGCTGCGCCAGGTCAATCGCGAGCGACAGGCCCACAGGGCCCGCGCCAATGACCACGATGGGGTGCTGCGCAGGCATGGCGCGGTCCTGATCGGGCGAGCGCACATAACCAAAATCGATGGCCTGCACCTCGGCACCGCTGGCGTGGAAGGCCTCGGGGGGAATGTCTCTGGGGTTCATTGTTGCGTCTCCTCCAACCTCGGCGGTTCAGCCTTCCAGCGATTTCCACATCTGCACGTCGCGCTCGGCCGTCCAGATGCGTGGGTCCGGGTACTGCGTGGCCTCGTCGTAGGCACGGGTCACGTCAAACGGCATGCAGTGGTTGAAGATGACCCAGTGGCCGTACTTGGGCTGCAGCTTGGCAAACGTGGCCTCGTACACCTTGCGCAGGTCTTCGCCTTTGGCCGCACTGGCCTTCACGCTGTCGTACAGGTCGCTGATGAAGGCGCGCGTGCCCGCCAGGCCGGCCTGCACCTGCTCGGGCGTCTGCAGCGCGGCGCCCCGGCCGGGCACGAGCTTTTCGGGCTTCAGGGCAGCAATGTTGTCCAGCGTCTGGGGCCAGTCCTGGAAGTACGCATCGCCCGCATACGGCGTGGCGTCGAACTCCACCAGGTCGCCGCTGAAGAGGATCTTTTCTTGCGGCAGCCAGGCCACCGTGTCGCCCTTGGTGTGGCCCCGGCCCAGTTGCAGGATCTGCACCTCCAGCTTGCCCAGCCACAGCGTCATCTTTTGGTTGAAGGTCATGGTCGGCCAGGTCAGGCCGTCGGGCACGCTCTCCACGTTCTGGAACAGGCGCGGAAAGCGGCCGATCTCGCTGTCCTTGTCGAACTGGCCGCGCTCCACGATCAAATCGCGCGTGTCTTCGCTGGCAATGATGTGCTCGGCGCCGTAAGCGCTGGCACCGAGCACGCGCACGGCGTGGTAGTGGCTCAGCAGCACGTACTTGATGGGCTTGTCCGTCACCTCGCGGATGCGGCGGATCACGTCCTGCGCCATCACGGGCGTGGCCTGGGTGTCGATGACCATCACCGCGTCGTCGCCAATGATGATGCCGGTGTTGGGGTCGCCCTCGGCCGTGTAGGCATAGGCGTGGTCGGAGAGCTTGTCGAAGCTCACCTTCTTCACTTCGAGGTCGGCGGCGGAGGCAAAGGTTTTGACGGTGCTCATGGTGATTGTTTGTTAATAGTGAATGCGTTTATCTAAACGGAATATGTTGATGTTAGGCAAGAAATTTGTTTATGTCTAACGCATTTGTTTAGGTGTAAACCCGAAGGGCGTGTGGATGCTGCGCTGCGTGGACAATCGCCCCATGCCCACCACGATCCCCGACCTGCCCCCCGCCGACGACGAAGACACGCCCCGCAGCCCGCGCGGCATCCAGAGCGTGGAGGTGGGCGGCCAGCTGCTGAAGGTGCTGGCGCGCACCGGCCGGCGCATGGCGCTCAAGGACCTGGCCCGCGCGGCGGACATGACGGCCGCCAAGGCCCACCCCTACCTGGTGAGCTTTGGCAAGCTGGGCCTCATCGAGCAGGACGCTGTGAGCGGCCACTACGGCCTGGGCCCCTTGGCCATGCAACTGGGCCTGATCAGCCTGCAGCAGGTGGACCCGGTGCGCCTGGCCATTGCCGAGCTGCCCGCGCTGGCCCAGCGCATCGGCTACACCGTGTCGGCCTCGGTCTGGGGCGACAACGGCCCCACCATCATTCGGGTGGAAGAGGGGCCCACCGCCGTGTATGTGGCCATGCGCCACGGCACCACGGCCTCGGTGCGGCACACGGCCACGGGCAAGGTGTTTGCGGCGTTCGGCCCGCGCGAGCGCGCTGCCGCCGCGCTGGCCGCCGAAGGGTTTGCAGGCGCGCTGGATGAGCCCGCATTTGCGGCCGAACTGGAGGCCGTGCGCCAGCACCAGATCAGCGAGGTGACCGACCAGCTCCTGCCCGGCATCAGCGCGCTGGCCACGCCGGTGTTCGACGGGTTCGGGCAGCTGGTGCTGTGCATCGCCGTGATCGGGCCGAGTGCCACGCTGCAGACGGGGCCTGCGAGCCCGGCGGCGCAGCATCTGCGGGAAGCGGCGCGGAGTTTGTCGCAGCGCTTGGGGGCGCCGGTCGGCCCCGTGTAGGCCGTTGGGCGATCAGCCCGCTGCGCGCCCCAGCGCCTGGTCGGTGTCCCACAGGATGTCGTCTAGGTCTTCAATCCCCACCGACAACCGCACCATGTCCGCGCTCACCCCCGCGCGGGCCAGCTCTTCTTCGTTCAGCTGCCGGTGTGTGGTCGATGCGGGGTGAATCACCAGCGTCTTCGCGTCGCCGATGTTGGCCAGGTGGCTCAAAAACTCGCAGGCGTCGATGAACTTCTCGCCCGCCGCAGCGCCCCCCTTCACGCCAAACGTGAGGATGCCCGAGGCCCCCGGCGCGCCGTCCACCGCGCGGAACTGCTTTTGCGCCAGGTCGAAGTACGGCGAATCCGCCAACCCGGGATAGTTGACCCAGGCCACCTGCTGGTGGCTCTGCAAGAACTTCGCTACGGCCAGCGCATTGCGGCAGTGCTCGCGCATGCGCAGGTGCAGCGTCTCGGCGCCCTGCAGCAGCTGCCACGCGTTCATGGGCGAGAGCACGCCGCCGAAGGTGCGGTTGACCTCCATGCGCGCCTTCATGGTGTAGCCGAAGTCGCCAAAGGTCTCGTAGAACTTCACGCCGTGGTAGGCGCGGCTGGGCTCCACCATCTCGGGGAAGTTGCCGTTGTCCCACGGGAACTTGCCGCCTTCCACCACCACGCCGCCCATGGTCGTGCCGTGGCCGCCGATGTACTTGGTGGCGCTGTGCACCACGATGTCGGCGCCCAACTGCAAGGGGTTGCACAGGTAGGGGCTGGCCACCGTGTTGTCGATGATGAGCGGCACGCCATGCGCATGCGCCACCTCGGCCACGGCTGCGATGTCGAGCACGTTGACCAGTGGGTTGCCGATGGTCTCGCCATACACGGCGCGGGTGTTGGGACGCATGGCGCGCGCAAAGTTTTCGGGGTCGACCGGGTCCACAAACGTGGTCTCTAGCCCCAAGCGGCCAAAGCCCACGCCCAGCTGCCCCACCGTGCCGCCATAGAGTGTGCTGGCCGCCACGATGTGGTCGCCGGTTTTCAAAATGGCCAGCAGCGCCGCCATCTGCGCGGCCATGCCGCTGGCGCAGGCGAGCGCGGCGCGGCCGTTTTCGAGGCTGGCGATGCGCTCCTCGAACACTGCCACCGTGGGGTTGCTGATGCGGCTGTAGACGTTGCCAAAGGTCTGCAGGTTGAACAGGCTGCTCGCGTGCTCGGCGTTGTCGAACACAAAGCTGGTTGTCTGGTGGATGGGCGTGGCGCGCGCGCCGGTCACAGGGTCGGGCTGGGCCCCGGCGTGGATGGCGCGGGTGCCAAAGCCGAAGTGGCGGTCGGCGCCGTTGGATGTGGGCTCGGTCATGGCGGTGGCGCAGCCCGCAGTGCTGCGCAGAGGGTTGGGTGAAGGAATTTGAATGAAACTGGCCGCAAGCGCTAGTGCAATATGCGCTGATAGCTATCAATTTGCTAGTAAGGCAGCTGCCGCAAGCGCTTGGCGCTGATCACCTTGGTGTTCACGCCCATCCAGCCCAGGCCACCAAACAGCCGCGCGTGTTCGATCTTCACGCAGCGGTTCTGGATGACTTGCAGCCCGGCCGCTTCAGCACGGAGGCCTGCGGCCTCGTTGAAAACCCCCAGCTGCAGCCACAGGCACTGTGCGCCGATGGCGACGGCCTCCTCGGCCAGCGGCGGGATGTCCTCACTCTTGCGAAAGCAGTCCACCATGTCGATCTTTTGGCCCTGCGCGGCCAGGGCGGCGGCCGCCTCGGTCACGCTGCCGTAGGCCGTCTCGCCCAGGATCTGCCCGCCATCACGCGCCACCAGCGGGTTGACCGGCACGATGCGGTAGCCATGCGCCTGCATGTACTTGGCGGCAAAGTAGCTGGGGCGGTGCCACTGCGGCGAGAGGCCCACCACCGCAATGGTGCGGCAGGCGGTGAGCAGGTGGCGCAGGGTGCTGATGGTGTCGGGGGTGTGGAGCATGCAAACAGTGTACGCATGCCCTCGGGTTCGCAGCGGAGGGTCAGGCCGGCGACTTGTACTTGATGCTGCACCCATACGGCGCAGTCGTCGCTGCCGAGATCGGCTTGCCCGCCAGCGCCTCGGCCAGCCCCACCTTCACATAGTTGGTGGCCTTCTCGATGTCGGCCGGGCGGGCCGAGGGGATGCTATCTATGCCGCCTGCGTACACCAGCATGCCCTGCGGGTTGACGATGTACATGTGCGGCGTGGTGCGCGCGCCGTAGTTCTTGCCCACGGTGCCTTCTTCATCCATCAGCACGGCGGTGGGGGCGGCTTTACGTTCGGTCTTCCAGGCTGCGAGCTTGGCGGGCTCCAGGTAGTCGCTGCTGGCTTTTTCGGTGGAGTTGATGGACAGCCACACCACGCCTTGGCCGGTGGCGTCCTTCTGTGTGGCGGGCATGTTGCCGCTGTCGTAGTGCTTGCGCACAAAGGGGCAGCCGGGGTTGGTCCACTCCAGCACCACATGTTTGCCCTTGAAGTCCGACAGGCGCACGGTCTTTCCGCTGGTGTCCTTGAGCGTGAAGTCGGGCGCGGGCTGGCCCACGGTGGCAGCGGCCTGGGCGCCCAGGGCGACGAGGGCGGCGGTGGCGATCAACGTACGGCGAAGCAGCTTCATGGCAGGGTCTCCTGAAGGGGTTGGCGGGTGGTCGAAAGCGGAAAGGTGGGCTGGCAGCGCGACCTACAACTGGGCAATGGTGGCGCGCACCTCGTCCACGCTGAGCACCTCGGTCAGCACCACCGGCGGTTTGCCAGGGCGGTAGAACACGTACACGGGCACACCGTTGCGGCCCAGCGATGCCAGGGCGGCCGTGATGGCGGGGTCGCGGCGCGTCCAGTCGGCGCGCAGCAGGGCGACGTTCTTGGTCTGCAGGTCGGCCAGCACGTCAGCGTGGGCCAGCGTGGTCTTCTTGTTGTACTGGCAGGTCACGCACCAGGCGGCGGTGAAGTCCACAAACACAGGGCGGCCACTGGCCACGATCTGATCGGCCGCGCCGGGTGCCCAGGGCTGCCAACCGGTGGCCGAGGCTTGCGCGGACGGTGTGTTGGCGGCTTGCGCGTTGGACACGTTGGTGACGTGCGGCGCAAACGCCCAGACCAGCAGCGCCATCGCCGCGATGGACACCGTGGCCATCCATACCCGCGCACGCCCGGCCAGCGACAGGGCCCACACCACCAGCGACAGCCCCACCAGCAGGATCAGCAGCGCTCCTGCGCCATCGATGCCGCTTTGCTGGCCCAGCACCCACACCAGCCAGACCACGGTGGCCAGCATGGGGAAGGCCATGAGCTTGCGGAAGGTGTCCATCCACGCGCCGGGGCGGGGCAGGGCGCGCGCCACGGCGGGCACCAAGCTGGCCGCCAGGTACGGCAGCGCCAGCCCCAGGCCCAGCGCCGCAAACACGGCCAGCGCCTGGGGCGCGGGCAGCGTGGCGGTGAGGCCCATGGACGCGCCCATGAACGGCGCGGTGCAGGGCGAGGCCACGGCCACGGCCAGCACGCCGGTGAGGAAGCTGTCGGCCACCGGGTGGCGCGCCTGCAGGCTGGCCACCGAGGACGGCAGGAAATGCCCGAACTCGAACACGCCCGCCAGGTTGAGCGCGATCAGCGTGAACAGCGCCGCCAGCGAGGCGACAACGGCCGGGGACTGCAATTGGAAGCCCCAGCCTACGGCCTCGCCCGCCGCACGCAGGCCCAGCATGAGCGCGCCCAGGGCGATGAACGACAGCACCACGCCCGCCGTGTAGGCGATGCCGCTGACGCGGTGCGCACGCCGGTCTTGCGCGTGCTGGGTAAAGCCCACCACCTTGATCGCCAGCACCGGGAACACGCAGGGCATGAGGTTGAGGATGAGCCCGCCAAGCAAGGCGCCCAGCAGCGCGGCAGTGAGGGTGAGGGACGAGGCGCCAGAGCCTGCGGCCGACGTTGCCGCGCCGCCTGCCTGCGCCGCGTTGGCCTTGAGCGCTGCCTCCAGCGCGGGCGACACCGCAGCTGCTGACGCGCCCTGCGGCCAGGTGCCCAGCACCTTCAGCTCGGCGCGGTAGCCGGTGCGGGTGTCGGGGCCGGCGCCATGGCCTGCGGCCGCCTGCTCGGCCAGCACCACGGGCATCAGGCTGGGGCTGGCGCTGCGCTGGGCAGACAGGGGAATCTGCGCGGTCCACACGCTGCCGTTCCAGGCCTGCTTCCAGCCGGCGGCGTTGTCTATGACCTCGGCGGTTTCGGGGAACAGGTCGAGCGTCTTGCCGCGCAGCGCCACGGGCAGGCCCTGCACGCTGACTTGAAGCAGATTGCCATCTGCAATCTGCGCCTGGCTGTGGGGCACGATGCCGTTGGTACCTGCCAGCACGGAGCGGGGCTGGGCTTTGGCCGCTGCCTCGAACGCGTCGCCGTTCAGCGCCGTGGTGCTCTGAATGGGCAGCTGCAGCGTGAACTCGCCCTCTTCAGGGATGCACTCCTTGCGGCACACCAGCCACGAGGCGCGCAGTTTGATGGTGGCATCTTTGGCCAGCGGCCCGGGGGCATAGGTGCTGGCCACCGTCACGGGCACGGGCAGCAGTACCGTGCCTTCGTAGCCATAGTTGGCCAGCGTGCCGATGGGGATCTTCTTGGGCAGCGGCCAGGCGATTTCGCCTGCGTCCAGGCCTGCGGGCAGCGTCCAGGCCAGGTCGGTGGGCAGGCCGGAGTCGCCGGGGTTCTTCCAGTAGGTGTGCCACTCCGGCTGGTGGGTGATCTGCAGGCCCAGCCACAGCGGCTGGCCGGGGGCCACGCCCTGGGGCGCATGGGCCAGCAGCTCGGCCCGCACATAGGGCGTGGTGACCACGCTGGTGCCCTGGCCGGTCGTTTTGGTGCCCAATTGGGCGGTAGCGCTAGTCCATAAAGCGCTGGCAGCTATAAAAAAGAGAGTGGCTGCAAGGCGGTGGAACAGGCGTGAAGGCATGGTGCAATGTGGGAGCGGGCGGGGCGGGATTGGTTCCGGCGCTGCCGCCGTTTCGATTCTCGATCCACCATTGTGCTTGGAGCCGTCCATGTCCGTGGAAACTGGCGTGGCCAGTACCAGGGCCCCCGCGCAAGGGCCGCCCCGCCGCGCTGGGGGCGTCCCCCTCCCGCGTAGCGAGAGAGGGGGAAGGCGCCGTAGGCGACTCAGGGGGTGTTGCTCACTGTGTCGCCAGGCTCAAATCCGCACGCGGGGTCCACTTTTCGGGCGGTTTGCCCGACTTGGGGGCCGCCACAAAGAGGCGTTCCACCGGCAGCTTTTGCGCCACCAGGTACGCGCGGATCGCCTGGCCGCGCTGGGTGGCCAGCTCGGCGGCCATGGCCTCGGTGGCGGGCTGGTGGGCCAGCAGCAGGGCTTCCATCTCGGGCACGGTGAGGTCCTTGGCCAGGCCGACCAGGTTGCGCGGCTTGGGGATGTCGGCGCGGCGGTATACCTCCTTGAGCAGGGCGGGGTACTCGGTGGCCGACACCGGGGCGGTATCCGCCGGGTTGGCGCGGCGTTTTTCAGCCAGCACCAGCTGCTGCAGGTGCTCACGCTGCAGGCCTTCGCGTTCGTCCGGCAGGCTGGCCGTGCCGGTCACGGTGATCTTGAGTGCGGGGCGGTCGGCCAGGGCCTTGGCCACCTTGTCCAGGCTCTGCTGCGCCTCGGGCGTCAGGGTGGCACTGCCGGGGGCAAAGGGCACATGGTTCATTTCCTCGCCACCACCAAAGGCGCTGGCCAGCAGGCTGAAGGGCGAGGTCAGCGCCTTGCCGATGAGGTTGATGATGATCTTGAAGATCACCGGGCCGATGCGGAACTGCGGGTCGTTGAGCGAGCCGCTGATGGGCAGGTCCAGGTCGATCACGCCCTGGCGGTCGGCCAGCAGGGCCACGGCCAGCTTCACGGGCAGGCTGTTGGGTGCGCCCTCCACGGGCTCGCCAAAGGTCAGCTGGTTGAGCACCAGACGGTTGCTGGCGGTGAGCTGGCCATTGGGCAGCACCTTGTAGTTCACGTCCATGCTGAGCTTGCCGCGCTCGATGCCGTGCCCGGCGTACTTGACGGAATACGGTGTGAGCGGGGGCAGCTCCAGATCGCGCACCTTGCCGGTGATGTCGAGCGCCAGTGGTTTGGCCAGCGGGTTGAGCTTGCCGGTGACTTCCAGCGATGCCGAGCCCTCGGCGCGGCCGCGCAGCTCCAGGTCGGCCAGCACGGGATCGCCGCCGCGCGCTTCGGACGAGAACGCGCTGAGCTTGCCGGTCAGCTCCGACAGGTCGGCCGAGTAGTTGGGCTTGATGAAAAAGTCCGAGAACAGCACCTTGCCGTTGACCAGGCTCACCGGGCCAAACACGACCACGGGGGCCAACGGGTCGGCCTGGGCCACGGTTGCAGAGGGGGCGGATGTCGCTGCCGATGCAGTGGCGGCGGGCGCCGATGCGGCAGGGGTGGCCGCACTGGCCGCAGCGCTGGCCGCATTGGCAGCCTGGGCCTCGGCCGGGGTCTTGGCAATGTCGCTCAGGTTGATGCGGCCCGCCTCATTGATCGTGATGCGGGCAAAGAAATCGACCAGGCTGGTTTCCTTCACCTCCACGCGCGGCGCGGTGCCGGGGGTGGTGGCCACGGCCAGGCCGCGCAGGTTCAGGCTCTTCCAGGCCAGCAGTTCCTCACCCACCTGGGCCTCGGTCTTGGGGGTGAAGGCGGCCGTGCTGTTGGCCCGCAAGTCTTCGACCACCGCATCGCCGCTCAGGCGCAGGCTGACTCCCTTGTCCGTCTGCGCCAGCGCCACCTGGCCCCGGTAGCCCACGTCGGCGCGCAGCAGCTCCACCGACAGCTGACTGGCCAGGTAGCCGTCCAGTGCGTGCACCGGCAGGCGGGTGGCGTCGAGCTTGCCCTGGGTGGTCAGCGGTTGCAGGGCCAGCGTGCCCTGGTAGTCGATCGTGCCGGGCGCCGCCTTGTTGCTGCCCTTGCCCGGCGCGGCGGCGCGGGCGGTGAGCGTGAAGGCCTCGGGCTTGCTGCCGTCGCTGGCCAGGTTGCGGGCGGTGATGCCCAGGGCCGCCAGGTCCAGCGCCACGGGGCGCGGCTGGGCGTTGTCGGCCAGGGTGACCGTGCCGCCCTGCACGGAGAAGTCGGCCACGCGCAGCTTCCAGGGCGCGGCATTGCTGGTGGGGGCTGGGTCAGCGGCTGCGGTGGCGCTGCCTTGCGCGGCGGGGGCGGCCTTCTCCGATTTCAGCCAGCGTTCAAACATCCAGCGGCCATCTGCGCCGCGCTCCACTGCCAGTTGCGGTTGGTTGATGGCCAAGCGCTCCAGCGTGGCGGTGCGTGCGTCCAGGGGCACTTCGGCGCCCGCAATCTCCAGCTTGCCCAGGCTGGCCAAGGTGGTCTTGCCCTGCTTGACGGCCAGTTGCTCCAGCGCCAGGGGGCCCGCCTTGAGCGTGACGCCCGTGGCGCCGGTCTGCGTGGCCTGTGGCGTGGGGGCTTGCCACAGCACACCCACATCGCCGCTGAGTTGGCCGGTCACCGTGGGCTCCAGCGCCTGGGCCAGGTAGGGCGCGGCCAGTTGCAAGGCCAAGGCGTTCAGGGTGGCGTTGACCTGGGCCTTCTGGTCCGTGGCTTCGCCAGTGAAGCTGAGCGTGCTGCCTTGCAGGTTGAGTCCACCTTTGAAGGTGAACGGCTTGGCATTCTCTTTGGCAAACGGCAGGGCGATGTCGGCGGCCTCCAGCGCAAATTCGGTGGCCTGCAGGGCGGCGGCAGGGCGCGTGGTGGCGTCGGCCCAGCGCAGGGTGCCGCCACGCACGGCGGCCGTGGCGACTTCGACCGCCCAGGCGGGGGCGGCTGTTTTGGCCTTGGCTTTGCCTTTGCCTTCACCCACAGAGGCGGAGGATGCAGGGGCGTAGGCTGTGCTGGCGCTGGCCACTGGAGCAGATGCAGCGTCGGCAGATGCGGTGGTCCTGTCCTTGGCGGGTGTTGCAGGCTGTGCAGGCGCCGCCAGTTGTGCCAGGTTGATCTGGCCCGCCGCATCGCGCGTGGCCGTGACCACCGGCGCCGTCAGCTCCACATGCTGCAGGCGCACGATCTGCTCCAGCGGGCGCACATCGGCCATGTCGATCTTCAGGCGCTCGTAGCTCAGCAGGTCGGCCCCTTGGCGGTCGGCCATGCGCACACCGCTGGCTTGCACGGTGCCGCTCAGCTTCACGGCCATGCGCGGGTGTTGCTCGAAGGCCACCTTCACATCCGCATCCAGCGTGGCGCTTTGCACCTTTACGGGCAGGTTGGCGGGCAGGTAGCCCAGGTAGGGTGCCAGGTTCAACCCATCCAGCCGAATCTGCGCGTCGGCTTTGCCGGTCTGTGCAAAAGGCGTGCCCTCGGCGGACGAGTCAAACCGGCTGCCGTCCAGCGTGAAGGCCAAGTGGGGCTCCACCTTCACCTCGCGCTGCGAGGGTAGGGTGCTGATGAAGGGCACTTTCAGCGTCAGCGCGCGCACCTCGTGGGTCTCGCTGATGGTGTTGTCGATGAAGTCGATGCTGCCGCCTGTGAGCGCCAGGTTGTACAGCGCCAGGCGCGCGGGGCCTTGGTCGGGCTCGGGGTCGCTCTTGGGCGCGATGACCTTGGCGATGATGTCGTCCACGTCGTAGCGGCCGTCGCCCAGGTGGGTGATGCGCAGCACCGGGTTGTCGATGGTGAAGGCATCCACCACAGGCGCCAGGCGAAACAGCGATTGCAGCTCGCCATCGGCATAGACGCGGCCAATGGTCAGTTGCGGGGGCGCACCGTTGGCACCCGCCACGGCCACGTCACGCAGGGCCAATTCGAGGCTCCAGGGCTGAAAGTCGATGCTGCCAATGGTCACGGCGCGGCCCAGTTGCTCGGACGCGATGCGCTCCAGCGGGCCCTTGACCAGCGGTGGAATGGCCAGCCAGGTGACCAGCCACAGGGCGATCAGACCCACCAGCGCGCGGACGGCGGGGCGGAACCAGCGGTGCTGGCGCAGGGTGGCAAACGAGACGGAGCGCAGGGAGATCGGCATGGCGGCAGGCAAGGGTAGGCGCCGCAGCCCCGGGAGGAAGAACCGGTCACCGCAGCCCGAGGGATGACGGGCCGGTGCTGCGCGCGGGCGCTATTGTCCCCGTTGTCCGCCTGCCTGCGTAAGCCAATGCAACCGGGGGCTGCGGTGGCTCAAGATTGTTGACAGTGGGGGCGGGCGCCGCTTACGGGGCGAAGCCCAGCACCACCCTGCGGGTGGTTGTTGATGCCAGGGCTTTTGGTGCGGCCTTACTTGCACTGCGTGCAAATGATTCCACCCCAAAGAAAAGCGCTCTTCGCTCCGCTCACTGGGCAAAGCCCAGCACCACCCGCCGGGTGGTGGCGCTTTTCTTTTCAATCTTTGTGACGACGATGCCGCCGATCTCCGACGTGTTGGCCACATGCGTGCCCCCACAGGGCTGCAGATCGATTAGCGGTGCGTCGCCTTCTCCGCCGATGCGGATGGTGCGGATGCGCCCGGTGCCGCGCGGGGGCTGGACGCTCATGCTCTTGACCAGTGCGGGGTTGGCGTCCAGTTCTTCGTCGCTGATCGAGGCCACGGTGAGCGGGTGCGCAGCGGCCACCAGGGTGGCGATGGCGGTGGTCAGCTGCTCCTTGTCTAGCGGGTCGGTCATCGCAAAGTCCAGCCGCGCGTAGTCGGGCGTGATCGAGCAGCCGTTGACCAGCTGCGGCACCACGTGGCACAGCAGGTGGCTGGTGGTGTGCAGGCGCATCATGCGGTGGCGGCGCTCCCAGTCGATGCGGGCGGTGACGGCCGTACCGGGCTTGAGCTGCGCCACGCGGTCTTCCTGACCGGGGGCGGGGACGTGGACGATGTCGCTGGTGGGGTTGCCTTCGGCGTCCTTGCCCTTGCGGGTGTCTGCAATGGTGATCTGCGTGCCATCTGCCAGCACCAGCACGCCGCTGTCACCGGCCTGGCCGCCGCCCAGGGGGTAGAACACGGTCTGGTCCAGCACGATGCCGGCATCGGTGACGGCGGTGATGTGGGCGCTGCATTCGCGCAGGTAGGCGTCTTGGCGGAAGAGGTCTTGGGTCATGGTGGCATGTTAGCGGCGCTGCGGGCCGTTTCCCAGACGCCAACAGCGCCGCTACCATGCACGCATGACTTCTGCCGCATTGACTCCCTTGCCCTCCCGCTTCTGGGCCGACTTGTCCACCCGTGATTTCGCGGCGCTAAAGGCCAGCGGGCGGGCTGAAGAGGTGGTGGCCGTGCTGCCCGTGGCGGCCGTCGAGCAGCATGGGCCGCACCTGCCCTTGTCGGTCGATGCGACGCTGCTGCAGGGTGTGATAGATGCCGCGCTACCGCAGCTGCCTGCGGATTTGACTGTGCTGTTCTTGCCGCCGCAGAACGTGGGCCTGAGCCCGGAGCACATCCGCTTTCCGGGCACGCTCACGCTGTCGCCCGCTACAGTCATTGCGCTGTGGACCGAGATTGGCGAGTGCGTAGCCCGCGCGGGCATCAAGAAGCTGCTGCTTTTCAACGGCCACGGCGGCCAGGTGAGCGTGATGGACATCGTGGCGCGCGAGCTGCGCACGCGCTGCGACCTCATCGTCTACAGCGCCAGCTGGTTCAGCCTGCCGCTGCCCGATGCGGTGGCGGGCCAGTTCAGCGCCCAGGAGCACCGCTTTGGCATCCATGCGGGTGAGATCGAGACATCGATGATGCTGCACCTGGCGCCCGCCACGGTGCGCATGGAACAGGCGCAGAACTTCCGCTCCACTTCACAAGACCGGTCGGAGCGCTACGCCATCCTGGGTAACGGCAAAAGCGCCAAGCTGGGCTGGCAGATGCAGGACTACCACCCAGCGGGTGCCGTGGGTGACGCGGCCGCAGCCACGGCCGACAAGGGGCGGGCGGTGGTGGACGCTGCAGCGCAGCAACTGGTGGCGCTGCTGCAGGAACTGCAGGCACTGCCGCTATCTACCCTGGCGAGCGGGCCTGACCTGGGTTGATTCGAGTTGCTATCTTATTGATAGCTTCTGGCGCATGATCCACTAGCGCAAGCGGCCTGAAAGGCTCAAAAAACCGAAATGTCGGCGCTCAGGCGTGCGTGACCCACTGCGCATGCTCCAGCTCATTGAGGTGCGGCAGTGTGTTGAAGGTCTGCAGCATCAATCGCTTGGGCGAGATGGAGAACTCCGTCACCGCGCTGTTGCGGATGCGCATGTTCAGCGCAATCGTCACTTCGGGCGCCGTGCCCAGCACCTCGCCCACGGCCGTGGAGATGGGGCCGCCGCTGCTGACCAGCAGCACGCTCTGGCCTGCGTGGTGGTGGCGCACATGGTCCAGTGCGCTGCGCACGCCGGCTGAAAATTCGTTCCAGCTGGGCATGCCCTGGGGGCTGATGACGCCTGCCATCCACTGCGCCAGCGCGTCGCACAGGATGCGGAAGTGCGCGCGGTAGCGCTCGGGCGTGTCGGCCGGGCCCAGGGGCTGGGGGTGGATGGCAGCGATCAGCGCGTGGCTGTCGTATTCGTTGAGACCCGGCAACTGCAGCGCATCGGGCGTGGTCTGCAGGCCTTCGGCAATGCCTTCCAGCGTTTGGGTGTGGCGGCGCAGCGTGCCGGTGAGGACGGCGTCAAACGCCATCCCGCGGGCTCGCCAGTATTCGCCCAGGCGCACGGCCTGTTCGCGGCCGCGGGGGCTGAGCACGTCGTAGTCATCTGCGCCAAACGAGGCCTGGCCGTGGCGCACGAGGTAGAGGGTTCCCATGCACCGGATTGTGATGAGCAAGGCGCAGGGCGCTTGTCGCTATTGCGACCGGTGCTATCAATTTGGGAGTTTTCGATGCTGCGCTGCAGCAGTTGCCGGGGTGTGCGGTGCCAGGGGCTCACCGAAGCATCAGCCCCAGCCACAGGCCGCACAGGGCTCCCATGCCGATCACGATGGCGCGCCCGCGCCAGCCGCCGCGTTTCCAGTAGTGGACCAGCCATCCCGGATGCCAGGGGCTGTCGGCCATGTGCATCTGGGGGAGGCGGTTGATGATGTTGTGGCGCAACGCCTCTTCGTCAAACAGGGCCTGGCCATTGAGCCGCAGAGGCACCGTGCCCAGGCCGATCAGCAGCTGCTGGCGCGTGCAGGTGACTTGATCGGCCGGGGCCTGGTAGTGCTTTTTGCCCACGCGGGCCTGCACCTGTTCGCCATCGGTGCCGATGCGGATGCTCTCCAGCGCCTTCAACCTGCGCCGCACGGCAATGGAGGGGATCAAGGGCAGCAGGGCCAGCGTCGCAAAGGCATAGGGCATCCAGGGTGCGCAGGCCTTGCCTGGGGCGCAGTCGTGTTGGTAGAACTGGGGCCAAGCCCAGTAGACCAGGGCCCCGATGGCCAGGAGCACGACGGCGTCCGTGACGAGCAACATGCGGCGGCGGGTGCGGGTGCTGCCGGGCAGTGCCTTGACCATGGTGACCTGGCCGCGCTCCAGGGCGGGCGCTGTGGTGGTCGCCGTGACGGTGGGTGCTGCCGAGGGGCCGGTGGGGGCGGTGTCGTCGTCTTCGTCTTCGGCCGCCGTTGCTGCCGGATCGGCCCGCCAGGCGGTGCCGCGCAACTGGCGCAATTCGCCCGCCTTCCAGGCCAGCCACAAGGCCACCAGCAGCAGCACGCCAATGCTGGACATCAGCAGCGTGGGCAACCGGCGCGACCACTGCGCCTGGTTGCGTGCGGCTTCCAGCTCGGCCTGGAAGCTGGCATCCCCAAAGGGCCCCAGCACACGGCCATACAGGTCCAGTCTGCGCACCAGGAAATTGCTCATGTCGGTCAGCAGCATGTGCTGCTGGAACAGGGTGATGGCGTTGGGGTCTTGTTTGGGGGCCAGGGGAATCACCCGCTCGGGCCGCAACTGCGGGTTCATGATGAGCAGGTCGGCGTTCTGCATGTTGGGGCCCGCCACCAGCACCCACAACTGCCCGCGCGGGTCTTGCGCCATGGCAAAGGGGAACGAGCGCCCGGGGCGCAAGTCGGGGTAGGTGATGGTGTGCGGTTGCCGTGCCGCCTTGCCGTCCGGGCCGGTGTGCAGCTGCAGGATCTCGTGACGGTTGGTGTTGGCCACCCACATCGACGGGCCTACCTGCAGCGTCTGGTTGGGGAAGCGCAGGCCTTCGGTCTCGGTACGCGCGAGAGTGTAGCGGGCCGTGACGGCATCGCGCCGGTACACCAACACCCGGTGGTGCGAGGCGTCCGACACGATGATCTCCGACTCATCGTCGCTCACGCGCACCCAGCGGTAGCTTCGGCGGCTGTCCAGCCCGGCCAGTTCCACGGGCAGGCACTGGCGCTGCTGCAGGTCGCAGCGGTGCACACGGCTGTCGTCATGCACCCAGAAGACCTGCGCTTGCGTGAACTGCAGGCTGGTCGGGCCGTCGGAAATCTTCAGCTCGCTCAGGGGAATCTGCTGCAGCCGCCGACCATTGGCGTCGAACTGGTGGAGTGCCCCGTGGCTTTCAAGCCAGAGGGTGTCGCCTTGCACCGCGGGCAGCCGGGGGCCGAAGGGCCCCGGGGCGGACAGCCCTTGGTACACGAACGCGAAAATCAGCAGGCACTGCAGCGCGATGACCGCGCGCAGGCCCCAGCGATAGCCGGACGGTGGTTGGCTTGCCATGGACACTCCCTCAACGGTTTTGTTATGTCACGGCCCCCGTGGGAGCCATGCGAGGGCATTGTCCAACAGACTGTCAGTGGCTGGCGAGGGTGTTGGCGAACATCGGGGCATCGACGTTGCCGCCTGTCAACGCCAGGCCCACGTGCTGGCCTTTCAGGGCATCGCGCTCTTGCAGGGCTGCCGCCAGCGCGGCGGCGCCCGCACCCTCGGCCACGTTGTGGGTGTCGGTGAAGATCGCACGCATGGCGGCGCCCACTTCGGCGTCGCTCACTTGCACGATGTGGTCGATGTGCGGGGCCAGAACGGCCAGCGCCTCGGCGTCTGCCACGCGGCAGGCCATGCCGTCTGCGAGCTGGGTGGTCACCGGTGCTTCGACCACGTGGCCGGCGGCCAGCGAATCGGCATAGGTGGTGGCATGGCTGCTGACCACGCCGACCACGCGCACAGAGTGCTGCAGCGCCAGCTTGGCGGCGATGGCCGAGCACGCGCCTGAGCCCTGGCCGATGGGCACGTACACCACATCGAGCTGCGGCACGGCGCGCAAGAACTCCCACCAGTAGGTGCTCACGCCGCGCAGCAGGTCGGGATGGAAGCTGGGCACCATGTGGGCGCCGCGCTGGGCCGCCAGCTGGATGGCGTGTTCGCGCGCTTCCTGAAAGTCGTCGCCGTGTTCGATGAGCGTGACGCCCAAAGCGCGCATGGCGGCGTTCTTCTCCACCGAGTTGCCACGCGGCACGACGATGGTGCAGGCCACGCCGTGGCGGCGCGCAGCCCAGCCCATGCTCTGGCCGTGGTTGCCGCGGGTGGCGCTGATGACCTCCTTGGGCAGCGCGCCGCGTTGCGCGAGCTGGTCAAAGTAGGTCAGGCCGCCCCGGATCTTGAACGCGCCCACGGGCGTGTGGTTCTCGTGTTTAAGCCAGCAGTCGGTGCCCAGGCGCTGGCTGAGCAGGCCCCAGCGGTACTGGGGCGTGGCGGCGAAGTCCCGGTACACCACCTGGGCAGCGGCTTCGATGTCGGCCAGGGTGGGCAGCAGGGCGGTGGGGTCGAGGCGGGTGTTCATGCGGCGGCTTTCTTTTCAGTCAACAATTTGAGGGCGAGCAGACCGAGGACGGTGCCCATGAAGTAGCGCTGCGCACGCATCCAGGCAGCGTTGCGGTTGAGGAACAGCGCCACGCGGGCGGCGCCCAGCACCAGCAGGGCGTTCACGGCGGCACTGGTGCCGATCTGCACGGCGCCCAGCGTCAGGCTTTGCAGCAGCAACTGGCCGCGCTCGGGGTGCAGGAACTGGGGGAAGAACGACAGGTAGAACATGGCCACCTTGGGATTCAGAAGGTTGGTCATGAAGCCCATGAGGAACAGCGTGCGCGGGCGGTCGTGCGGCAGGTTGCGCGCTTCAAAAGGTGCGGCTCCACCGGGCTTGATGGCCTGCCAGGCCATCCACAGCAGGTAGGCGGCGCCAGCGTAGCGGATGGCGTCGAACGCGAGCGGCACGGCGGCCAGCAGCGCGGTAAGGCCCAGCGCCGCTGCCAGCAGGTGCACAACAAAACCCAGCACCACGCCGGTCAGCGAGATGAGCCCGGCGCGTGGCCCCTGGGTCAGGCTGCGCGAGACGCAATACACCATGTTGGGGCCCGGCGTGAGCACCAGCACGAGGGCGGCGAGCGCGAAGAACAGCAATTCCTGCAACGAAAACAGCATGGCGGTTTACTCCTGGGGGGTGAACGAGGTGAGGGTGACGGGGCCCTGCGGCGTGCTGAGCTGGGCACAGAGGCGCGGTGCGGCGCCCGGCGTGACGAGGACGGAGGCGGCCACGCCCACGGCATTGCACGCCACCTGCAAGGTGGCGGCTTGCGGGTGCTGCAGTGCGAGTTGTTTCAGCTGCACGCCGCTGGCAGGCAGACTGTCGCAGGGGTGCACGGTGCCCCACTGGATGAGGGTGGGCAGGCATCCGTCCATCAGGCGCAGGCCGTCGTCGCGCACAGTGATCTGCCATTGCAGCAGGCCATGGGGCGTGGGGCGGCTGGCGGTGATGACGGCGCCGCGTTCAATGTCCAGCGCCGACATCGCTGTGCACGCGGCCGCGACGTCCGGCACGCTCGCCACCCAGTGGATGAGCTGCGGGCCATGTTGGGCCACCTGGGCCTGCAAATTGGCGTCATCCATGTCAAACCAGCGTCTTGCGCTAGCGGGTATTGCCTTGGTTGCTCCTGGGTTGATAGCAATGATCTCCAGGTAGGCGCGCGGATGCGCCGGGCTGGAGACGTTGAAGATGCGGTTGTGGGTGCCCATCAGCGGGTGTTCGCCGCCCGCCGTGGGGGTGATGCCCAGCGTGCGTTCGCACCAGTCCACACCACTGGCCAGGTCGGCCGCCAGCACGACCAGGTGGTCCACGCAAGGGGCGTGTTGGGTGGTCGTGGCGGTCACAGCAGCACCTCACCGGCCATGCAGGTGACCGAGCTGCCGCCGACCCAGAGGGTGTCTCCGTCCTGCTCCACAAACACCCGCCCGGCGCGGCCCAGGCAGGTGCCCTGGGCGGCCACATACTGGGTGGGGGCCAGCCCGGCGCCGATGAGCCATTGGGCCAGCGCTGCGTTCAGGCTGCCGGTCACGGGGTCTTCGGCCAGGCCGTTGTTGCCGGGGAAAAAGGCGCGCACTTCAAAGGCGATGCCTTCGGCGTCAGTGCTGCCGATGACGCCGACCTTGCCGCGCGGGCCCACCACGCCCACGTCCAGCTGGCCCAGGAGGCTGGCGTCGGGCTTCAGCGCCAGCACCTGCTCGCTGCTGCGCAGCATCACGCCCCGCCAGTTGGGTCCGTTGTCGCACCAGGCGTGGTGCAGGATGTCGCTGCGCGCCACGCCCAGCCCGCGCGCGATCAGCGCCACGTCCTCTTCGGCCAGCGGGCCGCTCTTGATGAGGGGCGGCGCAGCAAAGGCTAGGCGTTCGCCGTCTTGGCGCAGCGTGACCAGGCTCACGCCGCATTCCTGCACCACTTTGCCGACTGCCTGGGGCTGCCCGCCAGCCTTGAGCCATGCGTGGCAGCTGCCCAGCGTGGGGTGTCCGGCAAACGGCAGCTCAAGCCCGGGGCAGAAGATGCGCACGCGGTAGTCGGCACCGGCGGCGCGGCCTTCCGGTGTGGGGGGCAGCAGGAACGTGGCTTCGGACAGGTTGGTCCAGTTGGTGAAGTCCTGCATGGCTTCGGTGGTGAGGCCGGAGCCGTCCAGCACCACGGCCAGGGGGTTGCCCCGGTAGGGCGTGGCGGTGAACACATCGACTTGCTGGAACGGGCGTTGGTGCATGGGGCAGGTCCTTGAGAGCAAAAAAGCAATGGAGCGGGGTGGGCCGGGCACGCCGGGGGCTCACCGGGGGGTTGCCGGTGGGAACGGGTTGTCATTGGCTCGGCCCCCGTTGCGCGAAGGGCCCAGTTCGAATCAGTCGCGGGGATCAGCCACTGGGGTGTGGGGCAAGGCGGCGCGGGCTCATAGCAGCACCGTGCCTTCGATGCAGGTGACGGCGCGGCCGCCCACCCACAACTGGTGGTCATCGTCCTGGCGGATGTGCACGCGGCCCGCGCGGCCCAGGCATTCGCCCTGGGCCACCAGGTAGCTGCGGGGGGCCAGGCCGTCGGCAATCAGCCATTCGGCCAGGCTGGCGTTGAGGGTGCCCGTCACCGGGTCTTCGGGGTTGCCCATGGGCGCGGCAAACGCGCGTACCACCACGCCGGGCTGGGCGGTGTTGCTGGCGGCAGGGCCCACATGGATCACGCCCACGTCCTGGCCCAGGTCCTTCAGGCGGGCGTGGTCGGGGCGCAGGCCCAGCACCGTGTCGGCGCTGTCGAGCAGCAGGCCCAGCCACACGGGGCCGTTGTCCAGCATCTGCGCACCCAGAATCTGCTGCGGGCGCAGGCCCAGGGCGCTGGCAATCAGCGGCACCAGCGCGGGGCTGGGGGCGCTGCGCTTGAGCGGGGGCGCGGCAAACGCCAGCGTGTCGCCGCTCAGCGCAATGCGCACCAGGCCCAGTGCGCATTCCTGGATCACCATGCTGTCTTGCTGCGGGCGGTGGCCCGCTTGCAGCCAGGCGTGGCAGGTGCCCAGCGTGGGGTGGCCCGCGAAAGGCAGCTCGCCACTGGGGCTGAAGATGCGCAAGTGGTAGTCGGCCCCGGCCGCGCGCCCGGCGTCGGTGGGCGGCATCAGAAAGGTGGTTTCCGACAGGTTGGTCCAGGCCGCAAAACGGCGCATGTCGCTGTCGCTCAGGCCGTCGGCATCCAGCACCACGGCCACGGGGTTGCCGTAGCCGGGGCGGTCGCTGAACACGTCGATCTGCTTGAAGGGGCGCTGGTGCATGGAGAGGCTCACGCGAGAGGCTGATCCAACACGCCCCGGGCGCCGGGGCGGGTGCTGACCGTGTTGTACCACCGCTCCAGATGGGGGTGTGCAGGGCGATCTTGCGGCAGGCCCCACCAGCGGTGGATCTCGCAGCCCACCGGGATGTCGGCCATGGTAAACCGCTCACCCGCCATGAAGGGCTGGCGCGCCAGGTGGGCATCGAGCATCGCCATCAGCGGTTCGGTCAGTGCGACCGATGCGGCGATGAGCGCCTCATTGCGCTGCGCGGCAGGGGTGCGAATCCACTGGAGGAACGCATCACGCCCGGCGGGGTTGAGCGTGGTCTGTTGCCAGTCCATCCACTGTTCGGCCACAAAGCGCGTGGGCAGGTCTTCGGGGTACAGGTTGCCCAGCGAATGCCGGGCGCACAGGTAGCGCATGATGGGGTTGGACTCCCACAGCACTACGCCCGTGTCCTCGTCCTCGATCAGCGGCACCAGGCCGTTGGGGTTGAGGCCCAGAAAGCGCGCCTCGCGCACGATGCCGTACTGGCCGCCCGCGTCGGTGCGCTGCACCGAGGGCAGGCCCAGTTCCTGCACGGCCCACACGACCTTGCGCACGTTGATGGACGACAGGCGACCCCAGAGCCTCAGCATGCCGAATCAGCCCTGGTGCTCACGAATGGCCGCAGCCAGCGCGGCGATGCCGGTGGCGATCTGCTCGACCGTGGAGGTCACGAACGACAGGCGCAGCGTGCGCTGGTCGGCGTTGTCGGCATAGAACGCGGCGCCGGGCACAAAGGCCACGTTGCGCTCCACCGCCTTGGGCAGCAGCTCGATCGCGCTCATGCCTGCGGGCAGGCGCACCCACAGGAACATGCCGCCGTCGGGACGGTTCCAGTGCACGTCCAGGCCAGCCATTTCCTTCGTCAACGCGGCCAGCATGGCCTCGCACTGCTGCTTGTACAGCGCGCGGATGGTGGGCACGTGGCGGTCCAGGAAGCCGTCCTTCATCACCTCGGCCACCAGGCGCTGGTTGTAGCCAGGCGTATGCAGGTCGGCCGCCTGTTTGGCTTGCAGCAGCTTGGGGTACACGGCCTTGGGTGCCACCACAAAGCCCAGGCGCAGGCCGGGGGCCAACACCTTGGAGAAAGAGCCCATGTAGATGCAGCCCTCGGGGTTGCGGGCCGTGAGCGGGGCGGGCGGCGGGGCGTCAAACCACAGGTCGCCGTAGGGGTTGTCTTCCACCAGGGGCAGGTTCAGCTCGGCGGCGGCGGCCACCAGCTCGGCGCGGCGCGCGTCGCTCATGGTGCGGCCCGTGGGGTTCTGGAAGTTGGGCAGCACGTACAGGAAGCGCGCCTTGCTCGCACCCGTGCCCACCTTGGCCTTCAAGTCGTCGATGAGCACGCCTTCGTCGTCACTGGCGACCGACACCACGTTGGGCTCCATGGGCGTGAAGGCCTGCAGCGCGCCCAGGTACGTGGGGGTTTCGACCAGCACGCGACTGCCTTCGTCGATGAGCACCTTGGCAATCAGGTCCAGCGCCTGCTGCGAGCCGGTGGTGATCAGGACCTGCTCGGCATCCACGTCCCAGGGCAGGAAGTCGGCAATCGCCTGGCGCAGCGGGCCGTAGCCTTCGCTGGCGGCGTATTGCAGGGCGCCCGGGCCGTCGTTGGCCAGCACGGCGGCCGAGGCGGCGGCAAAGGCCGACACCGGGAAGGTCTTGGGCGATGGCAGGCCGCCCGCCAGACTGATGATGCCGGGCTTCTCGGTGACCTTGAGGATTTCGCGGATGACCGAGGGGTTCATGCGCTCGGCGCGGCGTGCCAGGGTCCAGGTGCTGGGGGTGGGAAGGTCGTTCAGTTTCACTCTCGTCTCCTGCGGGCGGCCGCCTGGGCCGCTACGGTTGCAAAGTTGTTGTCAAAAAATGGGTGTGCAGCAGCCCTGGCGGGCGTGTTCACATCTTCTTAGTCCACGATGAACAGGGTGGCGCCCTGGGCTGAGGTGGACCGATGGGGTTCTGCATTGTCCGCCACCTGGTAACTCATGCCGGGCGTCAGGGTGTACTGGCGGCCGTCGGCCAGCTCGGTGTGCAGCTCGCCACTCAGGCACAGCAGCACATGGCCCTTGGTGCACCAGTGGTCGGACACATAGCCGGGCGTGTACTCCACCATGCGCACGCGCATCTCGCCAAAGGTCTGGGTGCGCCAGAAGGCCTGGCCGGCTTCGGCGCCTTTTTCTTCGCGCGGAATGGCCGCCCAGTCGGTGGTGGCAAACGGGATGTGTTGCATTTTCATGGCTGGCCTTTCACTGCGCGCACAGGCATCTTCTTTCCGACGAACACGGTGGCAATCACAGCCAGCGCAAACCCCAGGGTGACGGCATCAAGCCGCTCGCCCAGCAAAGGCACGGCAAACAGCATGCCCAGGAACGGCTGCACCAGCTGTACTTGGCTCACGCGCACGGTGCCCCCGAGGGCCAGGCCCCGGTACCACGCAAAAAACCCCAGCCACATCGAAAACACGGCCACGTAGGCAAAGCCCCACCAGGCCGAGGCCTGCAGCGTGCCCTGCGGGCGGGCGATGAATGTGGCGGGCAGGGTGATCGGCAACGCGATCAACAGCGCCCAGCAGATCACATGCTCGGCCCGCATGCGCTGCGACAGCCGCGCGCCATACCCGTAGCCCACGGCAGCACAGGCCATGGCGGCCAGCAGCAGCGCGTCGGCCGGGTGCAGGGCCAGCCCTGCGCTGCCCGAGCGCAGCAACGCAAACCCCACCACCAAACTGCTACCAATGGCGGCGCAGATCCAGAAGCCTGCCGACGGGCGCTGCCGGTGCAGCAGCGCGCCCACAGCGGCGGTGGCCAGCGGCAACACCCCCACGATCACGCTGGCGTGCACGGCCTCCACATAACGCATGGCCACCGAGGTGAACAGCGGAAACCCGAACACCACCCCCGCGGCCGTGATGGCCAGGGGCCACCAGTCTTCACGCCGGGGCCAGGGCGCACGCGTGGCCAGCAAAAACAGGGCCGACAGCCCGGCAGCCACCACCGCCCGTCCCAGGGCAATGAACACGCCCGACATCTGTGGCGCTTCGGGCGTGCCGACCGCCATGCGGGTCATGGGCAGGGTCAGTGCGAAGATGGTGACACCCAGCAACCCCAGCCACAGGCCCTTGATTTCTTCGGGCTTCATAGCGTCAGCATCCACAGTGCAGTTGCCACCAGCACCAGGGCCAGCAGGCGGTTGAACCACAGCAGGCGCGCGCCCTGCGCCAGCCACTGGCGCAGCAGCGAGCCCACCAGCGCATAGACAAAATTGCTGGAGAAGGCAAACACCATCATCACACCGCAGATGATGGCCAGGCGCTCCCCCGGGTTGGCGGCAGGCTGGCCGGCGGCGTTGACCACCCATCCGGCACTGAGCGTGAGCGCCAGCATCCAGGCCTTGATGTTCACGAACTGCAGGCCTACGCCCTGCCAGAAGGTGACGTTGAGCCGCGCGGGGTCGATGGCGGTGAGCTGGCCAGCGCGGGCCAGCTTGAAGGCCAGCCACAGCATGTAGGCCACCCCGAGCAGCGTGACCGCCCAGCGCAGTGCGGGCACGCCCGTGATCAGGGCCCCCAAGCCCAGGCCGCTGCCCAGCATGAGAAGTGTCCAGCCTGTGGGCACGGCCAGGCAAAACCGCAGTGCGCGTTTGAGGCCCAGGTTGGCCGCCAGCGCGGTGGACAAGGTGGTGTTGGGCCCTGGCGAAAAACTCATGGCGGTGCAAAACAGCAGCAGGGCGGTGAGTTCGGCGACGCTCATGGTGGGGTGCGGGGATAGGTAGGGGGCTTGTCGGAGGTCTGCCTCCAATGTAATCTTGCTACCAGTACACGACCAGTACAGACAGTCGGGGCAGTTGCAAATCTGTATTGCCCGGCAAAACAATACACACAGGCGCCTGGCGGCGCACCCCTGCAGGATGCCACCATGCTGATGAAATCGTCCACCCAGTCGCTGACCGAACAACTGTCTGCCCGGTTTGCCGAACGCATCCGCAACCGCCTGATGGCGCCGGGCGCGCGGCTGCCCTCCGTGCGCCAATGCGCGCAGCAGCATGGGGTGAGCCCTTCCACCGTGGTGGCGGCCTACGACCAGCTGCTGGCGCAGGGGCTGGTGGAGGCGCGCAAGAACCGGGGTTTTTTTGTGCGTGAAAGTGGCCGGGCGGCGGACGCGTCGGACGCCGACCTCGACACACGGGCACGCCCCGACGATCTGGCGCTGGAGAGTGCGGCGGCCAACTGGAGCACGGCGCACTGGTTTGCAGCGCGTGCCGCCGGGCGCGCAGGCCCTGGGGTCTCGCCCGTCAACGCCACGGCGCTGATCCGGGGCATGTTCCACAAGATCAGCGACAAGCCCCAGCCTGGCATGGGGGTCTTCCCGCCCGACTGGCTGGAGTCCACCTTCATGCCTGCTGCGGTGCGCAAGGTCACCAACTCACGCGCTCTGCAGGACTTCTCTCTGCAATACGGCGAGCCGCTGGGCGATGCAGGCCTGCGGCGCGTGCTGGCCAAGAAGCTCTCCACGCTCAACGTGCACACGGTGCCCGAGAACATCATCACCACCGTGGGCGCCACGCACGCGCTCGACATCGTGAGCCGTACGCTGCTGCGCCCGGGCGACCCGGTGATGGTGGAGGAGCCCGGCTGGGCGGTGGAGTTTGCGCGCCTGGCTGCTTTGGGCATGCACATCCTGCCCGTGCCGCGCCGCGCCGATGGCCCTGACCTGGAGGTGATGGCGCGCTACTGCGAGGTGCACAAGCCCAAGCTCTACGTGAGCGTGAGCGTGTTCCACAACCCCACGGGCTATTGCCTGTCGCCGGGCAGTGCCCACCGCGTGCTGCAGCTGGCCAACCAGCACAACTTCCATGTGGTGGAGGACGATACCTACAGCCACATTGCACCGGAGCACGCCACGCGCCTCACGGCGCTGGATGGCCTGCAGCGCACCATCTACGTGAGCGGCTTCGCCAAGATCCTGGCGCCCAACTGGCGCATCGGCTTCATGGCTGCGCCGCCCGCGCTGGTGGAACAGTTGCTCGACACCAAGCTGCTGGCCACGCTCACCACGCCTGCGCTACTGGAAAAAGCCCTGGCCTTGTGCATCGAGCAAGGGCAGCTGCGCCGCCACGCCGAACGCATCCGCACCCGGCTCGATGCCGCCCGTGCGCGCAGCGTCAAGCTCGCCATGGGGGCGGGCTGCACCTTTGCAGCCGAGCCGGTGGGCCTGTTCGGCTGGGTGGAGACGGGGGTAGACACTGATGCGCTGTCGCAGCGCATGCTGGACGAAGGCTACCTGCTGGCGCCCGGTGCGTTGTTCCATGCAGAGCGCAAGCCCAGCACGCTCATGCGCATCAACTTTGCCACCACGCAGGAGGCGGCGTTCTGGAAGGCGTTTGCCCGGGTGCGCGACGAGCAGGCGAGGTAAGCAAGCCGGGATCGGCCCGTTCGCGCAGAGCAAGCGCTTCAACGCGTTGCAGGCCCGGGAGAAGGCACGCGGCGGCTCGGGGCGCGCTTATTTCCGTTCCACTTCCAGGTCAGACAGCACCCGCAGCAGCGCGCGGTTGACCTCTTCCAGATCCATCTCGAAGGTTTCGCACAGCTGGCGGATGGCGCTGGCATCGTCCGTCTCCAGCGCACAGGCCATCTGCAGGCCCCCGGTGTAGGGGCCGGTGCGCAGCACGGCGGCGTCGTAGATACGTTCGGACAGGGGCAGGCGCTTGAGGATGGTGCCGAGCGGCTCCCCCAGCAGCTCATCGATCTGGGAGAGCAGGCCACACAGGTAGATTTCGCGGCGCAGGTCGTTCTCGATGCCTGCGTCCAGCAGCCTGGCGGTGAGCTGGGCGCGGATCACCATGGCTTCGCGCACCGGCTGCATGTTGGCCTCGGTGCTTGCATGGGGCAGCTGGTCGGACAGCCAGCGCTTGATGGAGCTGTAGCCCATCATCACCAGGCCCCGGCGCAGCGAATCGATGCCCGTGCGCAGCCCCAATGCGGCCGAGTTGGTATAGACCATGAAGCGGTAGGCGAGCAGCGGGTCCTCGCCCATGATGTCTTCAAAGGTCTCCAGCGACTGCTCGGCGTCGATGGCTTTCATGAGCTTGAAGATCACCGCGTGCGACGGCTGTTGCGGATGGTGGCGCAGGCTGTAGAGCACGTCTTCCGTGGGCCAACCGGCCAGGGCCATCGCGTTGCCCTGGTCCAGGCAATGCTCCATGAGGGCCCGGCTGGCAATGTTTTCGTACATCTGGCCGGCCAGCACCGGGCTGGGAGTGCGCTTGGCGGCGGGCGCTGCAGTGGCAGCCGCTGCGCTGCCGGGGCGTGGGGGCGTGGCCTGCAGTGCGGTCACGGCGTCTTCGGGGCGCAGGGTCAGCAGGCTGTTGTCAAAGCAGCGGGCAATCTCGGGCTCGGGCAGCTTGTCCATGTCGCCCCGCCACACCATGCGCAACCCGCGCTGGTGCGCGGCCTTCACCCGGTCATAGATGGCCGAGTCCGACAGCCACTCGCCACGCACCTCGATCCAGGGTGCGGCCCGTGGCGCGTTCTCAAGCAGGTCGCACAGCAGCTGGCGGGTCATTGCCGAGATCAGCAGCGGGGGGGAGCTGGCTGACCACAGCTCCTGCAGCGTGCGCAGCAGGTGGCCGCCGTCGACCGCCGCCGAGGCCTCGTTGTGGGCGTACAGCTGGATGCCCGCCAGTTTGCGGGCGCGGTTCCACAAAGGGCGGTAGCCCAGGATCAGGCTGCCAAGGACGGATTGGACCATGTGCTCTCAGGCAAAAAAACGGGGCCAGCCAGCGCGCGTGGGATGGGTGTCGCCACGGTGCACCAGCCGGTGCTGAGGCCGGGCGGCACAGGGCGCACCGGGTGCAGTACCCACAACACCCTGCCGCGCAGGCTCTTAGCCAATAAAGTTGAACAGCGACAACTTCTGAACCTGCGCGTAGGACTTGAGTGCGGCCTCATAACCCACCTGCTGGTTCTGGAAGTCGGAAATGCCCTTGATCATATCGAGATCCTCCGCCCGCGAACGGTCGCCTTCAAGCTGAATGGAGCGCTTGTCCTGGTCGCCAGTGATGCGGTCTGCCCGGTTCAGCAGTTCGCCCGCAAAGCCGCGGATGTTGTGCAGCCGCTCCAGCCCCACGTCCATGTTGGCCAGTGCCTGCCCCACGGCCTGGATGGCCGCGTTGCTGTTGGGGGCGTTGCGGATGCCGTTGATGGCGCTGTCCAGTGTGCTGAACATGCTCGGGCTGGGCTGCAGGGTGACGGTGTCGCCGTTGGCAGGGTTGCCCTGGATATCGAAGGTCAGCCCCGGAATGCCGGTGACGGAAATGGTGACCGGCTTGTCGGTGGGGTAGTCGGGCACCGTGACGGGCGCAGACACGGCCCCCGTAGTGGTGTTGGTCAGCGTGTAGGTGGCAGTGCTCGTGCCCGGCGTGGCGCCCGCGCCCACCGCGCTGAAGGTGATGGTGTAGTTGTCGCCGGTGATCAGGCTCTTGTCCACGGGCGTGACGGGGGTGGTGGTGAGCTGGCGGCTGTTGGGGATGGGGCTGACGCCCGCGGTGTACACGCCATCGCGGTTGGGGTCGAACATGAAAGCGGCGTCGCCGTCCACGGTACCGGGGATGGTCACGCCATTGCTGGCGGTCTGGCCGGGCAGGCCATCAAAGACGTAGTCGGGACTGCTGCTGAGGGGCCCCAGGAACGGCGCCAGGGCGCTGCCCAGCGCGCCCAGCAACGGGATGCCATTGGTGTCCTTGCGGTTGGCCACTTCCACCAGCTGTTCGCGCAGGCCCTGCAGCTGGTTGGCGATGGTGGCGCGGTCGTTGGTGGTGAGTGTGGCGCTGCCCGCATTCACCACCAGCTCGCGGAAGCTCTGCACCAGGCCCACCGCGTCGCCCAGCGTCGATTCGGCCTGCGCGATGGCATTGCGCTGGGTTTCCAGCGCGCGCTGCTCGGTCTGGATGCGCGACAGGCGGTTGAGCGCACGCTCGGCCTGCGCGGCCGACACCGGGTCGTCGCTGGCGCGCACCACGCGTTTGCCCGAGGTCAGGTTCTCCTGCAAGGTGGTCAGGCTGGTCTGGCGCGCGCCCAGATTGCGCAGCGCGTTGTCATACATGTTGGCGGTGCCGACGCGGTAGATATTTGTGCTCATGTCGAACTCCTCACACTGGGGCGGCGGTTAGCGGCCCAGGCCCTGGATCAGCGAATCAAAAATGTTCTGTGCAATCTGGATCATCTTGGCGGATGCCTGGTAGGCCTGCTGGTATTGGATCAGCTTGGCCGCCTCTTCGTCCAGGTTCACGCCCGAGACCGCCGTGCGGTCGCGCTCCAGGTTGGCCGCGATGGTGGAAGACAGCTGTTCTGCAAACTTGGCGCTCTGGGTGCGCGTGCCCACCTGGGCAATGGCGCCCGCGTACCCGTCGGTGAGGGTGGATTCGTCAAACATTTTCACGTCGCGCAGGCCCATCAGCGCACTGGCATTGCCCGCGTTGCGGGTAAAGGTGTCGCCGTATTGCGGGTCCACCGCATTGCCGATCACCACGGTATCGCCCGTCTTGGGCGTGCCCTGCAGCGTGATTTCCCAGCCGTTGATCGAGATGGGCTGGCCCGAGGTGTAAGGCTGCGCGGTGGCCAGCGACGTGGGGGGGGCGGTGCCCCGGTCCAGCACGTCGTACGTCGTGGGCGGCCCGGCGTTGAACTGCAGCTGGATACCCCCCAGGATGGGTGGGACGGCCGCAGGGTTGGCATTGGCCGGCAGCACCAGCCCCGGCGGGTTGGGCAGGCCCGTGGCCTTGAGATTGCCCAGCTGCATGGTGCCGCCGTTGGCGGTGCCCATGGCCGCGTTGATGGGGTTGGCGGCGGCCAGGTCGCGCGGCGAATACACCAGCGCCTGGATGTTGTTGGCGGCCGTGCTGAACGGCTTGAACAGCATGCGCTCGCCGGGGTTGCCGGGTGTAGTCAGGTTGAAGTTGAGCCCGTCGATCTGCAGCGTGGCCAGATTGGCCGCGTCGGTGAACGGGGTCGATTTGCCATCGGACAGGCGCACCACCTGCCCGGCGGTACCTGTGGTGAAGCGGATTTCATAGTCCGAGGCCGCGAATTGCGTAGGGCCGGTGAACGACACCGTGCCCACACCTGCACCGTTGGTGTACCCCGGCATGCTGGTGGGCAAGGCGAACAGGTCCTTGCCCGGCACGCCGTCGAGCGTCAGGCCCAGGTTCTGCTGGTCGTTCATCGTCATGCCGATGGCCAGCGCCATGCGGCCCAGCAGGTTGCGTCCTTCGCTCAGGTCGGTGTTCTGAAAGCGCAGCAGGCCCGAGACAGTGCCGCCGCCCAGCACGTTCTCGTCCAGTTCGACGGGGGTGGCTCCGGGGCGATTGAAAAACAGCTTGGACTGGCCGCTGCCCGGGAAGGCCGTCGCATCCCCGATCGACAGGCTGGTGGCCGTGGAGCCCAGCACCAAGGGCTGGCTGCCCGCCACAAAGAGGCCCACGGTGCCGTCATCCGCCGGGATCTGGGTGGTCTGCACGTACTGGTTGATGTCGCGGATGATCTGGTCGCGCTGGTCCAGCAGGTCATTGGGGCTCTGGCCATTGCCGGTGGCACGGGCGATCTGCTCATTGATGGCCGCCATCTGGGTGGCCAGGCTGTTGATCGCGGTCACGCTGCTCTGCAGCTGTTCCTTGACGGTGTACTCGATCTCGTTGATCCGGTCGCTGGCCGTGCGCATGCGTGCGGCCGTTTCGTCCAGCCGCGTGAGCACCACCGTGCGTGCGGTGATGTCGGTGGGGCTGCTGACCACGTCCGAGAAAGCGTTCATCATGTCGTTGATGGCGGCGCCCAGACCCTGGGTGCCACCGCTGAACACTTCTTGCAACTGGCTCAGGCGCTCGGCGCGCACGGCGTCGGCCGCCTGGGTCGATCCGGCAGCGGCCGATTGCCGCGTGAGCAGCTCGCTCTGGTTGCGCAGGATGGTCTGCACGTCCACGCCCTGGCCGATGTAGCCACCGCCCGTGAACTGGCCCTGCACGGTTTGCAGCACCACGGTCTGGCGCGAATAGCCGGGCGTGTTGACGTTGGCAATGTTGTGGCCCGCCGTCTGCAGGGCCACCTGATTGGCCAGCAGGGCGCGGGCGCCGACGTTGAGCAGACTCATGGCTTACCTCGGTTCTTCTGGTCCATCATGCCTGGGCGCGCTGCACGCGCAGTGCGCTGTTGATGGCGCCGCTGAGTTTCTTGGCGTACTCGGGGTCGGTCGCGTAGCCCGCCTTTTGCAGCTCGGCCGCGTAGGCCACGGCAGAGCCCGTCTTGGCGGTGGCCTGGGCCTTTTCGTAGCGCGGGTTGTCGGTGATCAGCTTGGCGTAGTCGCGGAACGAATCCTCGTACGAGTCGTACGCACGGAACTTGGCCACCACCTTGCGGGGGGTACCGTTGATGTATTCGGTGGTGGTGATCTCGGCCACCTTGCCGGTCCAGCCCTTGCCTGCCTTGATGCCGAACAGGTTGAACGAGTTGCCGCCGCTGGCGGTCTTGATTTCGCTCTTGCCCCAGCCGGTTTCGTGTCCGGCCTGGCCGAGCATGAAGCTGGCGGGAATGCCGCTCTCCTGTGCCACGCGCTCGGCGGTGCCGCTCAGGTGCTGCACAAAGCCTTCGCGGCCTTTGGGGACCGGCAGGGTGGTATCGACGGACGACGTGGTGGCGGAGGTCGCAGACCGGGGCTGGGCCTGCGGCAGGCTCAGCGTGGAAGGCACCGAAAAGTTGGCATCTGCGCCCCCCATCTGGCGCGAGAGCTGGCGGGCAATGGCTTCCGACAGACCGCCCTGCTGGCCCGACATGTTGACCGACAGCTGCTGGTCCAGCATGTCCTGGCCCAGGTTGGCCTGCTCGCCTTCCATGAGGCCCGACTTCATCGTGGCGTCGCGCATGCTCTTGATCAGTTCGCGCATGAACAGCGACTCAAACTGCTTGGCCGCCTCGCGCGTGACCTGTGCGCTGTTGGCGGTGCCCGCGTCGTACTTGAGGGAATTGAGCGAGCGGATATCGACCGCCAGCGCGTTCGATGGGCTGGTGGTGCTACCGGAGGAGGGGAGGGTGAGGGCCATGGTCAAGCCTCTTGCGGTGGGTCACCCACAGGCCGTGAATCCGGCGCGAAGCGACGCAGGGGGTGCTTCATTCAGATCACCTCGAGCTCGGCGTTCAGTGCGCCGGCGGCTTTGATGGCCTGCAGGATGGCCAGCAGGTCGCCCGGCGTGGCGCCCAGCGTGTTGAGGGCCTTGACCACGTCGGCCAGTTGCGGCGACGCGGGCATCTGGATCACGTTGCCCGGCTCCTGGTTGATGGTGATGTCGCTCTTTTGCGTGACCACCGTCTGCCCTTGCGAGAAGGCATTGGGCTGGCTGACCACCGGTGTGGAGCTGATGGTGATGGACAGGTTGCCGTGGGCGATGGCGCAAGGCCCCAGCGTGACTGACTGGTTGAGCACCACCGACCCCGTGCGGGCGTTGATGACCACCTTGGCCGCGGGGGTGGACGATTCAAGCGGCAGCTCTTCCAGGTCGGCGATGAAGCCCACGCGGGCGCCGGGGTCGATGGGAGCCCGCACCTGTACCGTGCGGCCGTCCAGTGCGGTGGCCAGGCCTTGGCCCAGCTTGGCGTTGATCACCTGCGCCACGCGGCGGGCGGTCTGGAAGTCCGAGGCGTTCAGGCCCAGGTTGATGGTGTCGCCTTCGTTCAGGGGCGTGGGCACGGCCCGTTCCACCTGCGCACCCAGCGGAATGCGGCCTGCGCTGAGGTGGTTGATCTGCACCTTGCTGCCACCGGCCGACGCACCAGCGCCGCCGACCACCATGTTGCCCTGGGCCAGGGCATAGATCTCGCCGTCGGCGCCGCGCAGCGGCGTGACGATGAGCGTGCCGCCCTTGAGCGACTTGGCATTGCCCATGGACGAGACGTTCACGTCAATCTGCTGGCCCGGCTGGGCGAATGCGGGCAGTTGCGCGGTGACGATCACCGCTGCGACGTTCTTGAGCTGCAGCTGCGACGCCGTGCCGGGTGGCAGGCTGATACCCATCTGTTGCAGGTAATTGGACATGGCCTGCGTGGTGTAGGGCATCTGTGTGGTCTGGTCACCCGTGCCGTCCAGTCCGACGACCAGGCCGTAGCCCGTCAACTGGTTGCTGCGCACACCCTGCACCGCCGCCACTTCCTTGACGCGCAAGGCCTGCGCCGGCGTTGCCAGGCCTGCGGCCACAACGGCCAGCAGCAGCCACAGGGCGCGCACGGTGCGGGGCAGGGGGGAGTGGGACGAGGCTTTCATGGCATCCATTGTGGTGGGCCATGGCCAGAACTAAAACCCAAAAAGAAGCAGGTTCACCGGCTTATTGGATGGGTCTGGAGCGCGCTTTCACGGGGTGAGCGCAGGCGTGCGCCGCTCGCGCTCTGGCGAGTGACTTTTTGAACAAAACAGCCGGATGTGCTAGTGCTATATGCGCAAGCAGCTATCAAATTGGTAGTGATGGATGGCGCGCACCCCGCCGCCGCCCGAGAGGGCGCCGATGGGGCGCAGCGCCGATGTCCCGGCGCCAAGTGCGTGGAGATGCCGAAGCCCTGGGCGGTCAGAACGGCGTGACGGTGTTGAAGAACCGGCCCAGCCACCCCATGGCCTGGGCTTCGTTCTGCGCGCCGCGTCCGCGCGATTCGACGCGCACGTTGGCCACCTGGGTCGAGTTCACGATGCTGCCGGGCTGCAGCGCGCGTGGGTCCACCGTGCCCGAAAAGCGCAGCACATCCACGTTCTGGTTCACGCCGATCTGCTTCTCGCCGGCGATGACCAGGTGGCCGTTGGGCAGCACATCCACCACCGTGGCGGTGATGGAGCCGGTGAAGGTGTTGGCGCTTTCGGTGCCACCCTTGCCCGAGAACGCGTTGCCGGACGAAGCACCCACGCCCAGCTTGTCGGTGAAGCTGGTGCTGGTGAAGGGCAGGGCGGTCACGCCCGCGGAGACCTTGGAGTCGCGGTCCACCGTGGACGAGGACTTCTGGCTGGCCGTCACGTTCTCCACGATCTGGACGGTCACGTTGTCGCCCACCAGGCGTGCGCGGCGGTCTTCAAACGCGGGGCGGTAGCTGGCGTTGTGGAACAGCCCGCCGGTCACCGGGGGCGGGGTGCGCGGTGCAGCGGTCAGCGGCGGCGGGGTGGTGGGCAGGATGTCCACCGGCGGCGGTGGCGACAGGGTGGCGCAACCGGCGCACAGCAGTGCTGCGCCCAGGGCGGGGACGCCCGCGCGAAGCGAGCCAAGTGCCTGCAGCAGGCGAAGGGAGCGTGTGAAAGTGCGCATGGCGAAGGTCCTGGGCGAAAGCGCGGGCGAAAGGGAGGTCACAAGGGGGTCACAGCTGGGCCAGCTTGGCCAGCATCTGGTCCGAGGTCTGGATGGCCTTGGAATTCATCTCGTAGGCGCGCTGGGTCTGGATCATGGTGACCAGCTCTTCCACCACGTTCACGTTGGAGGCTTCCAGAAAGCCTTGCTTGATGATGCCCAGGCCGTTCGTGCCAGGGGTGCCTTGCTGGGGCTGGCCGGACGCGGCGGATTCCTTGAACAGGTTCTGCCCGATAGGCTCCAGGCCGGCCGGGTTGATGAAGCTGGCCATGGCCAGGTTACCCACGGTCTGCGGTTGCGTATTGCCCGGGACGGTAACAGCCACGGCGCCTTCGGCGCTGATGCTGACGCTGGTGGCGTTGGCCGGAATGGTGATGCCGTTGACCACGGGCAGCCCGCTGGATGTGACCATGCGGCCCTGCGCATCGACCTGGAAGGAGCCGTCGCGGGTGTAGCCCACGGTGCCGTCGGGCATGGTCACTTCAAAGAAGCCGTTGCCGTTGATGGCGACGTCCAGGTTGTTCTTGGACTCCTGCAGGCTGCCCTGCATGAAGTTGCGGCTGGTCGCCACGGTGCGCACGCCCAGGCCCAGGTGCAGGCCGGTGGGCAGCTGGTTCTGCTCGGTGGTGTTGGCGCCCACCTGGCGCAGGTTCTGGTAGATCAGGTCTTCGAACACCGCGTTGTTGCGCTTGTAGCCGGTGGTGGAGACGTTGGCCAGGTTGTGCGAGATGACGTCGAGCTGGGTCTGCTGGGCAGACATGCCGGTCTTGGCGATCCAGAGGGAGTTGATCATGGTGCTTCCTTATGGCGGGTGCGTGCGTGGGGTGGCAGCGGCATCAGCCGTTCATGCTCAGCAACTGGCTGGCGGTCTTGTCGTTGGTTTCGGCGGTCTGCAGCAGCTTCATCTGCTGCTCGAACTGGCGCGATGCAGCGATCATCCCGACCATGCATTCGACCGGGTTCACGTTCGAGCCTTCCAGCGCCCCTGACAGCATGCGCGCGTTGGCGTCATTGGGCATGGGGTCGCCCGAGGTGGTGCGAAACAGCCCGTCGTCGCCGCGCTTGAGCGGGTCTTCGGGCGTGGGCGTAGCCAGCTTGAGGCGGCCGATGGCCTGGGCGGGCTGGCCCGGAATCTTGGAGGTCACGGTGCCGTCCGACCCGAGCGATACATCGGCCCCGGGTGGCACGTCGATGGGCGCGCCGCCGTCCGACAGCACGGGCAGTCCGGTGGGGGTGAGCAGCTGGCCCGTGGCCGACACTTCAAAGCTGCCGGCGCGGGTGTAGGCCTCGGTGCCATCCAGCCCCTGCACGGCAAACCAGGCATTGCCCGCGGCCATCGCGTCGAGGTTGCGGCCGGTGCGCTGCACGGGGCCAGGGGTGTTGACGTAGCCCGAAGTGGCCTCCAGCGCAAACACGCGCGTCTTGGCGCCGTCGCCCTGCAGGGGCACCGAGCGGAAGGTGGACATCTCGGCGCGGAACCCGCCGGTGGACACGTTGGCCAGGTTGTTGGACAGCACCGCCTGCCGGTGGGCGGCGGCGTTGGCGCCTGTCATCGAGGTGTAGATGATGCGGTCCATGGGGGCTCTCCGGTGTCCTGTACGGGTTCAGTAGGGGCTCAGCCGGTCAGCGCAGGTTGACCAGGGTGGACATCACCTGGTCTTGCGTCTTGATGGTCTGTGCGTTGGCCTGGTAGGCGCGCTGGGCGGTCATCATGTTCACCAGCTCGGCCGTGAGGTCCACGTTGGAGTCTTCGAGGGCGCCGGAGCGCAGCGAACCAAAGCTGCCATCCGTGGCGGTGCCGACGACGGGCTGGCCCGACTCGAACGTGGCCACCCAGTTGTTGCTGCCTACCGAGGCCAGGCCCTGCGTGTTGCGGAAGCTGGACAGCGCGAGCTGGCCTTCGGCACGCGTCACTCCGTTGGAGTAACGGGTCATGATCATCCCGTTGTTCTCGATGTTGATGCCGGTCAGCTCGCCCGAGGTGTAGCCGTCCTGGCTCAGGTTGGACACCGCGAACTTGGTGCCGAACTGGGTCACCTTGTCCAGGCTCACGTCCACGGTGTAGGTGGGCAGGTTGTTGGGGTTGGGCGGCGTGGGGTTGACGGTGAGCGGCAGCGAGAAGCCGGTGGCGGGTGGCGTAGCCACCGGGCCGGTGATGGTGCCGTTGTTGTCGAACGTGATCTGGCCGATGGGCGTGGCCACCACAGGCGGCACGGCCGTGGGGTCGTCCAGGGCGTCGTACACGTCCCAGGTGTTGTCGGTGGCGGTTTTTTGGAAGTACAGGCTCACCGGCTTGGCGACCCCTTGGCTGTCGAACACGTTGATCGACGTGCCATAGGTGGCGCGTGGCGTGGCCGGGATGGGGGGCGTGGCCGCAGGGTCGCCTGCGGCGTCGGTGGCGCGGGCATCCAGGTTGAAGGCTGCCGTGATCTTGGTGGTCTGCTTGGCAGGGATCGGCTCGGAGGTCGGGAACACCATGGGGATGGGGTCGGTGCCGGAGCGCAGGCCGGTGACCGGGTCCACCGGGAAGCCCATCACCTTGGCGTTGTCGTTGGTGATCATGTTGCCTTCCTTGTCCAGCTTGAAGTTGCCGGAGCGGGTGTAGGCGGCGGTGCCATCGGGCAGGGTCAGGCTGAAGAACCCGTTGCCGTTGATGGCCACGTCCAGGCTGTTGCCGGTGATGGTCAGGTTGCCCTGGGTGAACTGCTGTGCCACGGCAGCGACTTCCACCCCGATGCCCGCGTTGGAGCCACCGGCAGAGCCGATGGCCGAGGCCACCATCTCGGCAAACTCGGCCCGCGAGGCCTTGAACCCGACGGTGTTGGAGTTGGCAATGTTGTGCCCGATGACATCGAGGTTCTTGCTGGCGGCGTTCAAGCCGGACAGGCCTTGCTGAAAACTCATGGTGTTCTCCTGTTGACGCGATACGAAGCGGGCTGGTGTTACACCAAGGCCTTGATCTGGCTGTAGTTGATGGTTTTTCCGTTGGACAGGCTCAGCACCAGCTGTCCGTCCTCGGCGCCTGCGGCCGTGACCTTGGCCAGGCTCAGAGCGGTGGAATCCAGCTTGGTGGAGCCATTGACGGCGGTCACGCGGAACTGCAGTGCATCGGTGGCGCCGGTGTACTTGCTGGCGTCCCAGTCGAAGGTGTGGCGGCCTGCTGCCTTGGCGCCCAGGTCGATGGTGTCCACCACCTGCCCGCCTGCGGTCGTGACCTCGATCTTCACGTTGGTGGCGGCCGAGCCCAGCTCGAAGCCGCCCTTGCCCGCCTTGTCCGCCACCGCCAGGCTGGAGCCCTCGGTCAGCACGTTGCGGCCGACCAGGGCGGTGCCCTGCATGACCTGCAGCGAGTTGAACTGCGCGGCCATGCTCTGCATGGTCTGGTTCAGCTGCTGGATGCCGGTCACCGTGTTGATCTGCGCGATCTGCGAGGTCATCTGGGCGTTGTCCAGGGGGTTCATCGGGTCCTGGTTGTTCAGCTGCGCCACCAGCAGTTTCAAGAAGCGGTCCTGGGCTGCCGAGGGGTCGCTTGCGGCATTGGCTTTGGTGGACGCATCCGTGGTGGTGGTAACGGCGTTGGTGGCACTGAGAATCATGGTGGGGTCTCCCGGGAATTACTGGCCCATCTGCAGGGTCTTGAGGAGCAGCGACTTGGCCGTGTTCATGACCTCGACGTTGTTCTGGTACGAGCGCGAGGCGGAGATCATGTTGACCATCTCCTCCACCGCATTGACGTTGGAGTGGGTCACGTAGCCCTCGGCGTCTGCCGACGGGTGGCTGGGGTCGTGCACGCGGCGGCCGGGCACATTGCTTTCGCTGACGCCGCTGACCTTGACGCCCGCAGAGCTGTCGGCCCCCATGGGTGCCGTCTGGAACACCACCTGGCGTGCCTTGTAGGCCTGTCCGTCGGGGCCAGCCACGGCATCCACGTTGGCCAGGTTGCTGGCCACCACGTTGAGTCGCTGCGACTGCGCACTGATGGCGCTGCCCGACACGTTGAAGATCGAAAACATGGACATGGGGTGGCTCGCTTTCTGCGCTGCAGGTCTGGCTGCTTACTGGCCCTGGATGGCGCTGAGCATGGTTTTGGCGTTGCCGTTGATGAACCGCAGCGTGGCTTCGTAGCGCACAGCGTTGTCCACGAAGTTGGCGCGCTCGCGGTCCAGGTCCACCGAGTTGTTGTCCAGGCTGGGTTGCGTCTGCACGGCATAGCCCAGCGCGCCCTGCCGGTCGATGCTGGTGCTGGAATTCACGGTGGGCAGCGGGATATGGTGCGGATCGGTGGTGCCTGCGGTTCCGTACGAGCCGCCGGTGGCCAGCCGCGTGACCGCCGCTCCAGCGGTGCCCGTGGCGGAAGAGGTCATGCCCGTGGCCTCGCGCAGCGCGTCGCCAAACTTGAAGTCGCGGGCCACGTAGCCGGGCGTGTCGGCATTGGCAATGTTGCTGGCGATGGCGCGCTGGCGTTCCCCGCGCAACACCAGGGCGTTGCCGTGAAAATTCAGCTGGTTGGTCATCTTGTCAAGCATGTGTGCCTCACACCGTCGGTTGCAAAGTCGCCAGCCCCGGGGGCTTTTTGGCGTTGCTCGATTATGGAAACCGCGCCTTTTTTCTAAAGCGCGAAGAACTGGCAAATGGATGCGCAGTTCCGGGTTTTGCGCATGGGCCATCTGCCTATAGTTCCAGGGGTGAAATGGCCCCTGCCTTCCGTAGCGCACCGTGCGCGGGCAGCCTGGCCAGCCGATGCCCAGGAGGCTCCCATGACCATCCGCTCCTTTTTCTCTCCTGCCAACCATGGCGCCGCGCTGCGCAGCACCACCCGGTCGTTGCTGGCTGTGCATGCCCGCGCCATGTTGCGTCGGTTGTGCCTGGTGGGCGCCGTGGCTGGGGCCGCGCTGGGCACTGGTGGTGCTGTACACGCCCAGTCGGCGGCAGACCCCGCGGCAGATCTGGGCCCACTCACCCAGCGCTGGCTGGACGATGCGATGTCCCGCAACCCGTCCTCTGCACTGCCTTTGCGTATGGAAGTAAGTGTTGGCTCACTGGATTCGCGCCTGCGGCTGGCGCCCTGCGCGCGCGTTGAACCTTATCTCCCCGTGGGTGCCCGCCTGTGGGGCCGCACACGCCTGGGGCTGCGCTGCGTGGAGGGCGCCACCGCATGGAATGTGTTTTTGCCAGTGACCATCAAGGCGTTTGGCCCGGCCTGGGTACTGACCAACAATGTGGCACCGGGTGCCGTGCTGACGGCCAATGACGCCACCGAGGCCGAGGTAGACTGGGCGGCCGATGCCTCTCCTGTCATGGCCAATCCCGACCTGTGGGTGGGCCAGACCGCTGCCCGCCAGCTGGTGGCAGGGCAGGCGGTGCGCCAGGCCATGGTGCGAGCCCCTCTGCTGTTCAAGGCCGGCGCACAGGTGAAGGTGGTGGCTCAGGGGCCGGGTTATGCGGTCAGTTCAGCGGGTCAGGCACTGACCGCAGGCTCTTCCGGGCAGACTGTGCGCGTTCGCATGGAGAATGGGCGCATAGTAAGTGGAACTGTGAATGATTCTGGGACAGTGGACGTCACTCTGTGATGACGCCCTGGCAATAAATGGCTAAAGTCCGGGCCAAATGGGTCGAAAACATTGCTACTGATGCCCCACATCCAACGGGGTGGTGGAGAGAGCGATGAAGATAGGTCAAACACCGGAACTGCCGGGCGGGTTGCCGCCGACGGGGCTTGCCAAGCAAGCCAAGGCCCCAGCAAGCGCTGCTGAAGGCGCCGCCAAAGACGCGCTCGTTGCGTCATCCGCCGGTGTGCCTGTCACTGTTTCTACCGCTGCCCGGGCGCTCAGCCCTTCCACCCGCAGCACGGCTGATTTTGATGCGGGCAAGGTCAAGGCCGTGCGCGCTGCCATCGAAAAGGGCGAATTTTCGGTGGATGCCGAAGCCATCGCCGACAAGCTGTTGTCCAACGCCCAGGAGATCCTGTCCCGCTCGCGGGGCTGATCGGCGTTTTGCTCCCCGGCGCAATCCATCGCACAATGCGCCATGTCTCTGGAAGAATCCCTCTCGGCTGTTGAGCAGCTGATCGAACAAGTCTCGACCGCACTCCTGGCGGCAGACCCTACCTCCCTGGAAAAACACAGTACGGCCTTGCGTGATGCAGCGGCCGATTTTTCGCGCGCTCTGGAGCAAGCGGCCGCGCGTGGCATGCCTCTGCCGGCGTCGCTGCAAAAGCGCGCGGATGCTATCCGCACCATGCTGGCCCTGCATCGTGAAAGCCTGGCCCGGCTTGCCGCCAGCACCGACCGCCAGGCCGCCGGCCTGCTGCCTCCGTCCAATGCAGCGTCTACCTACGGTGATGGCCTGGGCACGCGTGGTGCTGCGCCGGGCGTCGCGCGCATCTACCGCTCAGCGGGCTGAGCGCGCCTCATTTCTCAAAAGGGTTTTGTGGCCGGGGGCCACATGCGACACCCTAGGAGCCTGGTTGGCACACGCCACGGCCCTCGCGGCGCCCGGCGTGGTTGGCGTACGCGCTCAGTGCGCGCGCATCTTGGCCCGCAGCCGGGCGATGGACTGGCTGTGTAGCTGGCACACGCGCGACTCGGTGACGCCGAGCACGGCGGCGATCTCCTTGAGGTTCATGTCATGTTCGTAGTACATGCCCATGATGTGCTGCTCGCGCTCTGGCAAGGTTTTGATGGCGTTCACCAGCGATATCTTGAGCCGCTGGTCGCGCAGCAACTCCACCGGGTCGGCCGCGCTGTCGGCAACGTGGCGGTCCAGAAAACCGTCCTCGTCGTCGTTGCCATGCGTCATGTCTTCCAGGTACACCAGCTGGGTACCCCGCACCTTGCCCAGCAGATTCTGGTAGTCCGCCAGGCCCATGCCCATTTCGCCCGCTATCTCTGACTCCAGCGGGCTGCGGCCCAGCTTTTGCTCCAGCCGGTGTACGGCATGTTCAATGTCTTTCTGGCTCTTGCGCGAGCTGCGGCTCATCCAGTCACCCTCGCGCAGCTCGTCGAGCATGGCGCCCCGGATGCGCTGGGTGGCAAAGGTTTCAAACTGCACGCCCTGGGCGACTTCGTAGCGGGACAGTGCTTCGGCCAGGCCCATCATGCCGACCTGGATCAAGTCGTCCAGCTCGACGTTGGGAGGCAGCTTGGCGATCATGTGGTGCGCAATCCTCCGCACCAGCGGTACATGCTGGCGGATCATGGCATCGCGATCAAGCTGGCCTTTGGCGGTGTACATAGAGAGGGTGTTATGCACTGGTAGGGCGGGTAGGCAATCTTGTTCTCAAGCCGCAGGAGGGGCCATCGGAGTGCTTCGGGTCAACGTGGGTACGTAGAGATGCATCACAGGCGCTGGTCAATGGCTCCGCACAAAATGCGCAGGCATGCCTGCCAGGTTGCTGGTGGGCAGGGCAGCCAGCGCTCCGTTCATAGTGCCCGCATTTTCCAGCAGTTGCAAGGCTAGGCGCTGCAGCTCCTGGGGGTTCTGCGTGGCAATGGTGGTGGTCCGTATGGGGCCGCCCAGATGGCGCTCGGCACAGGCCTGCAGCGTCATCAACTGGGACTGGGCCTTGCGGCGTTCGGCGGCCGTGTTGCTGTGCAACAAAGCCGCCACCATGCACGGCAACCCGGTGTGCAGGGCAATCTGCTTGAGGCTCTTGTAGCTGGTCATCACGCCCGCTGCCCCACTGCCCATGACCACCAGTGGCACCGTGGCCGTGTGGGTGAGCAAAGGCCCCAGGGTGGAGGCGGGGGCGTGAATCACCATCAGGCCATAGGTTCTGAAGTAGGGCAGCAGGCTCTCCATGGGCGAGCGTGTGTCGCCGCTTGCCTTGCGGCTCAGATGCTGCAGCCCCTTGGCCGCCGGAATCACGGCGAGCGAAGAGGCCGTGGCGCCCAGGTTGAGGCTGGCACCGTCATTCCATGTGGCATGTTGCAGCAGGTGCAGCAGCCCGGGGCTGTCGTCGGATTCCTGCGCCGTTCCGTCAAGCACCACCACCGGATAGCCCAGCCGCTGCAGGCTCGCACAGATCTGCCACAGCGTTTCCAGTCCATTCGCCGTGTTGCCCTGGCTGGCGACCGCCAGCAACCGAAGCTCCGCCTGCGGAGTGAGGCTGTGCAGGCTGGCGGCCTGGTGAAAACCCAGATCAAGCATCGACCAGCCCCCCCTCCGTCACCGTGTCGGGAGAGTGCGAGAAAAAGAAGTTCAGGTCCGTGGCCTTGGGATCGAACGCCGACTTGGCCGGCGCACGCATGGACGCGCTGATGAGCTGGTGCGCGTTAGCACGTTCCCAGTCCTCGGGTACGCGCTGGCCGTTGGTCACGCCGCGCAGCACCATCTGGTGGCGGATCAGTGCATCGATGGCGGGGCCCAGCTTCACGGCTTCGTCCACCTTGGACAGGATGGCTTGCTGCGATCCGTCGGTCTTGAAGGCGGTTAGCACGTCGTCCAGCGTGTCGCCATGGCAGCCCGCATTGAGCACCAGCAGACGGTTCACGTTGGGCAGGTCCAGCACGTCCAGCATGTCGCGCTTGCGCGGGTCGCGGGGTGCCACACCGGTGGTGTCGATCAGTACCATCTTCTTGCCGCTGAGCAGGCCCAGCAGGTCTTGCAAGGCTGCGCGGTCGTGCGCCAGGTGGGCCACGATGCCCAGCATGCGGCCATAGGTGCGCAACTGGTCGTGGGCGCCCACGCGGTAGGTGTCGAGTGTGATCAGGCCCACGCTACCAGGGCCGTGGATGCGTGCGCACATCGCTGCCAGCTTGGCGGTGGTGGTGGTCTTGCCCACACCGGTGGAGCCGACCATGGCGAAGATGCCACCCTGTTCGTAGAGGGGTGGATCGGTCTGGTCGGTCTTGAGGTTGCGCTCCAGCACCTCCATCAGCCAGCGCACCGATTCGCCGGCCGACAAGTCTTCCGGCATGCGTTCGAGCACGGCACGGGCCAGCGACGGGGAGTACCCGGCACGGATCATCTTGAGCATCAGGTTGGACTGGATCGGGTTCTGGCGCGCTTGACCCAGCCAGGCCAGCGTGTTGAATCGGTCCTCGATCAGTTCCTTCATCGCATGCAGTTCGTTCATCACGCTCTGCTGGTTGTTCGACTGGATCAGGTGGGCGCTGGGGGCCTCTTGCCGACGGCGCGGCGGCTCGGGCGGGATGTCCATCGGGATGGTGCGCAGCGGGTTGTGGCGTGCCACGGAAGGCGCGGGCATGCGCTCGCGTTCGGGCTCCTGGTCGCGGCTGCGTTCAGACAGTGTCTGGGGCTCCGACGGGCCGTTCAGTGCCTCGTGGCGGCGGCGCAGCATGCGTTCGCGCACATAGTCCTGGAACGACAGCGTGCTCATGGCCAGCTGTTCGGTGTCTTCCTCGACCGGGTTGCGGCCCAGGCCCGACGCCGCTGCCGGCTGGCTGGCGCGTTGTAGGGCGCTGCGCCCGGTGCTGGGCGCCAGCAGGGGCGCGTTGGAAGAGGCCATGGGCGCACCACCGTCCAGGGCAGACAGTGTGTCCTCGGCCGTGGCCACCACTTCGACGCCGTTGGCCGTGGGGCGGTTGGACAGGATCAGCGTGCCGTCGCCAAAGGCCATGCGCGCCTTGGCCAGAGCCTCCCGGGAGGTGGGGGCGGTAAAGCGTTTGATGTTCATGCTGATGCACCTTTAAGGATCGGCCCAATACGGATGGTGTGGGTCTCTGGAATTTCACTGTGTGCCAGCACCTGCAGGCGGGGCGCTACGCGGCGCACCAGGCGGGAGATGGCATTGCGGATCTGGTCGGGAACCAGCAGGCAGGCGGGCAGGCCCATCTCTTCCTGCTTGAGGGCCACTTCGGCGGCCTTCTGTGTGAGGATGTCGGCCACGCCCGGGTCCAGCGCGGGCCCGGCGGTGTTGCCCAGGGCTTGCACCAGCAGGCGCTCCAGGCCGGGCTCGATGGCAATGACGTTGAGCTCGCGGGTGGGGCCGTAGATCTGTTGCACGATGGCGGGCGAGAGCGCGATGCGCACGCGGCGGGCAAGCTCGACGGGGTCCGAGACGCCACCGGCATGCTCGGCCAGCGTTTCGATGATGGTGCGGATATCGCGGATGTGCACAGACTCTTCCAGCAGCAGCTGGAGGACTTTCTGGAACGTTGCGATGGAGACCATTTTTGGAACCACTTCTTCGATGAGCTTGGGGGCCAGCTTGGCCACGTGTTCCACCAGCTGCTGCGTTTCGGTGCGGCTGAGGAGCTTGGCGGCTTGCACTTGCATCAAGTGTGACAAATGGGTGGCCATCACGGTTTCGGAATCAACGACGGTAAAACCCGCCATTTGTGCGGCTTCCTTTTGCCGGTCGTCGATCCAGTGTGCTGGCAGACCAAAGGCGGGGTCGGTGGTGGCCGTGCCGATCAGTGGTGTGGTGATGCCGCCGGGGTTGATGGCCAGGAACATGCCCGGGAAGGCCTCGCCTTCGCCCACCACCACGCCACGCAGCGTGATGCGGTAACCGCTGGGCTTGAGTTCGAGGTTGTCGCGCACGTGCACGGCAGGGGGAAGGAAGCCCACTTCTTGCGCAAACTTGCGGCGCACGCCCTTGATGCGGGTGAGCAGATCGCCCTGGCGGCTCTTGTCCACCAGGCTGATGAGGCGGTAGCCCAGCTCCAGGCCCAGCAGGTCCACGGGCTGCAGGTCGTCCCACGTGGCCTCGCCATCGGTGACGGGTGGGGGTGGAGCTTCGACCACGGGCGGCACCTTCTGCCGTTCGTACAGCACCCAGGCGCCGTAGCCCAGCAGGCCGCCCATGGTCAGGAACACGACATGCGGCATGCCGGGGATCAGGCCCAGCAGGATCAGGATGCCGGCCGTGACACCCAGCACGCGGGGCGACATGAACAGCTGCTGCACGATCTGGCGGCCCATGTCATGGTCCTTGCCCACGCGCGAGATCACCATGGCAGCCGCCACCGAGATCAGCAGGCCCGGAATCTGCGCCACCAGCGCATCGCCAATGGCCAGCAGGATGTAGCTGTCTGCGGCTTGCTTGGCCGACAGGTCGTGCTGCAACACACCAATGGCAAAGCCGCCAATGATGTTGATGAGCAGGATCAGGATGCCCGCGACGGCGTCGCCGCGCACGAACTTGGAGGCGCCGTCCATGGAGCCGAAGAAGTTGGCTTCTTCTGCCACTTCTGCGCGACGACGCTTGGCTTCTTTTTCGTCGATCAGGCCGGCGTTCAGGTCGGCGTCCACCGCCATCTGCTTGCCGGGCATGGCGTCCAGGGTGAAGCGGGCCGACACTTCGGCAATGCGCTCCGCGCCCTTGGTGATCACCACGAAGTTGATCACCACGAGGATCGCAAACACGATCAGACCAACGGCGAAGTTGCCGCCGATCAGGAAGTGGCCGAAAGCCTCGATCACTGCACCCGCTGCACCCGGGCCCTGGTGGCCTTCGAGCAGCACCACACGCGTAGAGGCCACGTTCAGCGACAGGCGCATCAGCGTGGTCAGCAGCAGCACCGAAGGGAAGGCCGCGAAGTCCAGCGGACGCAGCATGTACGCCGCCACCATCATCACCATCAGCGCGACGGCAATATTGAGCGTGAAGAAGGCATCCAGCAGCCAGGGCGGGATGGGCAGCACCATCAACGCCAGAATCGCCACCACCAGCAGCGGTGCCGACAGGCCCTGCAGGGCGCTGGCGTTGGTGCCCGCCCATTGCTGCAAAGACTTTACGGAGGTGTTCATACGGCAGCACCTTGCACCGTGGTGCGGTTCAGCGGATCGAGTTCAGGCGGCACGAAAGGCTCCACCAGGCTGTCGGGCATGCGGCCTTCGCCACGCAGCGCGGCCTTCAGGCGGTACACATAGGCGAGCACCTGGGCCACGGCGGTGTAGAGCGTGGCGGGGATGGCCTGGTCCAGTTCGGCATGGGCATACAGTGCGCGGGCCAGCATGGGTGACTGCAGCACGGGCACGTTGTGCTCCTTGGCCACGTCACGGATCTTCATGGCGATGAGGTCGGTGCCGCGCGAGATGACCTGGGGCGCGCTCATGGTCTTCTCGTCGTACTTGAGGGCCACCGCATAGTGGGTGGGGTTCATCACCACAAAATCGGCCTTGGGCACGGCGCCCACGCTGGCGCGATCGGCGATCTCGCGCTGCTTCTGGCGGATGCGGCCCTTGGTGTGGGGGTTGCCGTCCGACTCCTTGTGCTCCTGCTTGACTTCCTCGTGCGACATCTTCAGTCGCTCCTTGAAGAAGTACGCCTGCAAGGGCACGTCCACCAGCGCCGCCAGGAACACGACGAGCAGCAACAGGCTCATGCCCGAGGTCAGCCAGTCGGCAATCTGGCGAATGGCCATGGGTGAGGGCTGCAGCACCAGCATGGCGACGGTTTCGATGCTGTTGCCCAGGAACTTCCAGGCCACATAGGTCAGGATGGCTGTCATCAGCACCATCTTGGCCACGTTGGCCATCTGCTGCTTGGAAAACAGGTTGGCCAGCCCGGAGATCGGGTTGAGGCGGCTGAACTGCGGCGTGATGGGCTTGGCGCTGAGGATCCAGCCACCGGCCCCGATGGCGCTGATCAGCGCCGCGGCACTGGTCAGCGCGGCAAACACCGTGCTGGCGATCACGCCCACGATGACCATGTCCTGCAGCCGGGAGAGCATGGTGCCCGGTGCCATCACGGTGGCGGCATTGAACGCCAACTGCTGGCTCATGGCCCACTGCAGGCGGTCCATCAGTTGGGGGGCCAGCAGCAGCATGCACGCGGCGCCCGCACCCAGGATGGCCAGGTGCGACAGGTCGCGCGAGCGCGCCCCTTGGCCGTCTTCGCGCGCTTTTTGCAGCTTGCGCTCTGACGCGGGGAGGCTTTTTTCTTGGCTGGATTCCATGGTGGCATGACGGCTGGTGTCATGCCATTGTCGTGAGCGACCTGGAAATCTAAAGGCTGATAAGGGGGCTGCAGCCCCCTCTTTTCGGTAGTGCCCGGGGTGCTTTCAGTGGAGGGGCTTCACCTGGGCTGCACCTTATACCCTCACCCTGGTACTTCAAAAATGATAGCGCTCCGCGCATGCTGCACTAGCACTTGAAGCCAAAAATGCCGAAATTTCAGGGTCAGAAGCCCAAGCTGGCCAGCAAATCGTCCACCTGGGACTGGTCGGTGACCACGTCGGGGGTGTTCTCCGGGTCCACGACGGGGCCTTGCAGATGCGCAGCGCGAGCGGGTTCGGTGGCGACCTGGGCGTTGGGAGGGGCCGTCTGGATGAGCAATTGCACCAGCTGCTCTTCGATGGTGGCCGCCAGATTCACCACGCGCGCAATCACCTGGCCGGTGAGGTCGTGAAAATCCTGCGCCATCATGATTTCCGTGAGGTGCGTGTCTGCCTCTTTGGTCACGCGCTCCACGTCGGTCAGGAAGTTGAAGATCTCGCCCTTGGCCACGGCAGCCACCGGGTCGGCCACCAGGGAGGTGACAACCCGCCGCGTTTCCGTCGCGATGTAGTCGTGCTGGGCCTTGGCCTGTTCGACGCGGTTGAGCACCTTTTCGGCGGCTTCCCCGGTCAAGCGCGCGATGTAGGACAGTCGGCTCTGGGCGTCCGGCAACTCGCCCATTGAGCCGCGCAGCTTGTCGGCATAACCCAGTTCGTTGAGGGAATCGTGAAGCTGGCGCGTCAGCAGGCCGATTTTGTGGTGAACATCGGCAGGCTGGCTGTTGTCCGGTGTGTCGTCCATGGTGTCATAGCCCCATCTTCTTCAGAATCAAGGTCACCTTCTCTTCCAGAGTCGCCTTGGTGAAGGGTTTGACGATGTAACCCGCTGCGCCGCCCTGCGCGGCGGCAACGATATCTTCCTTGCGGGCTTCGGCAGTCACCATCAGGACGGGCAGGTGTTTGAGCTTGTCGTCCTTCTTGATCTCGGCCAGCAGCTGGAAGCCGTTCATGTTGGGCATGTTGATGTCGGTCACCACAAAGTCAAACTTGCTGTTGCGCAGCTTGTTGAGTGCAGCGACGCCGTCTTCGGCTTCATCGGCGTCAGCAAACCCGCTCTCTTTGAGCAGATTGCGAACGATGCGTCGCATGGTGGAGAAGTCGTCAACGATCAAAAAACGAAGGGCTGTGGTCACTTGGGACCCTTTCAGTCGAGATTTACTGTAAGCATTGTCATAGGCGGCAGGTTTGGTGACAAGTCGTAACCGTTACCTGCTTGGGGGGGGATTTTCCCGCTTTTCCGTCAACAGTTCTGTAGACGTGATTTCGGGGATCCCTTTGCCCATGAGCCGTTCTTCGGCCTCGCGGGTCAACACCGTGATGGTGATGCGCCGGTTGGAGGGAGAGCGTGGGTTCTTGGGATCCAGCAGATCACTGGCGGCCAAGCCCACCACGCGGCCCAGTTTAGCGTCTGGCATGCCGGCAGACACCAGCTCCCGCCGCGAGGCGTTGGCGCGGTCTGCCGAGAGCTCCCAGTTGCTGTAACCCTTTTCGCTGTTGCCATAGGGCACGGCGTCGGTGTGGCCAGCGAGGCTGATGCGGTTTTCGACGCCCCCCAGGGCGGCGCCGATTTCACGCAGGATGTCCCGCATGTAGGGTTTTACCAACGCACTGCCGCTGTCGAACATGGGGCGGTTCTGGTCGTCGATGATCTGGATCTGCAGGCCGTCGGGCGTGATGTCGATGCGAATCTGCGATTTGTACTCGTTCAGGCGCGGGTTTTCAGTGATCAGTGCATCGATCTTGGCCTCCAGGGCCTTGATGCGTTCCTGGTCCTGCCTGGCGCGTTCTGCCCGCGCTGCATCGATGCTCATGCGGCGCTGCTTGGCCTCTTCCACGTCGGAGCGGCGCACCTGACCATGCACCTTGGCCAGATCGTTGCCACCACCCGGAATCACGCTGGAGCTGTTGCCGGCACCATCCCCGCCCGTCATCGCCACCTTGAGCGGTGACGAAAAATAGGCGGCAATGCCCTGCAGCTCGCCCTTGGCTGTGGACCCCAGCAGCCACATCAGCAGGAAGAACGCCATCATGGCCGTCACGAAGTCGGCGTACGCGATCTTCCAGGCACCGCCATGCACCGCATGGCCGCCTTTCTTGATGCGCTTGATGATGATGGGCTGGAGTTTCTTTTCTGCCATGGTGCTGGGGCGTGGCGAGGCGGGTGTGCTGGCTGCGAAGGCTTACTTTTTGCCCTTCACATGCCCTTCCAGTTCCGTGAAGCTGGGGCGAACGTTGGAGAAGAGCACCTTGCGGCCAAACTCAATGGCCGTGGCGGGGTTGTACCCCTGCATGCTGGCCAACAGGGTGGACTTGATGCATTGCAGCTCCTTGGCGGCGTCCTCGGTCTTTTGCTCGACCAGACCGCCCAGGGGTTCCACCACACCGTAGGCCAGCAAAATGCCCAGGAACGTGCCCACCAGCGCCGAACCGATCATGCCCCCCAGCACCGAAGGCGGCTGGCCCACCGAGCCCATGGTGTTCACCACCCCCAGCACGGCGGCCACGATACCGAAGGCGGGCAGGGCGCCCGCCAGGCGCGCGAGGGCCGCGACGGGGGCATGGGCCTCCTGGTGGTGGGTGTCGATCTCGCTGTCCATCAGCGCCTCGATCTCGTGGGAGTTGAGGTTGCCCGACACCATCATGCGCAGGTAGTCGGTGGTGAACTCGATCACATGGTGGTCGCTACCCACCGTGGGGTATTTCTTGAAGATCTCGGATTCGTGGGGCGCTTCGACATCCTTTTCAATCGCCATCAGCCCCTCCTTGCGGGCTTTCTGCAGGATGTCATAGAGCATGGCCATCAGCTCCATATAGCGCTCCTTGGTGTACTTGGAGCCCTTGAGCGCCATCGGAAGGGCCGCCAGGGTGGCCTTGATCACCTTGGGCTGGTTGTTCACCACAAACGCACCCAGGGCGCCACCCAGGATGGTGACGATCTCAAAGGGCAGTGCCTTGAGAATCACGCTGATATTGCCCCCGTGCATGATGTAAACACCGAAGATGCAGCCGAGGCAGACGACGTAACCGATGATGACGAACATGCTGTGTGCGGTATGAGATACGGCTAATGGAGAGGCGCTGCCGACAGTGCGCCTGCAGAAGGAACATCAGGGCGCGAGCGCATTGTTCTTAAATGTATCGGATTGCAGTAGCCGGGGCCAAGGACCGAATGACTGTAGGGGCTCGACAGTTCACTCATGCTAGCGCATGGCACGGGCAGGTGGTTCAAAAAAAAGAGGCCAAATTGGCCTCTTATGCTCTGTGGGTGGGCTATGGCTGCTCATTTGTTTGAGGCGCCGGCTTGTCCACTTGGCGCTTAACCCTTCAAAAGTGCCAATACGCCCTGGGGAATCTGATTGGCCTGGGCGACCATTGCGGTGCCGGCCTGTTGCAGGATCTGGGCACGCGACAGGTTGGCAGTTTCAGCGGCAAAGTCGGCGTCCTGGATGCGTCCACGCGCTGCCGACATGTTCTCCGACGACACGTTCAGGTTGGCGATGGCCGTTTCGAAGCGCGCCTGCAAGGCGCCATAGTTGGCGCGTTGCCCGCTGATGGCTGCGATGGCTGAATCCACGATGGCGAGCGTGCGGTTGGCGCCATCCACAGTGCTGACGTCCATGTTTTGCACGGTCTGGATCTGGCTGCCTGCGGCGGTCGCGATATCAAGAAAGCCCCCGCCTGCAGCAGCACCAGCGGCATCGATTGCGCTGAAGGATTTTGACGAGTCGAGTGTGATCTGGCCGGTAACTACCAGTGCGGTGCCTGGGACGGTGGCGGCGCCGCCGTTTCCTGCAATCCCCGCGCCTGCGCCCCCAATCAACGCACCCCCCGCAGCATCCGTGATATCGATGGTGTTGGCCGCCAGCGAGTCATTGGCGATCTTGATGTCATTGCCCGCTGCATTGGTCAGCACTAGGCCCGTTCCGCCGTCATTCACCCGGGCAACGACGCCAGTTTTGGCCGCCGCGTCGTTGAATGCCTTGGCGGCGTCGCTCAAACCATCGTTGTTGATCGGGCTACCCACGGTGAAGGAAATGGTGACCGCCTGCGCATCACCGTTGTCCGAGGCGAGCTTGAGGGTGTAGGAGGTGGCGGCAGTCAGGCCCGACAGGCCAATTTCCGTGCGCGCGCTGGCACTCACCCCGGTTTTTTCGGTTTGTGCATTGACCAGCGCCGCCGTATCCTTGGCCGAAGCGCCGGCAGGGTAGGGGATGGCGACGCTGCCATACGCGCCATTGACAGTCAGTGTGCTGCCGGTAATGGCGGACGCTCCGATGACACCTTGTGCGACTACTGCGTTGGGCGTGCTGCCCAGCGTCAAATCGCCGGCACCACCCGTCGTGGTGGCCGCTGTGCCTCCAATGCGGTAGTTGCCGTAGGCGTTGGTGCTGAAATTCGAAGAAGTGGCTGTAATGGTCTGGTTGGCATTGGCACCGACCTGGAATGCCGCGCTGGTGAACGAGCCGTCCAGTAGCTTGCGACCATTGAACTCTGTGGTTTTGGCAATGCGGTCCAATTCGGAAGTGAGCTGGTTCACTTCGGCATTCAGCGCCTGGCGGTCAGAAGCCGAATTGGTGGCGTTGGCTGATTGCACCGACAATTCACGAATGCGCTGCAGAATGTTGCCAGCGCCGCCCAGTGCACCTTCTGCCACCTGTGCGAGCGATATGCCGTCATTGGCATTGCGGGCGGCTTGATTCATGCCGCGAATCTGGGTGGTGAAGCGTTCCGAGATCGCGAGGCCCGCGGCGTCGTCTTTGGCGCTGTTGATGCGCAGGCCAGAAGACAAGCGCTGAATGGAAGTGCTCAGAGACGCTTGGCTCATGCTCAAGTTGCGCTGGGCAGTCAGGGAGCTGACGTTGGTGTTGATAGTGGCTGCCATGGATATGCTCCTTAAAGGCTTTGAAAACCAAATCTGCGCCGGTAGAAGCCCCACCGTCCGGCAGACAAGACGGGAACGATGGGTGAATTGTGAAAGTCCGATGCCCAGCGCAGTGGCGGGATAAAGAGCACAAAAACCCCGTAACTTGTGCGTTCCGCCCTAAAGTTTTCTCGCCAGCAACCGAAAACATTTGCAACGGGACGTAATTGACCCGCCGTTCTACAGAAGCCAGGCTGGCGCTGTGAACCGTATAGCCGGGTGCCTTGCCTGGCACCAGGTTGGCGGCAACGCCATATTCAGTCAGTTCTTTTCAGGAGATTTGCCATGGCAGCTACCATCAACACCAACGTCGCTTCTTTGACGGCCCAGCGCAACTTGGGCATGAGCCAAGCGTCGCTCAACACTTCCATTCAGCGTTTGTCTTCTGGCCTGCGCATCAACAGCGCCAAAGACGACGCTGCTGGCTTGGCCATCTCGGAGCGCTTCACCTCGCAAATCCGTGGTCTGAACCAGGCTGTACGCAATGCGAACGACGGTATCTCTTTGGCGCAAACTGCTGAAGGCGCGCTCGCATCTTCCGGCAACATCCTGCAACGTGTTCGTGAACTGGCAGTGCAGTCGGCCAACGCCACCAACTCGGCTTCTGACCGCCAGGCGCTGAATGCCGAAGTGAACCAGCTCACTTCCGAGCTGGACCGTATTGCCAAAACCACCGACTTCAACGGTCGCAAGCTGCTGGATGGTTCGTTCACCAGCGCAGCTTTCCAGGTCGGCGCCAATGCCAACCAGACCATCACTGCAACCTCTTCCAACTTCAGCACCAGCGCTTACGGCAACTACCGCGTGGGTGCCACGGCTGCAACCACCACGGGTGGCGCTGGCGATCTGACGCTGGGCAGCACCGCCGGTGCTGTAGTGGCTCAGGGTGATGTGGGCGCCTCCGCAATCACTGGCGGTACCCTGGACGTAAACGGCGCTTATGGCAGCCAGCAAATCACTTACGCTGCAGCCGCGTCGGCAAAAGATGTGGCGGCGCTGGTCAACGCACAAACTGAAAAGACCGGCGTCAGCGCTACGGCACGCACGGAAATCGGTCTGGGCGGTTTGACTGCTGGATCGTCTTACACGCTCAAGGTGGCGTCGGATAACGCTACGGGCCAAGCCGTGACGATCTCGTTCACCGTGGGCGCGCAACTCAATAATGACGGCCTGAGCGACGCTGCCAAGGCATTTAACGACGCCGCTGCCAAAACGGGCGTGACAGCGCGTGTCAATGACGCTGGGGATGGCTTGGTGTTGACCAACGCCGCTGGTAACGACGTCAAGATCGTCAACGATTCGGTAGCTGCCAACACGATTGACGTTACCAATGCAGATGGCACTGCGTTGGCTGGCGGTGCTGGTGCAGGTATTGCTGGTGCAGCAGGTGCGGGCGCGTTCGGTACAGACGACCTCGTGGCCACCGGTCAGATTACTCTCGATTCGTCGAAGTCGTTCAGTGCAGTGGACTCAGCCGGCGGTGCGTCGGGTGGTTTCCTGTTGGCCGCCACTTCGACGGCGAGTCAGATTCAAACTGTTCAGAATATGGACGTCAGTACGGTGGATGGAGCCAATCGCACCTTGGCTATCGTGGATGCCGCACTGTCGGCCATCAGTGGCCAGCGCGCCAGCTACGGCGCCTTGCAAGCGCGTTTTGAGAGCACCGTGAACAACCTGCAAAGCACGTCGGAAAACACGTCGGCGGCGCGTGGACGTATCCTGGATGCTGACTTCGCAGCAGAAACTGCCAACCTGTCGCGCTCGCAAATTCTGCAACAAGCCGGCACGGCGATGGTGGCCCAGGCCAACCAGTTGCCACAAGGCGTGTTGGCTCTGCTGCGTTAATAGGCGCTCATCGGCTACCCGGAACTCGCAGCCCTTTGGGGCACGGGTTTTGGGTGCGAAGCGGCGGTGATTGATTCGCCGCCGCTTTTTTGCCTTTGCAAAGAATAACGCAAGGCGGTAGATTGGCAGGGTTCTCAGGTGTTTTTTTGCAGGCTGTCGGCGTAAAGGTCTTCGATAATTCTTGGCTGTAACCCGCAACGCTTTTAGGAGATGGATCATGGCTAGCTTTTCATCAATAGGCGTGGGGCTTGGTGGCAGTGTGGATGTCAATGGACTCATCAAGGCCTCCGTGGATGCGGTCAAAATTCCAATCACTAAGACAAATGGGTTGAACGACCAGGCTTCGTTCGTGAGCGCAAAAATATCGACCTTCGGGCAGCTCAAGTCCATGGTTTCCGATTTGTCTGCTGCGGTCAGCAAGCTCAATAGCGTGACCGGTTGGAATGCTGTAACAACGACTTCGTCGAACACGGACTATGTCTCGGCGACCGCCACAGGTGGCACTGTTGCGACATCATTCAGTGTGGAAGTACAAAGCCTCGCCAAGGCCCAGACCATGGCCTCTGCTCCATTGCTTCCGGTGGGGGGCTTTCTGGGTGTGGGAGCTTTGAAGTTGGAGCTAGGAACCCCCCAAACAATTGCAGCAGGTACGGCCACTTCTATTGAGCTTGGTATCGGCCCTAACGACAAATTGTCCGATGTCGCGGGCAAGATCAATGGCGCTAACGTAGGCGTTACCGCAACCATCCTTTCGGATGCATCTGGCGAAAGATTGCTACTGCGTAGCAAAACAACGGGTGCGGACGCAGGGTTTCGGCTTTCTGTGACCGACGGGGATGGCAACAACACAGATGCGTCAGGGCTATCGCGTCTTGTCAACGGTGCAGCAATTGAAGCGGGCGCCAATGCGCAAGCCACGGTCAACGGTATGGCGGTTTCTTCTGCAACCAATCAGTTTGTCAATACCGTGGCTGGTGTCACATTCAATGCCGTCAAGGTAACAACGGCCCCTGTTGAGATCACCGTGGCTAAAGATGACACGGCAGTTAAAAGCAATATTGATGCTTTTGTGAAGGCCTATAACACGCTTAACCAAGCGCTGAACAACATCACGAAGTACGATAAGGACACCAAGACTGCCGGTCTGCTGCAGGGGGATTCGACGGCGATTGGCTTGCAGAATGCTTTGCGAAATGCCATCCAGTCATTGGCTGGCGGGACTGGTCCGTTTCGTAGCCTTTCGGACATCGGAGTTGTGTCTGCCGGAGGGCTCTCCAACTTGTCCCCTACCGGCGATCTGGAGGTGAACGCGAGCAAATTGAACAAGGCGCTGGAGAACCCAGATGCTGTCAAAGCGATGTTCCGTGGGCCTGATAGTGGAGGGGGCAACGACGGTGTTGCCGAAAAAATCAATGCTGTGACTGCTGGTCTCCTGTCCACCACCGGATTTTTTGCAAGCAAGGACAAGTTGCTTCAGGGGTCTCTCAAGTTGAATGCCCAGGAAATACAGCGAGTGAACGACCAAGCAGATCGCTTGGAAACAAGCCTGAAAGCGCGTTACACGGCACTGGACAAGCAGATGAGTCAGCTGAATGCACTGAATGCCTACATTGCTCAGCAAGTGACGACATGGAATAAGTCGTCTGGATAGTTTTGCTTTAGTTTTTCCGACGTTGGTCGATAAATAAAACAACATATAGCAAGGATGCAAGCATGTTCAGCGCCTACAGCCCCCGTGCAGCCAACGCTTATCAGCGCATCAACGTAGAGACCAGCATGCACACGATCGACCAGCACCAGCTGGTCAGCTTGCTGTATGAAGGTGTTCTCAACTCCATTGCCACGGCCCGTGGCGCCATGGCGCGTGGCGATGTGCTGTGCAAAGTCAACGCCGTTTCCAAAGCTATTCGCATCATCGAGGAGGGCTTGAACACGGCGCTCGACAAGGTGGATGGTGGTGAGCTAGCCCAAAACCTGGGCGCTCTTTACGACTATTGCATCCACCGTCTGATCCTGGCCAACGCCCGCAACGACGATGCCATGATGCAAGAAGTCATGCGCCTGATCGAGCCCGTGGCAACGGGATGGAATGAAATCAAGAAGTCGGGTGCAGGTGCTGCCGAAGCACCCGTCTCGGGCCAGCCCGTGCTGGTGGAGGCCTGACCATGTCCCACATGCTGATTGACTATTACAAGGCGATTGAAGACAGCAGCGCCAAGATGCTGGAGGCCGCCAAGCTCAAGGACTGGGATGGTGTGGTGCGTTACGAAGGCGCTTGTGCCGTGCTGATCGAGCAGTTGCGCTTCAAGTCCCAAGAGCACGAGTTGCTGCCCGAGCACCGCCGTGAAAAGACCCGCATCATGCAGCGCATATTGCGAAACGATGCGCAGATCCGCTGCCTGGCCGAGCCTTGGCTCGCGCAGTTTGAGCATTTGTTCGAGGGTCAGCCCCAGATGATGCATTGAGTGCGTGCTGCGCGGCACGCACAAGCTGTTGCGAGGCAGTGGCCTGACCGTCGAAGGGGGCGTCTATAGGGGTTGAGTGGCTTGTGGGGTGCTGGCCTAGTAGCCAGGCGGTGCTAACCGCAAGCTCTTAAGGCGCGCAGCGCTGAACACAGGGGGCAATTTCGGTCTACAAACGCTCAAATCTCAGGGGTTTGAGCCTAATTCGTACCAAGCGCTAGTGCGATATGCCTTTGTTGCTATCAAAAATATAGTTTCTTGTGTTGGCGCAGCGTGATGCCACACAGTTGCCGGTTGAGAGGCGAGGGCTCACTGCCCCGCTCATCGTCACACCTGCATGTTCATGATGTCTGTGTACGCCTGCACCATGCGGTTGCGTACATGCAGAGTGGCCTGAAAGCCGATTTGCGCTTTCTGGATGGCCACCATGGTCTCCTCGAGGCTCACGGAGGGGTTTTCCATTTGCACCTCCTTTTGCATGTCGGACGATTTGTTCTGCGCGGCGCTCACAGATTGCAGTGCGCCCTTGAGTGCGCCGGAGAAGCCGACTTCATTGCCCGTGGTTTGCGGCGCTGCGGCACGGCGCGCGACGCCAGCGCCCGTCAGCGGGGCGGTTGAGCTGGAGATGCGAAGGTCCATGGCGGTATCCGTAGGGGAATGGCGGTATGCTGCGTATCCTAGCTACCGGCCCAACATGCATCGCGCTGAATAGATGGACAAACGGACGGCTTATCCAGCGAACATTTTGGGGGCGTGACCGAATAATCGACCCCACGCTAGGTCTGTTGCAGGGCCTGCTTTAATGGAAAGCAAGATGTCTGCTGTTGCTGAAGTCCCTCTCAATCCGCTCCCGACGCCGGCCAGCCCCAATTGGCTGCAGCGGCTGTCCGCCCTCGACCGGGCGCAGCGCATGCGGCTGGGTGCGGGCGTGGCGCTGCTGGTGGCTGCAGCCGTTGCGGCCGTCGTGATGGGGCGCCAGCCTGACTACCGGGTGCTGTTTTCCAATCTGGGTGACAAGGATGGCGGGGCCGTGGTGGCCCAGTTGTCCCAGATGAATGTGCCCTACAAGTATTCGGAGGGCGGCGGCGCCATTCTGATCCCTGCGGAGCGGGTGCACGATGTGCGCCTGCGGTTGGCCACTCAGGGCTTGCCCAAGGGCTCCGTAGCGGGTTTCGAGCTGATGGAATCCAGCAAGTTCGGGATGACGCAGTTCCAGGAGCGCCTGAACTTCCAGCGCGGGTTGGAGGGTGAACTCACCCGTTCCATCCAGGCCCTGTCGTCGGTGCAAAGCGCCCGTGTGCATCTGGCCTTGCCCAACCAGAATGGGTTTTTCCGTGAGCAGCAAAAGCCCTCGGCCTCGGTGCTGGTGAGTCTGCACCCCGGGCGCATTCTGGACCGCGCCCAGCTCGCGGGTATCGTGCACCTGGTGGCTTCCAGTGTGCCGGAGCTGGCGCCGTCGGCCGTGAGCGTGCTGGACGACACGGGCAAACTGCTCTCTCAGTCGCCCGACAGCACGGCCGGTGCCGAAATCAATGCCCAGCAGCTCTTGTATGTGCAGCAGCTGGAGCAACAGTATTCGCGCCGCATCATGGACATCCTGGAGCCTGTGGTCGGCCGCGACAACGTCAAGGCCCAGGTCACGGCCGAGGTGGATTTTTCCCAGACCGAGTCCACCTCCGAGCAATTCCGCCCCAACCAGACACCGGACTCCAGTGCTGTGCGCAGTCAGCAAGTGCTGGAAAGCCGTGGCAGTGCGACCAAGACCGCCACGGGTGTGCCGGGCGCTGTCGCCAACCAGCCTCCTGCTCCCTCCGCAGCGCCCATTAACGGTGCCAACCCCGCGCCCAATGCGGGCGGGCAGCAGGGCACCGAAGAGCAGTCCAACAAGCGCGAGTCCACCACCAACTACGAAGTGGACAAGACGGTGAAGGTGGTCCGTGGAAGCACGGGCGCCGTCAAGCGGCTGAGCGCTGCGGTGGTGGTCAACTACCAGTCGGCTGAAGACAAGGGCAAGACCGTGACCAAGGCGCTCACGCCCGAGCAGATCGAGCAGATGACGGCGCTGGTGCGCGAGACCATTGGCTTCAACCGTGAACGTGGCGACTCGGTGAACCTGATGAACACACCGTTCCAGGTCACTGCTGTGCCCGCTACCGATACCCCGCTGTGGAAGCAGCCTGAGGTGGTGGACCTGGCCAAGACCTTTGCCTGGCCGGTCGGCGCGGTTCTGTTTGCCGCTCTGGTGCTGATGGGGCTGGTGCGTCCCGCACTCAAGGGCGCGGCGCCGGCCAAGGCGGGTGGCGCCAAGTCGGTGGCTGGCGGTCAGCTGGATGCACTGGAAGCAGAGACCCCCGAGCGTCCGGCATTGGCGGCACCCGTCCGCAAGGACGAGGTGTTGCCAGCGACCCCCGAGCAGCTGCGCCTGGAAGACGCGCGCACGCTGGCCAAGGAAAACCCGGTCGCGGTCGCCAATATTCTCAAGACCTGGCTGAACGGCGACCCCGTTTAGTGGCCGATACCGATTGCACGGACGACAACCATGGACGACCAAGGACTCCACGACGCCGCCATCATGCTGATGTCCCTCGGCGAGGAAGAGGCCGCCGAGGTGTTCAAGCATTTCTCGCCCAAAGAGGTGCAGAAGCTGGGCGAAACCATCGCGCGCATGCGCTCGGTGTCGCGCGAGAAGGTGGACGAGGTCATCAACAAGTTCTCCAACGCAGCCGCGGCGCAGAGCCTGCTGGTGTCCGACACCGGCAACTACGTGCGCGCTGTGCTCAAGCGTGCCCTCGGCGACGACAAGGCCGGGCTGCTGATTGACCGGATCTTGCAGGGTGGCGATGTTTCGGGCATCGAGAGCCTCAAGTGGATGGACCCGCTGTCGGTGGCCGAGCTGTTGCGCAACGAGCACCCGCAGATCGTCGCCGCCATCCTGGTGCACTTGGACAGCGACCAGGCGTCGGGCATCCTGATGCACCTGACGGACCGCCAGCGCAGCGAGATCCTGCTGCGCGTGGCCACCCTCGAAGGTATCCAGCCCACGGCCCTCAAGGACCTGAACGAGGTGTTGTTCAAGGTCCTGGCGGGTGGCGACAAAATCCGCAAGAGCTCTCTGGGCGGCGTCAAGGCGGCCGCAGAAATCATCAACATGCTGGGCGGCAACATGGATGCCGTGGTGCTCGAGTCCATCCGTGGCTACGACCCTGACCTGGCCCAGAAGATCATGGACAAGATGTTCGTGTTCGAAGACGTGCTCAAACTCGACGACAAGGCCATTCAGACGGTGCTCAAGGAAGTGGCGTCGGAAACCCTCATCGTGGCCCTCAAGGGTGCGGTGCCCGAACTGCGCGAGAAATTCCTGTCCAACATGTCTTCACGCGCCGCTGAAGCGCTGCGTGAGGACCTCGAGTCGCGTGGTCCGATGCGGCTGTCCGAGGTGGAGGCGCAGCAGAAGGAAATCCTCAAGACGGTGCGTCGCCTGTCCGACGAAGGCCAGATCGTGATCGGAGGCGGTGGTGATGATGCCTTCGTCTAACCAGCGGTCCTATTCGCGCTTCATTCCTAGCGAGGAGGTCGGCGACTTCAAGCAGTGGAAGTTTGCTGCGGTGGATGGCTCCGACCTGGTGGAGCCGGAGCCCGAACCGGAGCCTGTGGCAGAACTGCCGGTTGAGCTGGACGAAGCGGCACAGCAGGCGCTGCTCCAGCAGGCTTGCGACGATGCCTATGCCGAGGGCTTTGCCCAGGGACAGGCACAGACCGCGCTGGAGTGGCAGCGCCGCATGGATGAATACATTGCCCAGCAGGGACAAGAGGCGGCCCAGCGCCTGCAGGGCGTGCTGCAGACCCTCGACGCCAGCCTGATCGACATGCAGCAGCAGATGGCGCAGCAGGTGCTGGAACTGGCGTGCGACATCGCGCGCCAGGTGGTACGCCAGGAGCTGTCGGTCAACCCCAATGCCTTGCTGCCTGTGGTACGGGAGGCTGTGGGCATGCTGGTGAACGAGGGGCGTCCTGCCACGGTGCGGCTCAATCCGGTGGATATGGAGGCCATGGCCGAACCCCTGCGGGAAGAGATCAATGCGCCCGGTGTGCAATGGATGGCCGATGCCACCGTACCTGCTGGCGGCTGCCTGGTGGAGTCGGCGGGCGCGGTCGTGGATGGCAGCATCGACAAGCGCTGGCAGCGCGCGATCGCGTCGTTGGGGTTGCAGTCTCCCTGGGACGATGGGGACCGCGGAGATGGCGATGACCGTTGAAACCCCCACCGCCTGGGACCGCTTCATGGACGACGCGCGCGAGCGAGTTGCAGAAGGCACGCCGCTGGAGACGCGCGGTACGCTCACTCGCCTGACGGGCCTGGTGCTGGAGGCGGTAGGTATCCGCGTGCCCGTGGGTTCGCAATGCATGGTGCAAATGCCCGGACATGCGCCAGTGTTGGCTGAGGTCGTCGGATTCTCTGCCGACCGCGCGTTCCTGATGCCTGCGGGCGATATCCACGGGTTGTCCAGTGGCGCCAGCGTGGTGCCGGCTGTGCCCTATATCCCTATGCCTCGCCTGGGAGAGCCTGCTCGACCGGTGCAGCGCGCTGGTGTGCTGCGTTTGCCTATGGGTGACGGGTTGCTGGGGCGCGTGGTGGATGCCCAGGGCCTTCCTCTTGACCACGGAGGACCTGTGCAGGATGTGGTGTCCGAACCCATGGGCCGGCGCCAGATCAACGCCATGGACCGCGACCCGGTGCGCGAGCCTCTGGATACCGGCGTGCGCGCCATCAATGCCTTGCTGACCGTGGGGCGCGGTCAGCGCCTGGGGTTGTTTGCGGGCTCTGGCGTGGGCAAGAGTGTGCTGCTGGGCATGATGGCCCGCTACACCCGGGCCGACGTGATTGTGGTGGGGCTCATTGGCGAGCGGGGACGCGAAGTCAAAGAGTTTGTGGAAGACATCCTGGGAGAGGAAGGCCGTGCGCGGTCGGTGGTGGTGGCTGCACCCGCCGACGCGCCGCCCCTGCTGCGCATGCAGGGGGCGGCCTATGCCACTGCGGTGGCAGAGCATTTCCGCGACAAGGGCCAGCATGTGCTGCTGCTCATGGACTCGCTCACTCGCTACGCAATGGCGCAGCGGGAAATAGCTCTGGCCATCGGCGAGCCGCCTGCGACCAAGGGGTATCCGCCATCGTGTTTTGCCAAGCTGCCACAGCTGGTCGAACGCAGTGGCAATGGTCTGCATGGGGTGGGCTCCATCACCGCGTTCTATACGGTGCTGTCGGAAGGCGATGACCAGCAGGACCCGATTGCGGACGCAGCGCGTGCCATTCTGGACGGCCACATTGTGCTGTCGCGCGCCTTGGCGGAGACTGGGCATTTCCCGGCCATCGACATCGAGCAATCGGCATCGCGGGTCATGCACAACGTGGTGTCGCGCGGGCACTTTGATCTGGCGCGGCGGTTTCGTGCAGTGTATTCGCGCTATCAGAAGAGCCGTGATCTGGTGCAGGTGGGGGCTTACATGAGCGGTTCGGACCCCGCGCTGGACGAGGCGATCCGCTTGCAGCCGCAGATGGCGGGTTTTCTGCAGCAGGACATGTTCGAGGCAGCCTCCATGGACCACAGCGTCGGCGCAATGGCGGCGGTGCTGGACCATTGAGGGCGGAACAGGTAAATCTTCATGTCCAGTCTCAACGCCCTGTCTGTCGCCGTTGAAGTGGCCTCCCGCAAGCGGGACGAGGCCCGTCAAGTGCTGCAGGACACCTTGGCTGCAGAGCAGGCGGCACGCGCTCAACTCGATCAGCTCCAGGACTATGCCCGTGAAACCGAGTCCCGCTGGGGCATGAAGGCCAACACGGCCGTGCAACCCGAAGTGATGTACCACCACTATCACTTCATGGACCGGCTGGGTCATGCGGCCAGCATCCAGACCGGGGTGGTGGGTGATCATTCAGCTCGGGTGCAGGCTGCGCAGCGTGCTTTGCTGGATGCAGAGCTACGTTTGGCCAGTCTGCGCAAGGTGGTGGACAAGCGGCGCAATGATCTCGCGCTGCAACAACTGCGCAGGGACCAGAAGCAGACCGACGAACGCGCCGCGCTGCAGTACCGCACCGCAGGCCAGGAAAATTGAATATGGAACCGACCAAAGTAGCTTCCTCGCAAGGGACCCAGCCCGCGCACGCGGCCCGCGCCAAATCGCCGTCCCAGTCGGCTGCAGATGCTGGCGACCCGACCGCCGCAGGCGGATTCTTGGCGCTGCTGGCGGCGTTGGGGGAGGGGTCGGACGGTGAGATCTCGGGCGATACCGTGATCCCTTTGACCGAAAACGGCGCTGATCCTGCCTCGTTGGCTGCGGCAGATGCTTCAGCGATGGTTGCATGGCAGGGGTTACTTGCACCTATGCAAAACCTGAACGAGCCCGGTGGGGCCAATGGGCAGACAGGCTTGGGGACGTCTCAACTTGCCAGTTCAGGTTTGGGAGGAATCACGGCGGTGGCGCAGCCGGGTTCGCAAGGCAATGCGCTCAATGACCTGCTGCTGGGGGGTATTCCCCAGGGTTTGGTTGCTGAGACTGCGAAGCTGGATGCCTCTGCTGACCTCAGGGAAGAGCCTTCGCAAGGAGCATTGGTTGCATTGGGGCGCACATTCTCGCGTTTGCAGAGTGCCAGCGCTCAACGAGCAGGTGGCGCGGGTATGGCCGATGCAGCGCTGGGTTTAGCCACCGTGCGGGACTCTGCAGCGCATTCCAGCGCGATTCATGGCGGCTCGGTAGCGTTGGCGTCCTCCGCGGGAGAACGGGCGTTCTCCGGGTTGCCCGTTGGCTCTGTGGCCGAGCGATCAGGCGTTGCCCATTCCAGTCCCACTGGGGCCGAGGCCGGTACGCCCATCCCTGACGGTTTGTTGGCGGCTGTTGCCTCAGCGCGCGCGCCAGAAGCCTCGGCTGGTGGACGTTCGCATGAAGATGGCGCGGGCGGTGGAGCCTGGTCCGAAGGTGCATCAGGCGCTTCGCCTGTGGAGTCGGCTAATTTCACTGATGCAACGACATTGACCGACCCTACCGCCCTCGGCACAGAAGAACAGGTTGCCGAGCAGGTCGCCTACTGGGTGAATCAGAAGACCCAGAACGCGGAGTTGACCCTGCAACGTGATGGCCAACCTGTGGAGGTATCCGTGTCTCTGTCGGGCAATGAGGCGCATGTGTCATTCCGCAGCGACCAGCCGCAGACGCGGGAGCTGCTCGACCAAAGCATGGCGCAGCTGAGCGATCTGTTGCGCAGCGAGGGATTGGTGCTGTCCGGCATGTCCGTGGGTACATCGGCACGTGACAGTGGAGGGGGCCGGGAGTCCGGTCAGCAGCGCCCCCGAGAGGGAGTGCGCCAGGCACAGGTAGTGTCTGCAGTGCCTGGGGGCACGGTCTCGCTGGCGCGCGGCGGTGGGGCGGCAGATCGCGCCGTGGACGTCTTCGTCTGATTTGATGAGGGCGTGGACAGGCTGCGGTTTGACTTGTCTCGCCCGGCTGCGCAGATGAGCGCGGCGAATGCCATGGTTTTGGGCTTTTATTCTGGCTATTATTGGTTGCACCCCCGTCCAATAATGAGCTACCCGGTTGTGCTTGCGCTTTGATAGCGCTTGCACAGCAGCTCCCTACCGCAAGGAATTCCATCGTGTCAGCCAATACTCCCGCAGCAGCGGCGCCCGCCAAAAGCAAGAAGATGCTGTTGATCATCATCGGCGTGGTGGTGGCCGTGCTGGTGATCGGAGGGGGGGCTGCAGCGTGGTTCATCTCCAGCCGATCGCACGCCGCTGAGGATGAGGAGGGCGGCGCCCCTGCGGCACACAAGGAGGCTCCAAAAGTTGCCCCCACCTTTCTGCCCATGGAAAACATGGTGGTCAACCTGGCCGATCCTGGCGGCGACCGTTTTGCGCAGATTGGCATCACCCTGGAGCTGGAAGACGCCAAAACGTCTGACCAAGTCAAGCAATATCTGCCTACGATCCGTAGCGGCATCCTGATGCTGGTGTCGCAGCGCACGTCCACCGAGCTGCTGCAGCGCGAGGGCAAGGAGAAGCTGGCCACCGACATCTTGCGCGAGGTCTCGCGGCCTCTGGGCTACTCGGTGCCGTCAGAGCGTGAGCGTGCAAAGGCTGCGGCCGCCGCCGAGCAGGACGGAGATGCCGAGGAGCGTCCCGCCGCGCGCAAGCGCACGGAGCGCAATCCGGTGCGCAGGGTGCTCTTCTCGAGCTTCATCATCCAATGAGCCCGCCGGGTAAGGACCAGCCATGAGTGATTCATTTCTTTCGCAGGAAGAGGTCGATGCCCTTCTGGAAGGGGTCACTGGTGAAAGCCAGAAGTCGGTCGAAGAGGTGGCCGAGGCGGGCTCGGTCCGCAACTACGACATCTCCAGCCAGGAACGCATCGTCCGCGGCCGCATGCCGACGATGGAAATCGTCAATGAGCGGTTTGCGCGCAACTTCCGCATCGGGCTGTTCAATTTCATCCGCCGCAGCCCCGAGATTTCGGTGGGGACCGTGTCGGTGCAACGCTACAGCGCCTTCCTGCGGGAGCTGGCGGTGCCCACGAACTTCAACATCGTGGCGATTCGGCCCTTGCGCGGTAGCGGGCTCATCGTGTGCGAGCCTTCGCTGGTGTTCGGCATCATCGACACGCTGTACGGCGGGGTCGGCAAGTTCCAGACCCGCATTGAGGGCCGTGATTTTTCGCCCACGGAGCAGCGTGTCATCAACCGGTTGGTGGATGTGATCTGTGCGGAATACAAAAAGGCATGGCAGGGCATCTATCCGCTGGAGCTGGAGTACCAGCGCTCAGAAATGCAACCCCAGTTTGCCAACATTGCCACGCCCAGCGAGATTGTGGTGTCCACGGCCTTCCAGTTGGAAATTGGTGACCTGTCAGGCGCCATCCATATCTGCATGCCCTATGCAACGCTGGAGCCCATCCGCGATGTGCTGTATTCGTCCACCCAGGGCGATTCCATCGAGGTGGACCGCCGCTGGGTGAACGTGCTCAAGCGTGAAATTCAGTCTGCAGAAGTTACGCTGGTGGCGGAGCTGGCGAAAGCCGATGCCACCGTCGAGCAACTGCTGGCGATGAAGCCGGGTGACTTCATTGAACTGGACCGTGAGCCCCGTATCCGTGCGTCGATCGGAGGGGTTCCAATTTTTGAATGCCAGTATGGAACCCACAATTCCAAGTACGCCATTCGCATTGAAGAGTGTCTGCGTACTTCGGACATGAGCTGGCTGGGAGAGAAAAATGGCAACTGAAGAAGACAACAAGGACGCAGGCGCGGATGATCCGTTTGCGGGTTGGGCTGAGGCGCTGGAAGAGCAGAAGCGAACGGACGAAAAGCCGGCGGATGCAGAGCAGGGCGGGCCGCTGTCGGGAGAGCCTGTGCGGCCGTTCTCTGGCGCTGCGGGCGGTGACTCCGTCAACGACATCAACATGGTGCTGGACATTCCAGTGCAACTGTCGGTGGAGTTGGGGCGCACCAAGGTACCTATCAAGTACATCCTGCAGCTGGCACAAGGTTCAGTGGTGGAGCTGGATGCGCTGGCAGGCGAACCCATGGATGTGCTGGTCAACGGCTACCTCATCGCACAAGGCGAGGTGGTGGTGGTCAACGACAAGTTCGGTATCCGCCTGACCGATGTGGTGACTCCGTCGGAGCGGTTACGCCGGGTCAGCCGTGGATAGTGGGAGCATGACCCAGACGCTGCTGGTTGTGGTGCTTTTTGTGGGGGCCATGGCCTTGCTTCCCTGGGCGGTGCGTCGCCTGCAGCAGCGCCAATCCTCCGGGGCGTTGGCCGCCGGGGTGGCATCGCGCGTGGTGTCTGCCGTAGCCGTCGGACCCCAGCAGCGGGTCGTCACCGTGGAGGTCGGCCCGGAAAATGCACGTACCTGGCTGGTGCTGGGGGTGACGGCGCAGCAGGTCAGTTGCCTGCATGTGCTGCCGCTGGCCAGCAAGGGGGCCGGTGATGCGGTGGCTGCTGCGTCGCCAGCGGGGCCATCGTTTGCCCGGGAGATGCAATCAGCCTCCGCTGAGGTTGGAAAGTCTGCCCATGTCTGAGCGCGAATCCTCGTTCCTAGGCAAAGGGGCGCGATGGGCCGCGCGCTCGTGGCCTTGGGCTGTCGCTGTGCTGGGGCTGGGAGTTCAAGGCTCGGCCTGGGCGCAGACGGCGGGGGCGTTGCCATTGGTGGTGGGCAGTGGGCCCTCTGGCGCAAGCTACTCGGTACCGATACAGACCTTGCTGTTTTTCACGGCGCTGTCTTTTTTGCCCGCCGTGCTCCTGATGATGACGGGTTTTACCCGGATCGTGATTGTGTTGTCCTTGCTGCGCCAGGCCTTGGGAACACAGTCGGCGCCCCCCAACCAGGTCATCATCGGGCTGTCTTTGTTCCTTACCTTTTTTGTCATGGGGCCGACCCTGGATCGGGTGTACCAGGATGCTTATGTCCCCTACACCAACAACACGATCAGCTTTGAACAGGCGCTGGACCGAGCGGAGGCGCCCATGCGCAGCTTCATGCTCAAGCAGACGCGGCAATCGGACTTTGCGCTGTTCTCCCGGCTCGCACGTCTGGATCCCAGCGTGACGGCTGAGACTGCACCGATCCGTGTGCTCGTACCGGCTTTTGTGACCAGTGAGCTCAAATCGGCGTTCCAGATCGGGTTCATGATCTTCATTCCATTCCTGGTCATCGACATGGTGGTGTCGAGCATCCTCATGTCGCTGGGCATGATGATGTTGTCGCCGGTGTTGGTGGCATTGCCATTCAAGCTCATGCTGTTTGTTCTGGCCGATGGTTGGAATTTGCTGATCGGATCATTGGCTGCCAGCTTTGTCACCTGAAAGATTTCGCCATGACCTCACAAATGGTGCTGACCATCGGGCGTGATGCCCTCACCTTGTTGTTGATGATCTCCATGCCTGTGCTGGGGGTGGTCATGGCTGTGGGGTTGTTGGTCAGTATTTTCCAGGCGGTCACACAGATCCATGAGGCCACGCTGGCCTTTGTGCCCAAGTTGATTGCTGCCATGGTGGTGTTTGCGATTGCGGGGCCCTGGATGCTCAGCACGCTGGTGGATTTCATCCGCAGGACGATCGAATCAATCCCGTCGATGATTGGGTAGCGCCATGTCAATCTGGGCAACTGGCTGCCTGAGGACCGTGCGGCCGGCTTGGCGCTCGTGGGAATCCGTGTCCCGTGGAGATCGGTTGCCATCGCTTTCAAGATACCTCGGCGACGCCAGGGGAGGGGGCCGATGATTACCTTTTCCGAAGCACAGATCATGGGCTGGCTGTCGCCCATCCTGTGGCCCTTTTTGCGGGTGTTGGCGTTGTTCTCTGTGGCCCCGGTGTTTTCCATGCGTGTGGTGCCCATGCGCGTCAAGATCGGCCTCGCATTCCTGGTGGCCTTGTGCGCGCAAGGTGTGCTGGGTGAACAGCCTGTCATCAGCGTGAATGGTCGAGGCGCTCTGGGTGCGGTCGCTCAGCAGGTGGCCGTGGGACTCGCCATTGGCTTTTCGGTGCGACTGGTGTTCACGGCGGTCGAGCTGGCGGGCGAAATCATTGGGCTGCAGATGGGGCTCAACTTTGCTTCATTTTTTGACCCCACCTCCAATGGACAGATCAGCGCTGTGGCCCGTTTCTTTGGTCACATGTCCATGCTGCTGTTTGTCGTCATCAATGGCCATTTGTTGATACTGATGGCCGTGGTCAAGAGTTTTGACCGCTTCCCGGTCGACGGCAATTTTCTGCAGGCGTTGGGGCAGATGAGGTTGCATGAGCTGGGAGCTTCACTCTTCTCCAGCGCGCTCTGGATCGCCATGCCCATGATTGCGTTACTGCTGTTCGTCAACCTGACCATGGGGATCATCTCGCGCGTTGCGCCGCAGATGAACATCTATGCGGTGGGTTTTCCGGTCACGCTCACGGTGGGGATGCTGGGCATCGCGGCAACTCTCCCGATGCTGGAACAGCCCGTGCTGGCGTTGATGCAGCAGGCGGTGGATCTTTTTGCGGCCGGCAGATGAGGCTGGCAGCTACACAAGCTGGTTGCGGATGGCGTATACAGTCAGCTCCGCGTTGTTAGAGAGCTTCAGTTTTTCGAGAACCCGTGAGCGGTAGACGCTCACGGTTTTGGGACTCAGCATCAACTCTTCGGCAATGTCCGACAAGCGCCGACCCGAGGCAATCTTCACCAGGGTTTGCAGTTCGCGCTCGGAAAGCGCCGCATGGGGCACCTCTGGCGTGGGTTGGGCCAAGCTGTCCGCCAGCATCTGAGCCACTTCGGCAGTGAGGTATTTGCGCCCTTGCATCACTGTGCGTACGGCGGCAATGAGCTCGACCGGGTCGCCGGCCTTGTTTGCATAACCCTGGGCCCCTGCCTTGAGGCAGCGCAATGCGTATTGGTCCTCGGGGTACATCGAAACCACCAGCACCTTGATGGTGGAGTGGGTCTCTCGCAGGCTGGCCAAGACTTCCAGGCCGCTGCGCCCAGGCATGTTCAGGTCCAGCAGCAGCACGTCACAGGCGGCCGTACGCAGAACATCACGGAGTTCTGAATATCCGCCCGCTTCGCCGGTTACCTGAATGTCCGGCGCTTCGGTGAGTGTGTCGCGAATGCCGCGCCGCAGGACGGCATGGTCGTCGCACAAGACGACATGGATCACGGGGCATCTCCTGGTGCGGGTGTGAGGGGAGATGGTAACGGGATGGACAGGATGACCGACGTGCCCTGACCGGGCCGGCTGCTGATGTCCAGCCACCCTCCTACGGTGCGCGCACGCTCTTGAAGGCCCTTGAGCCCGAAGGCCTTGGGTTTGTCACGCACTGTGGCATCCATGCCACGGCCGTCGTCTGTGACCTCCAGGGTCAGCACCCCCTCCTTGTCAGACAGTTCGATGTCCACCTTGCTGGGCTGCGCATGCTTGGAGATATTGGTCAATGCCTCTTGGGCGGTGCGGTACGCCACCAGTTGAATGTCGGCACGCGTATCTATGGCGTCGCTGCTGCTCTGCACTCCAGTGGGGATGCCAGTCCTGCGCTCAAAGCCGGTGGCCAGCCACTGGACAGCAGCCACCAGACCTTGCTCCAGTATGGGTGGGCGCAGGTTCATCATGATGCGCTGGCTGGCGCCGATCGCATGTTGCAGCATGTCCGCCGCCGATGTTGCATGCTCCTGCATGATCGGGTCCGTGCTGTGGCGTCCGATCCAGGCCACATCGAAGCGCACGGCCGTCAGGGCACCACCAATGTCATCGTGGATTTCGCGTGCGATGGAGGCACGCTCTTGCTCTATGGAGGTTTGCAGGTGTTCGGCCAACTCAGCCAAACGGCGCTGGGACATCGCCAGCTCGGCAATGGCCTGCTCGCGCGCGTTGCGTGCTTCATGGACCTCCAGGGTCCTGGCGATCACGTGGGGCAGACGCTGGATATCGTCTTTGAGCAGATAGTCCGCCACCCCTAGGCGCATGGCGTCTACTGCTGCAGGCTCGCCGATGGCGCCCGAGAGCAGCACGAAAGGGGGGTGCTGCGGTTTTTGCGCCACATGGGCCCAGGCATCCAATGCGGTGAAACCTGGCAGGCGGTAATCTGCCAAGATGATGTCAAAGCTGTCGTTATCCGTCAGCCTTTGGAACTCTGGAAGCGTATCGACCCGCTGGAGGTGGCACTGGAGCCCGGATCGACGCAACACACGCGCTGCCAATTCGTGATCGGCGGGTGAGTCTTCAAGATGCAGGATGTCAAGGGTCTGGTCTGGTGTTGCAGGGCCCATAGGAGCGCTATCATAGGATACAAATTGGAACAAACAACGGTGTTTGTCTGGTTGGGATGGTTTGCGCGTCAGCGTTCAATGGGCGCGGACGCTCCGGTTTGCTCGGGGGCCTTGGCAGGTTACTGATGCATGTATCGTAGTCCTGTGTATTTGCGTGTTTTGCTGCTACGTGCTGCGATGGAGAAACGATGCAATCTACGCTAACAACGCCTGGAGGACCTGCTGTCCAGGTTCCCGTCATGGTGGCGGCAGAGCTGCAGGACTCCTTGCTGGTCGTAATGCACGATCTGCACCGCCTGGAAGGTTTGCTGAACCACGCCACCGACAATCTGCTGGAGCGGTTTGGCGAGGCGAACTCCTTGTTGACCGATACCGTGGTGGCAGACTCACCGGAACTGGTGGCTGCACGTGCAGCGTTGCGCAGTGCGGTGACGGAGTTGCAGTTCCAGGACATGGCCTCCCAACTGATCTGGCATACCACCAAGGTGCTGCAGGGCTGCGCCTTTCGGCTGGCTTCGGAAGCCATGGGGCACGAAGAAGGTGAAGACGCGGCGCCCTTTGCTGAGATGGCGCCCGACAGGCCAAACCCTGTCACCCAAAGCGAGATGGATGCAGGTTCTGTGGACCTGTTTTGACGTTCACATCACTGGTTACCTTATATATTCAAGTCAGTTGGAGCCGTACATGCAATCGATCCTTGCCGTTGATGATTCACCTTCCATGCGAAAAATGGTGTCGTTCACCCTCACCGGTGCCGGCTATCACGTCGTGGAGGCAGTGGACGGGCAAGATGCCCTCGAAAAGGCCGAGACGCACAATATCGATCTGGTTCTGGCCGACCAGAATATGCCGCGCCTCGACGGCATTGGTCTGACCCGGAAACTGCGTGAGCACCCCAAGTTCAAAACGATTCCCATCCTGATTCTTACGACGGAGTCGAGCGACCAGATGAAGCAGGCGGGCCGCACGGCGGGCGCGACAGGCTGGTTGGTGAAACCTTTTGATCCGAATCGTCTGATCGAAGTCATCCAGAAAGTGATCCGCTGAGCCGGGTTGACTGAGAGCATTTAGTACACAGGAGCCCACCATGGCGGAAACCTACCAAGAAGGATCGGGTGCTGGCGCTGACTTCGATCTCAGCCAGTTCTATCAGATCTTTTTCGAGGAAGCAGGTGAGAACCTCGACCAGATGGAGCAGATGCTGCTCAATCTGGACCTGAGCAGTGCCAACGACGAGGAGCTCAACGGAATTTTTCGCTGCGCACACTCGATCAAGGGTGGCTCGGCCACTTTCGGCTTCTCTGATGTGGCCGAACTGACCCATCAGATGGAGTCCCTGCTCGACCGTCTGCGTCGCCATGAGCTGCAGCCCATCCCCCAGATGGTGGACGTTCTTTTGGAGTCTGCTGACGCATCCCGTAGCCTGTTGGCGCGCCATCAGGCAGGGGGGCAGGGCGAGGCCGTCTCGACCACCTCACTGGTTCGTCGCATCAGTGACCTGGCCGCCGGCTTGGTGCCTGGCGACACCGCGCCGGTTGTGGCTGCTCCTCCCCCTTCGGCTCCAGCACCAGCTCCCGTTGCGGCGGCTCCAGCGCCCAAGCCTTCCTCCTCCTCAGCGCCGGGGCAGGCGCGGCAACTGGAAATCCAGATCGGCCCCCTGGATCGCCCCGAGCAGGCCGATGCGATCAAGGAGTTGTTCCGGGATATTCCCGGTTTGGGCGCGATCCGCGATGTTCCGGGCAGTCCTCCCAATACGCGGGTCTTCGCGGTGGAAACGACTTCTACCAACGACGATTTGCTGGACCTGTTTGCCTTCCATGTCGCCAAGGAGCAGGTACTGATCCGCGATGCAGCGGGTGACGGTTCAGCAGGTGCCGATGATGAGGCCACAGCGGCCGTGGATACCTCCGGGGGGGAAGCACCTTACGGCTTCTTTAATGGTGCGCCCGGTGCGCCGCTCGGAGAGGCGACACGGGCCGTGCATGCGCCAGCACCGCAAGCTCCCAAGGCTGCCACCAGGGCTGCGGCGGAGCCCAAGGCTGCGATGCAGGCCCAGATGGAGTCCACCACCATCCGCGTGGATGTGAAGAAGGTCGATCAACTGATCAACCTTGTGGGTGAGCTGGTGATCACGCAGGCCATGCTGGCGCAGAACAGCCGGGGCCTCGATGCTGGGGCGTATCAGCAATTGCTGGCCGGGCTGGCAGATCTGGATCGAAACACGCGCGACTTGCAAGAGTCGGTGATGTCTATCCGCATGATTCCAATGTCCATCGTTTTCAGCCGCTTCCCCCGCATGTTGCGCGATCTGGCGAACAAGCTGGGCAAGAAGGTGGAACTGGTGACCCTGGGTGAAGCCACCGAGCTGGACAAGGGGCTTGTCGAGAAAATCACCGACCCGTTGACCCACTTGGTTCGCAACAGCTGCGACCATGGGATTGAAATGCCTGCTGATCGCCTGGCCAAGGGCAAATCCGAGCACGGAACGATCACGTTGTCCGCATCCCACCAGGGCGGCTCCATTGTGATTGAGGTGCGCGATGATGGCCGCGGTCTGTCGCGCGAGAAAATCCTCAGCAAGGCCCAGGAGCGCGGCATCGAGGTGTCGGAGCAAATGAGCGATGCCGAGGTCTGGCAACTGATTTTCGCCCCCGGCTTCTCCACGGCGGACGAGGTCACCGATGTGTCCGGGCGTGGTGTCGGTATGGATGTCGTCAAGCGGAACATTGCAGCGCTCAACGGCTCTGTCGAGATCGATTCTGCCGAGGGCTATGGCATGAAGGTGTCGGTTCGCCTGCCACTGACGCTCGCCATCATGGACGGCATGTCGGTGGGTGTGGGTGAAGAGGTTTACATCCTCCCCTTGTCATCGGTGGTCGAATCTTTCCAGGTCAACGCCGATGATGTCAGCACCGTGGCGCAAGGCTCGCAGCTGGTGAAGGTGCGTGACGAATACATGCCCGTCATCGCGCTGGAGAAGATCTTCCAGGTGCCGCGCTTCGATCTGAACAAATCCAGCAACATCATGGTGGTGGTGGAAGCTGACGGCAGCCGTGTGGCGCTGCTGGTGGATGAGTTGCTGGGCCAGCACCAGGTGGTGGTCAAGAACCTGGAGTCGAACTACCGCAAGGTGCCCAACGTGTCGGGCGCCACCATTTTGGGCGACGGCACCGTGGCGTTGATTCTCGACACGGGTGGCCTGGTCCGCCGGGCGCGCCACTAGATTCAGGCGTTGGCGCCCAAAGGCGCTGCGCCGTCATGAAAGGAGAATGCACCATGAGTGTGATCGGTAAAGCAGCAGATGCAGCGCCCACGGGCGCGCGTGAATACCTGACGTTTCGCCTCGACCAGGAAGAGTACGGCATCGATATCCTGAAGGTGCAGGAAATCCGTGGCTACGAGCCACCCACGCGCATTGCGAACGCCCCTGATTTCATCAAGGGCGTAGTCAATTTGCGCGGCACGATCGTTCCCATCGTTGACATGCGCATCAAGTTCAATTGTGCGCAAGCGGACTACAACAGTTTCACGGTGGTCATCATCCTCAACTTGCGCAACCGGGTGGTCGGCATCGTGGTGGATTCCGTGAGCGACGTGATGGAGCTGACGCCAGAGAGCATCCGCTCAGCGCCAGACATTGAGAGTGCCATCGATAACAGCTGCATTCTGGGTCTGGGATCTGTGGGCGAGCGCATGCTGATCTTGCTGGATATCGAAAAACTCATGTCCAGCGTGGACATGGGCTTGGTGACCGCCAACGAATAAGGCGCAATAGTCAGCAGCCAGTGGTGGCTCAGGCACATGTCAGGCTGTGAGCCGGAGCTTGCAGACCTTTTGGAGCGAACAGGACTTCCTCTCGGACGATCAATATGGCCCAAACCACCAGTGCTTCTGCGTCAGCCCGGTCAGGGCCGGCCAGGGGCGATCCCGCGCAGGCCGCAGCGGCAGCGCCCTCAGGCCCCCTGGCCCAGGGGCGGGAGTTTGTCTGGACCAATGCGGACTTTGCCCGGGTTCAGGCCCTGATCTACCAGCGCGCGGGCATCAGCTTGCACGATGGCAAGCATGCGATGGTGTACAGCCGCCTGTCCCGGAGGTTGCGCGACACCGGGCACACCAGCTTTCACGACTACCTGAGCTGGCTGGAGACCCATGATGGGCCGGAGTGGCAGGAGTTTGTGAATGCGCTGACCACCAACCTCACGGCATTTTTCCGTGAGCAGCATCACTTTGAAATCTTTGCGTCGCACCTGCGGTCCAAGCCATCGGCCAACTGGAGGGTTTGGTGCAATGCGGCGTCCACTGGCGAAGAGCCCTACTCCATCGTGATCACCGCACTGGAGGCGCTGGGAGCCAACGCTTCTTTCAAGTTGACGGCCAGTGACATTGATTCGCGCGTGCTGGCGACGGCTGCTCAGGGTGTGTACCGGCTCGACAGCGTCAAGGGCTTAAGCCCTGAGCGCCTGCAGAAGTTTTTCCTCAAAGGCAAAGCCGGGAACGCTGGCATGGTCCGTGCCAAGCCTGAACTGCGGCGCGCCATTGACTTCATGAGCGTGAATCTCATTCGCGACGATTGGCCGTTCAAGGAACCCTTTGATGTGGTCTTCTGCCGTAACGTAATGATTTACTTTGATGCCCCTACGCAGCGGCGCGTGCTCGAAAGAATCCACCGAGTGCTCAAGCCCGGCGGTATGCTGTTTGTAGGGCACGCCGAGAATTTCAGCGAGTCCAAAGACCTGTTTACCCTGCGTGGCAAGACGGTGTACGAGCGCCGCTGACCTGTCCATGTTGTCCTGCACATTGCACCCATGACCAACATCTACACAGGTTCATCTCCTACCAGTGCGCCTGCTGCGCTTGGCACCTCCGAAAGGCGCCGTGCTCCCCGCATTGCACCGCTGAGTGCCGACATTTATGTGTCTGGCAATACCCCCGCGCGGGAGTCATCGCTGCAGGAGCTCAAGGCACGCAGCCGCAAGCCAGGCGAGGCCTCGTTTTTCTACCTCGATCACCACTTTCAGCACAACGCGGTGAAGGTGCTCCCCGGCGAGTACTTTGTGTCGGACGAGAACATGGTCATCATGACGGTGCTGGGGTCATGCATCGCGGCCTGCCTGTGGGACAGTCGCGCGCGCATTGGGGGCATGAACCATTTCATGCTGCCCGACGGTGATCTGGCGGATGCGTCGGGGCGGTACGGCTCGTATGCCATGGAGCTATTGATCAATGAAATGCTCAAGCTCGGCGCCCGCCGTGAAACCATGCAGGCCAAGATTTTCGGGGGCGCCCAGGTCATGCACAACTTCACCACCATGAACGTGGGGGAGCGCAACACCAATTTCGTGTTGAACTATTTGCACACGGAGCGCATTCCGATCGTCTCCGAGGATGTGCTGGATATCTACCCGCGCAAGGTGGTTTTTTTCCCGGTGACCGGCAAAGCCATGGTCAAGCGGCTGGCACATGCCCATCCCGAAGCCCTGGTGGCCCAGGAGGTTCGTGGCAATGCGGCCACTGTGGCAAAGACCACGTCGGGTGGTTCTGTGGATCTGTTTTGATAAGGGTGTGAGTGAATGAGCAGGAAAATCCGGGTGATCGTGGTGGACGATTCGGCGTTGGTCCGCAGTCTGCTGTCAGAGATCATCAACCGCCAGCGTGACATGGAGTGCATTGGCACTGCCAACGACCCTCTGGTGGCGCGCGAGATGATTCGCGAGCTGGATCCGGATGTCATCACCCTGGATGTCGAGATGCCGCGCATGGACGGTATTGATTTTCTGGGGCGCCTCATGCGCCTGCGGCCCATGCCGGTAGTGATGATCTCCACGCTGACCGAGCGCGGCGCGGAGGTCACGATGAAGGCGCTGGAGTTGGGCGCTGTGGACTTTGTGGCCAAGCCGCGCGTGGGGCTGGCCAGCGGGCTCAATGAACTGGCGACACAGATTGTGGACAAGATCCGCGTTGCTGCCGTCGCGCAGGTGCGCCGTGCGCCCGCGCGCGACGCTTTACCTGCCAGCGGTGCCGTTGGGGCTCCCGTGTCGCACGCCGTGCCCGCAGTAGGTTTGCTGGGGCGCCTGTCCACCGAAAAGCTCATCTGCATCGGGGCGTCAACGGGCGGCACGGAAGCCATCAAGGAAGTGCTGGTCCAGATGCCGGCGGACTCGCCGGCGATCGTGATTACCCAGCACATGCCCCCCGGGTTCACCACCAGTTTTGCAGCCCGCTTGAACGGGCTGTGCCAGATCACGGTGAAAGAGGCCGTGAATGGCGAGCGCATTTTGCCTGGCCACGCGTATATAGCCCCGGGCGGGACCCAGTTCCATGTGGCCCGCAGTGGCGCCAACTATGTGGCGGTGGTCGATGATGGTCCGCCGGTCAACCGCCATAAGCCCTCAGTGGAGGTGCTCTTCAAGTCCGCGGCGACCGTGGTGGGGCGCAATGCCTTCGGCATCATGCTCACGGGCATGGGCAATGACGGTGCGGTGGCAATGCGTGAAATGAAAGACGCAGGCAGCTACAACTACGTTCAGGACGAAGCGACCTGCATCGTCTTTGGCATGCCGCGCGAGGCCATTGCCCACGGCGCTGCCGATGAAGTGCTGCCGCTGGGGCAGATTGCCCCTGCTTTGATTGCCCGATTGCGCGGAACGACAGACCGCCTCCACCACCGGATTTAAGGGGGTCGCTGCGCGCAGGGGCGGCACAGCGGTCTGTCCGTGGCCGGAGGAGCTCCCCCGCCGGGAGCTCGCTAGTGCCTCGGTGCCTATTCAGAGAGGGCTGTCCAGCGCTCCAGGGCCGTCATGAGTTCCTCGTCGATGGTTGCGGCTCTGGTCGTCATGGCGGTTGCGCGGGCTGGGTCGGTGCCAAACAGTGACCCGTCCGCCAGGGCCTCCTGGAGGGTCTTCTGTTCAGTCTCCAGCGAGCTGATCAGGTCGGGCAGTTGTTCCAGCTCGCGCTGTTCCTTGTAGCTAAGCTTCTTTTTTGATAGCTGCACAGGCTTATTTGATATGCGCTCCGACGCGTTTTGGTCTGAATTTTCTGAGGTGGATGGTTTGGCAGGTGCTGACGCAGCCGCCTGCAACGACCGACTGCGTTTGGATTGCAGCAGCCAGTCCTGAACGCCACCTTCGTACTCGCGCCACAGGCCATTGCCCTCAAAAGCAATGGTGCTGGTCACCACGTTGTCGAGGAAGGTGCGGTCATGGCTGACGAGGAACACTGTGCCCTCGTAGTTTTCGAGCAGTTCCTCCAGCAAGTCCAGGGTGTCGATGTCCAGGTCGTTTGTGGGTTCGTCCAGAACCAGCACATTGGCAGGGCGGGCGAACAGCCGGGCCAGCAGCAAGCGGTTGCGCTCGCCGCCGGACAGAGACCGCACCGGAGAGTGAGCGCGTGCCGGGGAGAACAGAAAGTCGCTCAGATAGCTCTTGACGTGTTTGCGCTGGTTGCCGATCTCGATCCACTCGCTGCCGGGACTGATGAAGTCCTCCAGGGTGGCATCTAGGTTGACGGCGTGGCGCATCTGGTCAAAGTAGGCTACCTGCAGGTTTGCTCCCTGCCGGATGGTGCCCTTGTCGGCCTGCAATTCGCCCAGGATCATCTTGAGCAGCGTGGTTTTGCCAGCGCCGTTCGGGCCGATCAAGCCCACTTTGTCACCGCGTAGAATCGTCCCGGAAAAGTTGTGAACGATGGTTTTGTCGCCGAAGGATTTGCCCACTCCTTCCAGTTCCGCCACGATCTTGCCTTGGTACCCGTTGGAGCTGCCGGTGGCAACGTCCATACGCACGCTGCCGACGACTTCGCGGCGGGCCTCGCGGCGTGCGCGCAACTGTTCGAGTCGGCTGATGCGGCTTTGGCTGCGGGTGCGGCGCGCTTCCACGCCGCGTCGTATCCACACTTCCTCTTGCGCGAGGAGCTTGTCGGCCTTGGTGGCGATTACCGCCTCTTGCGCCAACTGCTCCTCCTTTTGTATCTGGTACTGCGCAAAGTTGCCAGGATAAGAGCGCAACTGCCCTCGGTCCAACTCTACGATGCGGGTGGCCACACGGTCCAGGAACGACCGGTCATGGGTAATGGTCACGACGCTGCCGGGAAAGTCCAGCAACAGGTCTTCCAGCCATTCGATGGAGTCCAAATCCAGGTGGTTGGTGGGCTCATCCAGCAGCAACACATCAGGGCGGGCCACCAGCGCCTGTGCCAGCGCTACGCGCTTTTTGGTACCGCCCGAGAGTGTGCCCACCACGGCTTCGGGGTCCAGATGCAATCGCTGCAGGGTTTCTTCTACGCGCTGCTCCCAGTTCCAGGCGTCGTAGGCCTCGATTTCAGACTGCAGGGCATCCAGATCCAGCCCATCTGCGCCCGACAGGTATTGATCGCGGATGGCGATCACGCGTTGCAGGCCTTCCGAGGCCGCCTTGAAAATGGTGGCGCCAGGGTCGAGCGTAGGCTCTTGCGCCACAAAGGCAATGCGCACCCCTTGCTGCACCTGCAACGAGCCATCGTCCGGTTTGGCAAGCCCTCCCAGGATTTTGAGGAGGGATGATTTGCCCGCGCCATTGCGCCCGATCAGGCCGACACGCTCTGCGGTCTCCAGAGAAAAGCCGGCGTGATCCAGCAGTGCAACATGCCCAAATGCGAGTTGGGCGTCCAGTAAGGTGATAAGTGCCATAGGGCGGGATTATCCTTGCCGCACTCTGGCGAGGCATTTTCTCGGCCCTGAATGACCTGACGGCGCGGCAATCAGTGCTCTTTGGGCAAGGCCTCGGCCAACACTAAATTTCAGCGCGCATACCGCCGCGATGGCGTCAGAACCTGTCGCGTCCCTGCACGCGAGCAAGAATGCGCAAGTCGTCCCCCAATCGGTCCACCGAGTGAAAGCTGAGGGCATGCGCCTCGGAAAGCTCGGTCATGGGGTTCATCTGGGCCAATCCGAGACCCTCGCCGATCAGTTTGGGGGCGAGGTAAACCAGCAATTCATCGACCAGTCCCTCGCGCAGGAGCGAGCCATTGAGCTTGTATCCCGCTTCTACGTGCAGTTCATTGATGTCCCGCCGTCCAAGGTCTTGCACCATGGCTGCCAGATCCACCTTGCCAGCCTTGTTGGGCAGACTGATCACAATGGCGCCTTGGGCTTCCAGCGCGCCGCGCTTCTCCTTGTGCGCGGCTGCTGTATAGATATAGACCGGGCGTTTCGCCGCGAAAAGTTGGGCGCTGAGGGGCGCCTCCAGCGCGCTGTCCACCAAAATCAACGTTGGTTGACGTTCGGTAGGTACATCCCTCACATCCAGTCTTGGGTTGTCCGCGAGCACGGTCCCGATGCCCGTGAGCACCGCGCAGGCCCTTGCGCGCCAGGCATGTCCGTCAGCACGCGCCGCCGGTCCGGTGATCCATTGGCTGGTTCCGTTGGGCAATGCGGTGACACCGTCGAGCGAGGCGGCCGCCTTCATCCGCACCCAGGGCGTTTTGCGAATCATCCGGCTGAAGAACCCAAGATTCATTTCACGGGACGCCTCTGCCCCGGGGCCTACTTCCACCGCTATCCCCGCAGCACGCAGTCGCGCGAATCCGTTGCCCGCCACGGCAGGGTTGGGGTCAGCGATCGATGCGACGACTTTGGCGACTCCCGCTTGGATCAATGCGTCGCAGCAAGGGCCGGTACGTCCGTGGTGCGAGCAGGGTTCCAGCGTGACATAGGCAGTGGCGCCTTGGGTCGAATGACCTTGCTGC